>VBFO01000097.1 GCA_005881025.1 Chloroflexota bacterium | reverse complement strand
TCGGTCTCAGTCACGTGTCCTTGCGTCTCGTCCGATACTCGACATTCACCACAATGATTCTTGTGGCCTTCTCGCGCTCAGCGCTCCATCACCTTGACCGGAAGTCCCACCGCGCCACCTAAACCGAGTACACACCTATTTCGACACCATCGACAAACACCCGGCAGATGTGGGGCCTGAAGCCGGCGAAAATGAGCTTCCGTTCCTTACGGATAGAGACTTCATGAACTTCATTCGCACCAACTCGAAATTGATACTCCTTGACTAGGGAGAGCGACACGGTTCGTAAGTCCCTGATAGTCGGTACGCCATCAACGGTGACCTTAAGCCCCCCTAGAAGGCGATCAAAGGAGAAGTGGACGAGGTGGCGCTCAGATTTACCCACTTCGAAGCTGAAACCCTTTCCCATGCTTCTACTCTGAACTACGAACTACTGTCCACATAGACCTTCAATCCGGCGATCTCAGCCTCGGCGGCTGAGGTCGACCCGATCGCCCTTCATGGGCACGCCTTCCGCGAGCAGCAGGTCGCGCTGCCGGCGTCCCTTCGGGATGCTCCCGTCCGCGCGCACCACCCGATGCCAGGGCACATCCTCGTGCGTCGTGGCCAGCACGCGGCCGACGAGCCGCGGCGCCGCAGGATCGATGTCGCTGTAGGCCTGGACCGAGCCCCTCGGAATATCGCGGATGCGGTCGATGATGCCCGCGACCCGTGGGTCATCCCTTCGCGTGCGGGCCATATACATATAAGGATGCCGGAGCTTCTAGCGGCGCTTTGAAGCGCGGGATGCCTCGCCGGCCACCGCCTCCAGGATCACCTCGCGAAAGCGGGCCTGGTCCCTGGCCGGGAGCTTGCGAAATGCTGCCGGCGGCTCGAAAAGGCGCTCCACCAGGTGCTCCCTGATCTTCTTCCCCTTCGGGGTCAGCACGAGCACGTTGACCCGCCGGTCGGAGGGCCTCGGCTGGCGGTTCACCAGACCGGCCTCCTCCAGGCGGTCGGTCGGATCCACGACGGTGGACGGGTTGCACTTGAGGCGGGCGGCGAGCTCCTTCTGCGAGATCGGGTGCTCGGGGTCCAGCTGGACCAGCGCCCAGGCCGACACCGGCGAGAGGCCGACCGCTTCGGCCGCCTCGGTGGCCCGCTGCTCCCAGCCGGCGAACGATGCGATCACGGCGGCCCACAGCTGCTGTGCCCCAGACGTATAGCGGAGGCCGGGGACCAGGTCGTCGCTCACGGCGGCAGTTTACGCCGGCGCAGAAACTCGATTAGGTTAGAAATAAGTGGAGTCTCCAACCGGTTACGACTCCTTGGAGGTAGGAACATGACCACTTGGAAATTCGACCCGATGCACACCCAGGTTGAGTTCTCGGCCAAACACCTGGGGATGATGACAGTACGCGGCCACTTCAACGACGTCACCACGGAGGCGGAGCTGGACCCCGACCATCCTGAGAAGTCGTCATTCTCAGCGACGATCCAGACGGCGAGCATCCGCACCCACAACGAGCAGCGCGACCGCGATCTGCGGGGATCCAACTTCCTCGAGATCGACAAGTACCCCACCATGAATTTCAAGAGCACGAAGATCGAGCACACCGGCGGCGACCGCTACAAGGTCATCGGTGATCTCACCATCAAGGGCACGACCAAGCCCATCACGTTCGAGGCGGTCAAGTACGGCGAGTTCAACGACCCGATGATGGGACACCGGATCGGCTACGCCGCGCAGACCAAGATCAACCGCAAGGACTTCGGGATGCGTTTCGACGCGATGCTGGACGGCAAGTTCATAGTCAGCGACGAGATCCAGATCAACATCGAAGGCGAGGTCCTCGAGGTCAAGGCGGAGTCCGAAGCCAAGAGCGCCTAAGCGCGCCGCCGGCATTCGGGCAGAATCGTTCTCGTGAGCACGGCCGGCTACCGGGTCATCGGCCGGCAGGACCTGGAATACGAGGACGGGACCTGGTCGCTCGAAGGCCAGACGTTCGGCGCCGACGGAGTGTCGGTGATCCTGGTCAGCATGGCGCCGGGCCATGGCGTGCGGCTGCACCGGCATCCGTACGCGGAGATCTTCGTGGTCGAGGACGGTGAGGCCACCTTCAGCGCCGGTGATGCGACTGAGGTAGTGAGCGCGCCGCGGGTGGTGATCGTTTCCGCCGGGGTGCCGCACAGGTTCGTCAACTCGGGGCTGGTCGTGCTCCGGCAGACCGACATCCACTTGAGCGGACGCTTCGTCACGGAATGGCTCGAATAGCGTCCGCCAGAGCCTGATCCAGGCGGGCAAGAGCGAGCCCGCGCACGGCTTGACGATTCGGATTTCTCTGACTAAGGTCAGAGAATGGATGCGGCGGCGGTGCGGAAGGTCAGGTCCTTCAACCGCACGACTGCGGAGCGGATAGGCGCGCTCAGCGATGGCTTCCTAGGTCGGGGAAGACCAATGGGAGAATCACGAACGCTCTGGGAGGTCGGGCAGGATGGCGCCGAGGTGCGCGAGTTGCGCGCGCGGCTCGGGCTGGACTCCGGATACGCGAGCCGAGTTCTCCAATCGCTCGAGCGCCAGGGCCTCGTCAAGGTGCGGCCGAGTGGGGCCGACGCGCGGGTTCGCCAGGTGGAGCTGACGCCGGCCGGCGTCGCCGAATGCGCCGAGCTGGACCGCCGCGCGGATCGGGTGGCATGGAGCTTCCTCGAGCCGCTGCCGGTGGATAAGCGCGCCAACCTGGTCAACGCGATGGTCGAGGTCGACCGGTTGCTACAAGCCTCCACCGTCGTCTTCGGCGTCGAGGACCCGACGACCGCCGATGCGCAGTGGTGCATCCAGCAGTACTTCGATGAGCTGAATCAGCGCTTCGAGACGGGCTTCGACCCGACGCGAGGCATCCAAGCCGAGGCTCATGAGCTGATGGCGCCGGCAGGAGCACTGATGATCGCGAGACTTCGCGGACGGCCGGTCGGGTGCGGCGCGCTCAAGTTCCACGGGCGAGCGCCCGCCGAGCTGAAGCGGATGTGGGTGTCGCGTGACGCTCGCGGATTGGGACTTGGGCGGCGGCTGCTGGCGGAGCTCGAGCGGCACGCGATCGCGTCGGGCGTGAAGGTGGTGCGGCTCGAGACCAACCGCACGCTCAAGGAGGCGATCGCGCTCTATCGCTCCAGCGGGTATCGCGAGGTGCAGCGCTTCAACGACGAGCCTTACGCGCACCACTGGTTCGAGAAGCGGCTGCGGAAGGGGTCGTGAGGGGGATGCTGGGTCGCGCCTTGCTGGTCGTGTGCCTCGGCTTTCGGTGGCCAGGACACGCCGCCCGGAGAGCCGAACGCATCGGACGCGGTGTGGAGCTTCTTCAGCGGAGCCGCGAGCCGGCCCTAGCTCCGGCTGTTCGGTGAGACCTGGACCTTGAGCCCGCTGCCGGCGAGAAACGTGTCGATGGCGGTCGAGTACTCGTCGAGCCCGAACCGGTTCGTGATCATCGCCTCGCAGTCGATCACGCCCTTGACCAGGAGCGACAGGGCGCGCTCGAAGCTGTGCAGGACTGCCATCGAGCCGATGATCTTGATCTCGTCGTTGTAGACGCGAAACGGCGAGAAGCTCGCGACGGCGTCGGCGTTCGCCACGCCGAACATCAGGAACGTCCCGCCTCTAGCCACACGGCGCAGTCCGTCCTCGATGGCCGGCACCGCCCCGGTCGCGTCGATCACCACATCCCATCCGTGCGGCCGGTCGAGGTCGTCCGCGGACTTGGCGACCCGATCCGCGCCGAGCCTCCTCGCCAGCGGATGCCGCGTCGGGTTGGTGTCGATGACGTCGAGGCCGGCGGCACCTGCGTCCCGGGCCAGCTGAGCAAGCAGCAGCCCCATCGTGCCGGCTCCGTAGATCAGGTAGTCGCCGGCGACCCGGAGGTCGACCTGGTCGAGACCATGCACCGCGCAGCTGAGCGGCTCGACCAGCGCGCCGTAGTGGCGCGGAATGTCTTCGGGGAACTTGAAGGCGTTTGCGGCCGGGACCGCGACGAACTCGGCGCAGGCGCCGTCGGTCCTGCCGACGCCGATCGCGTTCCAGTTCTCACACAGGTTGAAGCGCCCGGCGCGGCACTGGCGGCAGGTCCCGTCATAGAGAGATGGGTCGACGGCCACGAAGTCACCGGCCTTCAAGTTCATTACGGCGCCGCCGACCGCCACGACCTCTCCACAGAACTCGTGACCGGGGACGATCGGGTAACGCGTCGGCGCGAATTCGCCACGGATGACATGGATGTCGGTTCCGCAAACGCCACAGGCCTCGACCTTGATCACCGCGTCGTTGGGCCCAGGCGTGGGATCGTCGATGCTCTTCACCGACACGCTGTTCGGCTCCTCGACCACGACAGCCTTCACTACTACTTGACGGCTCCCATCGTCAGCCCACGGATGAGCTGCTTTTGCGCGATCCAGCCCGCCAGCAGCACAGGAAGGCTCGCGAGAGTCGCCGCGGCGGCGAGCTTGGCGTAGAAGAGGCCGCGGCCGCTGATGAAGCTGACCAAGAAGAGCGGTGCGGTGGCGGCAACCGAAGACGTGAGGTTGACTGCGTAGAAGAACTCGTTCCAGCTGAAGATCAGGCAGATCAGGGACGTCGCGGCCAGCCCAGGTGTGATCAACGGCACGACGATTCGAAGTATCTCGTGCCGGAAGCCGGCGCCATCAACGCGGGCCGCCTCGAAGAGGTCGGGAGGGATCTCCAGCAGGAACGAGCGCAGCAGCCAGACCCCGAGTGGCAGGTTGATGGTCGTGTAGATGAGGATCAGGGCCAGGATGTTGTCCAGCAGCTGCAGGTCGCGCGCAAGCAGGTAGAGCGGGACCAGGCTTGCTGCGAAGGGCAGGAAGCGGGTCGAGATGAAAAAGAACAACACGTCGCGCGACTTCTTGACCGGCCTGATCGCCAGCGCGTAGGCGGCCGGCAGCCCAAAGACCAACACGAGCAGGGTCGACGCGATGCTTGCGATCGCGGAGTTGATGAAGAACGGCGGGAAGTCCCCCGAGAGAACCTCCTGGAACTCCGACAATGTCGGCACGAACAGGATGGTCGGCGGGGAGCTGGCGGCCTGAGGCTCCGTCTTGAGGCCCTCCAACCACATCCAGAGGACCGGGAAGAAGAAGACAAACACCACCAGCCAGCCGACGACCGACCACAAGATCTTGGAGCGCATCCCCACCATCGAGGTGGTCAACGGCGGGCCTCCACCTGAAAGATCGAGAAGAGGGTACGCAGCGCAAGCGTGGCCACGATGATCGTGATGATCACCGCGACGACTCCGATCGCCGACGCCTGGCCGATGCTGAAGCCCTGAAAGGCGACGATGTAGAGCAGGAACGGAAGGTTGGTCGTGTCCTCACCGGGGCCGCCGAACGTGAGCATGTAGATCGAGTCGAAGGTCTGCACCACGAAGAGCGAGCCGAGCAGGGCCCCCAGCTCGATGAATGGCCTGACCAGGGGCAGTGTGATGCGGCGAAAAGCCTGGAGAGCGCTCGCTCCATCGACTCTGGCAGCCTCCAGGATCTCAGGGTTCTGCGACTGCAGGCCGGCGAGGATGATCAGCATCATGAACGGCGTCCAGCGCCACACCTCCACGACCACGACTGTGACCATGGGGTACTGGTTCACCCAGTCCACCCGTCCGAGTCCGAACGGGGTGAGCAGATAAGGCAGCAGCCCGAAGATCGGGTTGAGCAGCGTGTCCTTCCAGATCAGGGCGCCGGCCGTGGGCATGATGAGGAAGGGCGCGATCATCAGTGTCCGCATGAACCCCTTGCCGAAAACCTCGGAGTTGAGCAGCGAGGCGATGGCCAGGCCGAGCACCACCGAGAGCGCGATCACGGCGACGGTCAGCACTACGGTGTTGAGCACCGCCGTCCTGATGCTCTCGTTGGTCAGCAGCGCCGAGTAGTTGTCGAGCCCCGAGAAATGGAAGCTGCCCGGCTTGAGCAGATTCCAGTTGAAGAAGCTGTAATAGATCGTCAGCACGAACGGAATCTGCGTGACCAGAAAGACGTAGATCAGCGCAGGAAGCAGTGGCAGCCGGCGCGCCCATGCATCCCGGCGTGCAACGGAGGCTGCGGGTTCCCGCAGGCCTCCGCTGCTGGCTATAGAGGCGCTGTTAATGCTGGTAGACCTTGCCGACGGCTGTTGCTAGCACCTGCGCTTTGGCCAGGGCTTGGTCGACCGTCTCACCTCCCACAAACAACTTCGCAAACTCCTTGGAGACGTTGTCGCCCAGCGACTGGAACTCGTCGACGTCGACGTACTGGATTCCGATGTACGGCACAGGATCGACCGTGGCGTGAGTCACGTCAGCGTGCGCGATCGACTCCATGGTGACCGTTGCAAAACCGCCTGCTGCCTGCTGGTACTCGGGCAGCGCATACGTCGAGGTGCGAGTGCCGGGTGGCACATGCGCCCAACCCAGCTTCTGCCCGACCAGCTTGATGTAGTCCTTGGAGGTCGCCCAGTCGGCGAAAGTCCAGGCGGCGTCCTTCTTGTGGCTGCTGGATGGCATGCCGAGCGACCACGCCCACAGCCAGCCCGACCAGTCCTTGACCTTGGTCGGCGCGTACGCGTACCCGGAGTTCGTGGCTGCATCGCCGGTGAAGTTGCTGGCTCCGACTGTCGCGTCGTACCACATCGCGACCTTGCCGCTGTTGTAAGCGGTGAGGCACTCTGTGAAACCGGCGGAGCCGGGTGCCGGCTCGCCCGCCTGCTTGACGAGATTGACGTAGAAGCTGAGCGCGTCATGCCAGGCAGGAGTGTTGAGGGTGGCGTTCCAACTCTGGTCGAACCAGCGGCCGCCGAACGTGTTGACCACCGTGTCGAGGGGGGCGAGCTGCTCACCCCAGCCGGGAAGGCCGCGGAGGCAGATGCCGTCGGTGCCTGTGCTTTGCTTCACCTTGATCGCGGCATCCGCGACCTGGGCCCAGGTCGGGTGGTCGGGCATCGTCACGCCCGCCTTCGCCAGCATGTCCTTGCGGTACATCAGCATCGAGGACTCGCCATAAAAGGGCACGGCGTAAAGGTTGCTGTTGTAGCTGAGGGCGGTCTTGATACCGGGGATGATGTCGTCCGGAGCGTAGTTGGCATCCTTGGCGATGAATGGGCTGAGATTCTCGATCCAGCCTTTCTTGGCCCACAAAGGCACCTCGTAAGTGCCGATGGTGAACAGGTCGTAGCGTCCGCTGTTCGCCGCCACGTCCTGCGTCACCTGCTGGCGAAGCTGGTCCTCGGGCAGCGTCACGATATTGACCTTGATGTCCGAGTGCGCGCTCTGGAAGTCGCCGACGAGCTTTTTCAGGTCGGCCATCTGCGGGTTGTCGACCGCGGCGAGGGTGATGGTGTTCGAGCCTCCCCCGCCACCGCCGGCTCCACCTGAACACGCTGCGCCGACGAGCATGACCAGGACGCCGACGATCGCGGGGATCGTGGTCCCACGTGCGCCCGAGCGCCTGTGCGGTGGTCGAAGGTTGGTATGGGTCATGCGCAGTCACCTCTCACTAGATGGGCCCGAAAAGCACAGCCTATGGCCGATGACAACGTTGTCAATGACAACGTTGTCAGATATAGCACAGATCGGGTTAGACTGCAAGAACGGAGTTGCAGCCTTCGAAGCGGGGCGATTTCAGGCCCGGGAGGGCAACGTTGACATCTGAGTCTGTTGGGAGGCCACGGCCGACGATGCGGGACGTCGCCGCTCTCGCCAAGGTCAGCATCAAGACCGTTTCCCGCGTGGTCAATGCCGAGGCAGGCGTCTCGCCCAGCCTCGTCCGGCGCGTCATGGCTGCGGCCGAGCGCCTCGACTACCGGCACAACATGACCGCCAGCAGCCTGCGGCGGTCGAATGGAAGGAGCGCGACCATAGGCGTCGTCCTGGAGGACGTCGCCAACCCCTTCTCATCCGCGCTGCATCGATCGATCGAGGACGTGGCGGTGCTGCGGGGTGTGCTGGTGCTGGCCGGCAGCTCGGACGAGGATGAGGAGCGCGAGCAGCAGCTGGTCTCCGCCTTCGCATCGCGCCGGGTCGACGGCCTCATCATCCAGCCCTCCAGCCACGACCACAGCTACCTGCAGGCCGAGCGCAAAGCGGGCACCGCCGTGGTGTTCGTCGACCGGCCGCCTTCGTTCCTCGATGCCGACACAGTGCTGACTGACAACGCGGCGGGCGTGCGCCGTGGCGTACGCCACCTCGTGGAGCACGGGCACCGCCGGATCGGGTACCTCGGCGACCTGCACACGATCATGACCGCTTCAGAGCGCCATCGGGGTTATGTCGAAGAGCTGGCGGCTTCGAGGATCGAGCTCGACGAAAGCCTGGTGCGGTTGGACCTGCGAGGGATCGAGAAGGCCGAACAAGCGACTCTGGAGATGCTCGGTGGCCCGCGTCCCCCGACCGCCCTCTTCGCCGGCCAGAACCTGGTGACGATCGGCGCCTTTCGCGCGCTCCGCAAGCTCAAGCTGCACCAGCGCATCGCGCTGATCGGCTTCGACGACATCCTGCTCGCGGATCTCCTCGAGCCGGGGATCACTGTCATCGCTCAGGACCCGACCGCCATCGGGCGCACGGCCGCGGAGGTTCTTTTCAGACGCCTGGACGGCCCGCCTTCGCCGACCGAACACCATGTTGTCCGCACCACGATGATCAAGCGCGGCTCGGGCGAGATCCCTCCGTGATCGTCGTCTGCGGAGAGGCGTTGATCGATGTGATCCAGAACGGCGACGGCACGCAGCGCGCCACGCCCGGTGGCGGGCCCTTCAACACCGCACGCGCGCTCGCGCGACTCGGCGTGCCGACCGCATTCCTGGGCCGGCTGTCAGATGACCGCTTCGGCCGCGAGCTGGCCGAGCTGCTGGCCGCCGACGGCGCCAGCTTGGAGCTGGCCACAGTCGGCCCTGAGCCGACCACCATCGCGGTCGCGGAGCTCGACAGCGCCGGGCTCGCCGAGTATGAGTTTCAGGTGGATGGGACTTCGGCCCCCAACCTGACCGCGGACATGCTGCCAGACGCCTTCGCGCCCGACGTCAGGGCGCTGCACCTGGGGACGCTGGGCCTCGTGCTCGAGCCGATGGCGTCCACGCTGGTCGACTTGGTGAGGCGAGAGCGTGACGGGCGGCTCGTCATGCTAGATCCGAACATCCGGGTCGGTCTGGCGCCCGAAGACGAGTACCGAGAGCGGCTCCGCGAGGTGATCTCCCACAGCACCATCGTCAAAGGCAGCGACACCGACCTCGCCTGGCTGTACCCGGACTCTAGTTACGAGCAGGCCGCGGAGGCGCTGCTCGCAGCCGGCGTGCGCATGGTCGCCGTGACGCTGGGCGCAGCCGGAGCGTATGGAGCGCACGCGGGCCATCGGATCCACGTCGAGGCCGTGCAGGTCGAGGTTGTGGACACGATCGGGGCCGGCGATGCGTTCGGGGCGGCGCTGCTGGCGTGGCTGCACGACCACGGCCACGTCGCACCGGACCTGGAGATCGATGCCGCCGAGCTCAGGGCCGCCCTCGAGTACGCGTGCCTTGCGGCAGCGCTCACCTGCTCGAGGGGTGGCGCCGATCCGCCGTGGAAGAGCGAGATGGCCTCGCGCTGACGCTCTGGCTATTTCCTCAGCCGGGCGCGGCTAGGAGGACCAGCGGTAGGGCGCCGAGAATGCGCTCTTGCCGCTGTTTTGAAACTCCATTCCGAAGGC
>VBFO01000111.1 GCA_005881025.1 Chloroflexota bacterium | reverse complement strand
AGATCCGGATCATCATCGAGGAGGCCAGCGTGCCGGTCGTGGTCGATGCAGGGATCGGCGCGCCCTCGGACGCGGCGCTCGCGATGGAGCTGGGTGCCGACGCCGTCCTGGTCAACTCGGCCATCGCCCTCGCGGGAGATCCGGTGCTGATGGCGGAGGCGATCAAGGCCGGGGTGGAGGCCGGGCGCAAGGCATTCATCGCGGGTCGAATTCCGCGCCGGGCGCAGGCGAGCCCGAGCTCACCAACCGAGGGCATCTCGCGCTCCTAGCCACTCCAGCCGTGATGGCGATCGTCGACAGCGCCCGCGCGGGCCTTCACGCCATCGAGCTGGGCGCCACCATCCTGCACCTCCGGGCGCTCGACCTCACCGCACGCGAGCTGGAACGGGAGGCCATGGAGCTGGTGCCGAAGTCTTCGGTGCCGGTGGTCGTGAGCTCGCGCTGCGACGTTGCCCTCGCCGCCGGTGCGGCCGGTGTCAACCTACGGGAAGGCGATGTGTCTGTCGCAGCTGCGCGCAAGCTGCTCGGCCAGCGGCTCATCGGCCGCTCCATCCATTCGCCGGAAGGCGCCCGCGAAGCTGAGCAAGCCGGGGCGGACTTCGTCATCTTCGGACCTGTCTGGGAGAGCCCTAGCCACTCAGGCCAAGCCGCCCAGGGTCTGCGGGCGCTCGCGACGGTGGCGGAGGGAGTGCGCATACCGGTGCTGGCGATCGGTGGGATCGACTCCGATCGGGCGAAAGAATGCATCGCCGCAGGCGCTCAGGGCTATGCCGCGATCAGGATGTTTTTGTGATCGCGCTGCGAGTCAACGGCCGTGACGTCGAGCTCGACTCGCCAACTCCCCTGCTCGCCTACCTGGATGAGCTCGGCGTCAACTCGAAGGCGGTCGCCGTCGAGCTCAACGGCGTGATCATCGACCGCGATTCCTACCCGACCACTTTGTTGAACGCCGGCGACGTGGTCGAGATCGTGCGCATGGTCGGCGGAGGGCGAGTTGGCGCTAGCTCGCCGCCAGCCGTTCCCTGATCGCAGACTCTGCCTCCGCCCGTTCGTCCCACGGCTCTGCACCTGAGCCGGTCAGCATCGAGCGCTCATGCCCTTTGCCGGCCAGCAGCACGCAGTCCCCAGGTTTCGCCAGCTCGATCGCGCGTCGAATCGCGGACCGGCGGTCGATCACTATCTCGTAGTCGAGCCCAGGCGACTTTCCCCCGATACCTGACTGCACGTCGCGAGCGATCTCCGCGGGGTCCTCGCTCAGCGGATCGTCGGTGGTGATGATGAAGAAGTCGGCGAACTGCGCCGCCGAGCGACCCATGCCCGGCCGGTCATGGTCCGAGCGAGCGGTGGCGCCGAACACCACGATCAGCCTTTCCCTGGTGAAGGGTCTGAGCTCGGCAAGCGCACTGGCAAGCGCGCCTGCGGAATGGGCGAAGTCGATGAAGACCTGGAAATCCTGGCCCAGCTCCACGCGTTCGAGCCGGCCGCGGACGCCCTCAAAGCTTGCCAGTCCCGCTCCGATCCCCTCGAGCGGAACACCAAGGGCGAGGCAGACGCCCGCTGCGCACAGCGCGTTGTAAACGTTGAATCGCGCGGGCACACGCAGTGACACATACGTCTCGCCGAGCGGCGTCTTCAAACGAAACTGCGAGCCGGATCCGGTCACGCCGAGGTCGAGAGGCTGCAGGTCGGCGCCGCTCGTAAGGCCGTACGACCATCGCCGCGAGATCGGCCGGCGTGACAGACGCTCATAGCTTGGGTCGTCACGGTTGAGCACGGCGGTCTTCTCGACGCCCTTGTCAACTGCGCGAGCAGTGATGTCGATCAGCTTCGCCTTCGCCTCCAGATACTCCTCCCACGTGGGGTGGTAGTCGAGGTGATCGTGGCCGACGTTCGTGAAGGCGGCGACGTCGAAGTCGCAAGCCGCGACTCGCTCCTGGACCAGCGCGTGTGAGGTCGTCTCGATCACGGCGCACTCCACGCCCGCATCGACCATTCGCCGCAGCCATGCCTGCACCTGGGGCGACTCGGTGGTGGTCTGGCCGCTGACGTTGTCCGTCTCGCTGCCGCTGACACGGTAGGCGACACTGCTCATCGCGCCGGCGACGAGGCCACTGGCCTGCAGCACGTGCTCGGCCATGTGTGTGGTGGTGGTCTTGCCGTCGGTTCCGGTGACGCCCGCGAGTCTCAGCCTGCGCGATGGCCGCCCGTTGAACTCCGAGGCGAGCTCGGCAAGGCCGGTTCGGCTCGATTGCAGGCGCACCACCGAAACTCCCGCCGGCGCCGGAGCATCGCCCTGCACCGCGACCGCCGCCGCTCCCGCGACAAGAGCGTCCTGGATGAAGACGTGGCCGTCCGCGCGGATCCCCGTCACGGCGACGAACAGGTCGCCCGGCTTGACGCGTCGTGAGTCGTACTCGATGCCCGTGATCTCGATCTCTCCGTCGCCGTCCAGCGTGGCGCCGGGCACGCGGGCGAGCTCAGCCAGCTTCATTGATATGGCGGCAGCATAATCGGCCCATGCAGGGAGCCGACATCGCCGGGCATAGGTTCGAGTGGGGCAGGCGGACCTATGTGATGGGCATCGTCAACATGAGTCCCGACTCGTTCAGCGGCGACGGGCTCGACGACGCTGAGTCCGCCGTCGCCCAAGGCATGGTGATGGTCCGCGAAGGCGCGGACATTCTCGACGTCGGCGGCCAGTCGACGCGCCCGGGCCATGAAACCATCTCGGTTCCCGAGGAGATCAGCCGTACCGAGCGAGTGGTCGAGCATCTGGCGCGAAAGGCTGGGGTGCCCATTTCGATCGACACTTACAAGGTCGAGGTCGCCGAGGCGGCGGTCGAGGCTGGTGCCACCATCCTCAACGATGTCTGGAGCCTGCAGCGCTCGCCGGCGATCGCCGACCTCGCTTCCCGCCGCGGCTGCGCCCTCGTCCTCATGCACAACCAGGAAGGAACCGAGTATGCGAGCGACCTGATGGAGGAGATCAAGCGCGTGCTGCGTGAGGCCACGCGGAACGCCATCGATGCCGGAGTCTCGCGCGAGCGGATCCTGGTCGACCCAGGCATAGGCTTCGGCAAAACTGCCGACCAGAACTGGGAGGTGATGCACAGGCTCGAGGAGTTGAAGGAGCTGGGCCAACCGATCCTCATCGGCACCTCGCGCAAGTCATTCATCGGGAAGCTCCTGGACCTGCCCGTGACGGACCGGCTCGAAGGTACCGCTGCGACGGTCGCCGCGGCCATCATGAGTGGTGTCGACGCGGTCCGCGTGCATGACGTACGTGTCATGAAGCGCGTGGTGCAGGTGGCTGATCGCATCGCGCGCGAAACTCAGACCGCTTGACGGTCGCGTACCTCGGACTCGGCACGAACCTGGGCAGGCGCGTCCGCAACCTGAGCGCGGCGCGGAGAAGGCTGCGTGAGAAAGGCGTGCGGATCGTGCGTCAGACCCGCGTCATCGAGACGGAGCCGTGGGGTGTGGTGGATCAGCCTCGTTTTCTGAACCAGGTCCTCGAGGTCGAATGGGAAGGAACGCCCCGGCAGCTGCTGCGCGCGGCAAAGGCTGTCGAGAGGGAAGGCGGGCGCACCCGCACCAGACGATGGGGCCCGCGCGTCATCGACGTGGACATACTTCGCTTCGGAAATGAGCGGATCTCGGATCCCGACCTTACTGTTCCGCATCCCCGGATCCGTGAGCGGACCTTTGTGCTCGAAGGGTTGCGTGAGCTGGGGGTCTAACCCCTAGAGGGTCTTGTTGATGCGGCGGAAAAGTTCTTCGAACCGGGCCCGAGTCGCCGGCTTGAGCGGGGGCAGGAGCTTGTCGCGGAGCCTGAGCAGGGCGTCGGCCGGGCGGTCGGTGTCGAATTCGCCCTCCTTCTCTCTGATCCGCTCCAGGATTCGCTCGCCACTTGGAAGATCCGCCGCCCGCAGCGCCTTGCCGAAAGCCTGGTTGTAAAGGGCAAGGTAGTCGTCGACCTCGAACAGATCCTCAAGGTCAGCGCGCGCAGCGCCGGTCACCTCGGCCACCGCCACCAGCCGCTTCGGTTTGAGAAAGCCGGCCTTGGCGAGCTCGGTCAGCTTCTCGTTCCCGTTCCGCGAGTCGATCAGCACCGTCACCCCCAGCTGCCTTCCGATCAGCGCGATCGCGGCCGGGATGTTGGCCGCACCGCCCGCCGGCAAAACGCGCCAGCGCTCGTTCAGGTGCTCGCGGCCGAACTGCTTCAGGTGATCGCTGATGACTGTCAGGTAGGTGAAGTCCGAGGTCGCGTCGACGAGCAGGCTGTCCGGCCGGTTGAACAGCGACATCGCGAGGTCATAACCCAGCGCCGCCTGAAGCGGGAAGAAGCTGTCCGCCTCGGCTGAGAGCACGTCCGCCGACACGACAGCGCCGACGCCGCGGCCCTTGTCCTCGACCAGACGCACACGGTCCAGGCGGTCCGCCTCGACCATGAATGGTGAATGCGTCGTGTAGAACACCTGGTGCTTCGGCGCGAGGCGCTCGTTGATGAACCGCAGGAAGTCGCGCTGCGCGCGGGGGTGCAGCTCCAGCGCCGGTTCGTCGAGCAGGATCACCACCCGCTCCTTTTGCTTCTCGAACTCGTGGAAAGCCGCGAGGAACGAGAAGAACCAGCGGAATCCTGACGATCGCTGGTCGAACCGGTTGCTGAAGCCGTGCCGCAGGTCTTCAACGCGGATCTGCAGGTACTTCGCGACCTGCTGGTTGCCGCTTGCAGCCATCTCGACGTCGATGTCGACCTTCAGGTCGGCGCTCTGCGACCAGTAGCGCGCCACCTCATGGGTCAACCGGTTCGCAGCCGCCTCCAGCTCGGAGCGCCGCTCCTCGTAGTCGAGGGCGAGGATCGATTGGTTGTCGGCGTGGGCCAGACGAAGCAAGGACCGGGCGGTCAGCTGGCTCGGGTCCAGGTCCTTGCCATCGAAAAGGTGCTCGAGGTCGACCTTGCCCTGGAGCTGGCTGTACTCGCTGAAGTAGAGAAAGCTCGGCATGCGCTGCACGATCAGGCCTTCGACCGCCTGCGTGACGCCTTCAGGAAACTGGCTCCTGATCGCCTCCTGCAGCTTGTTTACCGCTTGCTGGGTCGGGGAGTCGATCTTCGGGACCGCGTGCTCGATCTCGCTCAGGCGGTTCGAGAGGTCGGCGACACTGGCGTGGTCGCCGATGGTCGCCCGCAAGCCATCGGGAAGCTTGGCCGCGTCCACGAGGCGGGTCACGGTCACGCGCTCGTCGACCTGGGGCAGGCTGACGTGGATCTGGCTGGCGTAGTCGCGCTGAACGATCACGGTGTGCGTGCTCGAGCCGACCACGCCTTTTCCGCCGATCGCCTCGATGGCGTCGACGTCCGCCGGCTCCAGCTCGAAAGTCGCCTCGACTGGGCTGGTCTTCTCGATCTCGCCGCTGCGGCGGTGCTCAGCGAGCATCCAGCGCGGGTAGTCGTCGATGTCCCGGAAGGTGGCCTGGTAGGTGGGCTTTAGGCGATAGAGCGCCTCGAGGATGGCGGTCTTTCCGGACTCGTTCTTGCCGACCAGGCAGGTCACGTTGCCCGCCACGGAGATGGGAGTGGAGTCGAGGATGTTGCGGAAACGCTTGACTCGAACGCCGATCAGCTTCACTGAGTCGATAGCCTACAGCGCAGGAAGGGGGTTTCAGTCGGGGCGGTGGCTAGACCGGGCGGGCGTTGGTGAAGCGGTACCCGATCCCCGGGACGGCCAGGATGTAATAAGGACGCGCGGGCTGCGTCTCGATCTTGCGGCGCAGGTTTCGGATGTGGACGTCGATCACCCGGGTTTCGATTGGATACTCATAACCCCAGATCGAGTTCAGGATCTTCTCCCGGCTGAGCACCTTGCCGGCGTTGCTGGCGAGGAAGGTGAGCAGGTCGAACTCGGTGTGGGTCAGCTCGATCTCCTTGCCTGATTTGTAGATGCGGCGCTCGTTGACATCGATGACCAGATCGCGGAACTCGAGCCTCGTCCGCATCGCCTCGGCCGACTCCATGCGGGCTCGCCGCAGGTGGGCCGCAATCCGGGCCGCCAGCTCGCGCAGCCGCAGAGGCTTGGTGACGTAGTCGTCGGCTCCGATCTCGAGCGCCACCACGACGTCGATCTCATCGGAGCGCGTGCTCATCATGATCACAGGCGAGGTCGGGTCGGAACGGCGGAGCTCCCGGCAGACGTCGAAGCCCGAGCCGTCCGGCAGTGTGACCTCGAGCAGGACAAGATTCGGATGGGCAGCGGTGTGGACACGGAGCGCTTCCGATCCGGTATCTGCCTCCAGCACCTGATAGCCGTCCTGCTCGCACGCGGATTTGATCTCCCGGCGGATTGGGGCGTCGCCGTCCACGACCAGGATCTGGCGCGATGGTTCGGACATTTCTCCGGTGTTTCTCCTAAGACCATAGTAGACGCTTTGAAGGATTGTTAGGAGATGTTGTGCACCATTTTCCGCACACGGCGGCGAGCCGATTTCTCGATTCCAAGCAGCCTGGCGCCCGTCCCTGAGAGCGTGATCTCCCAGGCCCCGGCGTAGGCGACCTCCTCGCCGTTGAACTCGGACTTGAAGAAGCCGAGCCCGTGCCACGGATGGTCGCGGCCGGCGCCTGGCGGAGGCACGCCCCACAAATCGAAGTCCCTGCAGCCCGCCTCGGCGCACCCTTTTAGAGCCGCCCACCAGGCGAGGTCGTTGGCCATCAGCTCCGGATGCCGGCCGCTGCGCCCGGCGAAAAGACTGTAGCCACGTCCCGCATGACGTGCCACCAGCACCGCGGCCAGGGCTTCATTGGTCTGTGGGTGGCGGGCGACATAGGTGCGGCACCAGGGCAGCAGCTTCAGCAGCGACTCGTAGTAGCGGCGGTCGGGAAGATTGATCGACTCGCGGCGCTCCACGGCCGTGGACTGACGCGCGAGCTCGGCGGCGTCCACATCCTCCTCGACGATCACTCCTCGACGCAGGCCTGCGCGGATGTTGTAGCGGCGGCCGTGATGGAAGGACGCCAGCAGCTGGTCGGGCGGCATGAGCTTGACGATGCGCGTGTGTGCGGGTTGGGTCGGTGCGATGACCGTGAAGCCGATCGCCTTCATCTCGCCACCGAAGTCCGGTGGTGCTTCCGGCTCAACCTGCAACCGGGCGATCTTTCGCTCGCGAGCCCATTCGACGAGACTCCTCACCGCTTCCGCTGTGGCGGGGACAGGCCCGCGCGGAACATAGGCCTCGCGCAGTTGTCCAAGGCCGCGCAGCTGAATGCTCGCCATCGCGTGATCAAGGCGAACTCGCTCCACCGACCAGCCTGCTCTTCCCTGCACCTCGCCCCATCCCCAGCTCTGCAGCAGAGGCGCGGGCGACGCGAGCAGGTCGAGCTCGGCATCCCAGGCTTCCGGCTGCGATTCAATCCGCGAGATGAGCCGCTCCCTCGAGGTGGCCGGTGTCGTTGACCGAGTCGATGATCAGATGTCCATCCCGTTTGGAGATCAGCGTGATTGACGAATTCGAGATGCGGAAGGGAAACAGGCCACGGCTCGGCCGGCCGACGATCCGATGGAGTGCGATCTGTATGACACCGCCATGCGTGACGACCACCGTGTCGCCACGTTCGTGGCGGGCGAAAAATGAGTCCAGCGCGGACTGGACTCGAGCCTCGAATGCAGCCGCGCTCTCACCGCCGGGGATGAGGTCCCAGCTCGGCTCCTCAGCCCACCTCGCCCAAGCTTCCGGGTAGCGCTCGACGAGCTCCTCGGTGCGCAGCCCCTCCCATTCGCCCAGGAAGATCTCGCGCAGCTCGGGCATCGGTACGGCCTCCAGCCCAGTCACGGCCTCGATCGGCTCGGCAGTCTCCAGCGCCCGCTTCAGGTCGCTCGAGTAAAGCGCCAGCAGACGCTTCCCGGCGAAGCGGTGGGCCAGTCGAGCCGCTTGACGCCTGCCTTCTTCGGAGAGCGGAGGATCAAGCTGGCCCTGGATCCGATGAATTCGATTCCAGGTCGACTCGCCATGGCGGATGAGATAGATCCGAGACGGAGGCGGCCTGGAGGGTGCTGGGAATTCCGGAGGCTCCGGGCGCGCTAATTTGATATCGATGCCTATACTAACTTTCTTTCGCGACGGGATCGGGTAGGGGCGAACTCAGGAGTTGACTCTTGCAATCACAGGGCTCGCTGGCCGAGACCAGCCTTAAATCTCTGCTGGAAGCCGCTCAAGGCGAGCGGTCGACCGGCACGCTCACGATCCGCAACGGCTCAGGCAAATCCGCCTCGCTCTATTTCTTGTTCGGCCACCTCTTTCACGCGCAGAGCGACGGTATCGCGGGCGATGCGGCCGTGGTCAGCGCACTCAATTGGCCTGGAGGCGAGTTCGAGTTCGATCCCAAGGCAAAGCTGCCCTCGGACGAGACGGTGAAGGCCGGAATACCGGAGCTCGTCCAGGCGGCCGAGTCCACCCCCGAAGAGGCTGCCGAGGCGCCGAAGCAGCACAAGCCGGATGCAGAAGAGGCGCCACGAGATCATCCTGTAGCGGAGAGGAAGGTGGAAGCACCACAGCCGAGACGCGGCGTGAAGCACAGACCACAGCCCAAGCACGGCCGGGAACCTATTCCCGTGCCTGCGGGACAGGTCATCTACGACTCGCTCAAGACGTCCTTCGTGGACTTCCCGCGCCTCATCACGACCCTCGAGAAAGAGGGCTACACCGGCTATGTGCGCCTGCTGACAGATGACGCATCCGGACTGATCCTCTTCCGGGAGGGGTTGGCGCTCGAATGCATGTATGACGCCGGCGAAGAGCCGAGCGGACTGGTTCTCGGCAAGCAAGCCCTGCAGAGATTCAATGACGATGTGACCGCCGGGCATGGTGTGCTCGACGTGGTCGGCCTGTCAGCCGAGCTGATCGACGGCCTCCACGAGCTCACCGTCTCGCGGCCGATGTACACCGAGCTGTACGCATCGTGGGTCGACATGAAGGCGCTGCTCAAGTTTCTCAACGATCGCAAGCTCAGCGGAAGCGTGATGATCCGGTCCGGGGGCGGCACGGGCGTCATCATCCTGTCCGAGGGCGATGTCGCCGGCGCATACACGAGCGAGTCCAGGGACATCTCGGACAAGCCGGACCGCGCGCTTGCGCTGTGCGAGGACCCGAACGCGATGATCGAGATCAAGTCCGCGGACTCCACGACCCACACGCCGCTCGACATCGACGAGGTGGTCGCAGCGCAGCGCGCAAGTGCATCGCGAGCGCCTCAGGCCGCACCTGCGCCCCCTCCGCCGCCGCCTCCCGCGGAGCCCGCGACCTCGCAGATCCCCGTCATCCAGCAGCAGGCCACCGCCACCTATCCCGTGCAGCCGCGCCAGGCGCCGACACCCCCAAGCGTCCCGGCGATGCCCAACATCGCGCCGGCTGTCGCTCCCACCACGCCACCCGCTTCCGCGTCGGGCCCACAACTGGACTGGGCGGCGATCGTGGCCGAGCTGCAGGCGATGGCCGAGGATTCGCTCGGCAACCGTGCGCGCAAGGTGAAGGACATCCTCGGTGCGGCGGATCCATCCATCCAGGGCATCGAGGCCGCCATCGACCAGGTCCCGAGCATCTCCCTGCTGTTCGTCGACTCCTCGCGGCTGGAGCAGCTCGCGCAGGAGATGAGGGCGCGCCTCAAGTCCCACTACTAAAGAGCGCGGGGGGATCAGATCCTCCCACGCCTTCGGCGCGGGGCCCCCAGCGGACGCTGCGCCATTTAGCTTCGGCAGGTACGTCACAGTGAAAGCGTTGTGATGCGTTCGCGCGGGATCGGGACGGCCATCCTCGTCCTGCTGGCGGCGGTCGCATGTGGCGGCTCCCCTCCACAGATAGTCGACTACTCGCCTGAGCGCGGCGCCAAAGACGTCTCTACAGCGACGCCGATTCAGATCACGTTCGACCACGACGTAGACCAGGCCTCGGTGGCATCGCGCCTGCACCTCGTTCCCGACACGCAGGGAAAGATCCGCTGGGCCAGCAGCAGAAAGCTGGTGTATGAGCACCCGACGCTACGAACGGCCACGTCCTACGACGTGGTGCTCGAGGCCGGGTACCGCGATACAGCGGGCAACGTCTACGCGCTGAGGCACCACTGGTCGTTCACCACCGAGCTGCCGCCGGCGCTGGCTACATCGAGCCCGGCTGACGGCGCGACCGACATCGATCCGGCCGACTACGTTTCGATTGATTTCACGCGTCCGATGGATGCGACCAGTCTCAGGAGCGCAATCACGTTTTCGCCTTCGGCTCCATTCAGCGTCCGCCTGGACCCCACCGACGCACGGCGGGCGATCGTCGCGCCCGATTCACTCCTCGACCCGAACACCAGCTATCAACTGATGCTCAACACCGGCGCCACGGACTTCGATGGGAATCAGCTCGGCCGCGTAACGACGATCGGATTCAAGACCGGCGCGGTGCGGCCCCTTCACCACTGGGTCGCGTTTGCAGCACAGGGAGTGGGCGGAGCGACCGGCGGTCTGTGGATCGTCAACCCGGATTCAAGCTTTCCACGCCGCCTCCTCAGGGTCGCCTCAGTGCAGTCGTTCAGCTGGTCGCCTGAAGGCGACCGGCTCGTTCTCAACACAGGCAGCGGCGAATGGATCACTTACACGCCGGGTAAGGGAACGCAGACGCTGAATTTCCAGGCTTCGTGGGCGGCCGCCCTGGCGGCAAGCCTGGGGTACGTCTACCTCCAGGCGGACGGCTCGCTCCACCGCCTGACGGCAGACGGCGTCAGCAGCGTGATCGCCACCGGGGTCGCCAGCGCTGCGGTCAGCCAGGACGGAAGGCGGGTGGCGTTTGCGGACGCCGAGGGTGGCGGCGCAAGCATCTGGGGATACGACGTCGGCCTCAAGTCGCGCTATCTCCTCACCACTGATGCCGGCGACGTGAGAAGCATCACGTGGGCTCCCGACGGTGTCCGCCTCGCCTACATGCTCGTCGACGCGAAAGGGACGGCGCTCCGTATGCGCAGCCTGACCGGGGGCGCCTCCACCACCACCGTAGCGACCGGCGCCATTGGTCCCGCGGTCTGGGTCCGCGACTCCGACCACGTGGTTTTCGCTGCGACCTTGCAGACCTCGTCAGGTCCCATCACCAAGGCTTTTCTGGTCAATGTGGTCGCGCCACCGCCGACGCTGACCGCCGGCCTGGGCCTTCCCGCGGATCCCGCGGTCGAGGTGAGCAACCCCGTGCCGTCACCCGACGGCCATCAGATCGCGTTCATAAGCGGCAACCAGATCTGGATCATGAATGCAGACGGCACGCGGCCTGCGCCCCTGACGCGGTTTGACCCGGACTCGTTCCCTTACTCGTGCCGCATCCCGATCTGGACGCGGTCGTGAGTGTCCACGACTGAGCTGAACATCTCAGCCAGCCGGTCGGCGGTGCGATTCCACGAGAACCGCTGCGCGAGGAGACGGCCCCTGAGCCCCATCTGTCGCGCCAGCTCTGGGTCGTCCAGTAGCAGTCCAATGCGCTGCGCGTAAACGGAAGGATTGTCGGCGTCGATCAAGAATCCAGTGACCTCGTCGCGCACGACGGAGCGAATCCCCGAGACACCCGAGCCCACAACAGGGCATCCGCACGCCTGCGCCTCGAGGCCCACCAGGCCGAACGACTCGCTGTAGGAAGGCATCACGCAACAGTCCGCGGCCGAGTAGAAGTAGGGCAGCTCGTGGTGTGCGACCGACCCGACGAAGTCGACACTGCCACGCACACCAAACGCGTGGGCCACCTGCTTCAGCCGGTCTTTCTCGCTCTCGTTGCCGTCGTGGCTGTCCTCCCCAAGGACGAGCAGGCGTAGATCGGGTCGCCCCGCCTCGCGGAGCTCTGCCAGCGCGCGAATCGCAATGTCCACGCCCTTGAGCCGCTCGAGCCTGCCGACAAAGAGGAGCAGTGGTCCGTCTCCGACGCCGATCTTGCGCCGGGCCTCAGAACGCCCCACTGGACGAAAGGTGGTCAGGTCCACACCTGGTGCAACTACGAAGACGCGTGCGGGGTCGGCGCCGTATGCGCCTACAAGCTCGCGGGACTCGTCGGCCGTGGATGCGATCAGGAGGTCCGCCTGGTGTGCAAGCTCTCCCTCGACCGCGATGCGCAGGGCCGGCTCCGGCTGTGCGCCGGTGGCCAGCCGCCTGTTCTTGACCAGACCGAGGGTGTGCGCGATGTGGGCCCATGAGGGTGCGAGCTCAGGCCGGAGCAGGCAGGCCACCTCGCCCGAGAGCCAGTAGTGAGAGTAGATGAGGTCGTAGCTAGCCCCTGCCGCGGCCGCCCATTCCGAGATTCGCTGGGCGAATTGAGGAGTCTCGCGATACAGGTCGTACTTGTCGAGGTCGCGGCCGGCAGGAAGGTAGATGACGCGAGACAGCGGCGCCAGCGATTCCTCGGCCGGGTCGTCGGGCGACTGGATGCGCGTGAAGATGTCGGTCGCGATGCCCATGTCACTGAAGGCGGTGCAGACCTCGCGGACGTACACGTTGAGGCCGCCGTTGGCGCTCTGGCCCAGCGGGGCCGTCGGAGAGGTGTGCATCGATACGACCGCGATCCGCATGCGGGCGGAGCGGTCAGGACTCAGCTCGGTGACCTCAGCCACGGTAGGCCGATCTCGCGTCGAGCCAGCGCCTCGAGACGCAGCAGAACCCGGATCGTGAGACCGGCGAACAGGACGCCATCAGTGCTTAAAACCTACGCGGTTCCCGGCTATTCCCGCTCCAGGCGTGCTCAGCCGGCCGGATAGAATGGGCCGAGATGCGCCTACCACGGGGCCTGAAGCAGTACGGCCTGGTGGCCCTGGCCGTGCCGGGATTCTTGCTTCTCACCGGCGTTTCGACGCTGGCCGACTCTTCGCCGTCTCCGACCTCGGCGTCAGGGCCGAGGTCGAACGCATTGCCGGGGGACCCGACCAAGGGTGAAGCCCTCTACGGCAGCGCTGGGTGTGGCGCGTGTCACGGGGCCAGCCTCGAGGGCGGGGTCGGCGCCACGCTCAATCCGATCGAGAAGCTGTCAGGCGTGCCGAACAGCCTCGACCCGAGCTTCCTGATCGCGATCATCACCAACGGCCGCGACCCTCAGCCCGGAGACCCCCGCCAGACCAAGATGCCGGTCAAGGGGGGAGCGACAATCTCCGAGCAGGACATCAAGGACCTGGCCTCTTACATCATCCAGGCCAACCGGACGGGCGAGCCGCCATTGACACCGGGTGAGCTGGCGAAGCGCACCATCTTCTTCGTCGGCGTGGGGATCGTGGTGATGGTCTTCATCACCTACCTGCTGGCCCAGTACAACATGCGCTGGATTGCACGCCGCGCAGCGGCACGACGCAGGTAGAAGCCGAACCGGCGGAAGCCTCAACGCAACAGGCGTCGCCCCGAACGGCGCCGGCCACCACCGCGCCCAGGATCCTCATCCTCTTCAGCGACACCGGTGGTGGTCACCGCGCGGCCGCACGTGCGCTGACCGACGCTCTCAAATTGCTCGACCCCACCTGCGAGGTGGCCGTCGCCGACCCACTCATCTCGCAAGGCCCGGCGGTGGTACGGCGCCTCGCGTCCCTCTATTCGCCCGTCATCCGCCGCTCGCGCGCGGCGTGGGGCGCCGTTTACCACACGAGCAACACCAAGCCGACCTTTGCTGCCATCAGGGCTGTGTTCGGCCCCGGAGTGCGCAAGGCGATCAACGAGCAGATTCGCAAGCACGACCCCGACGTGGTGCTCTCGGTCCATCCGCTGCTGAATCACACCAGCCACCAGGCGATCCAGCGGAGCGGACGGCCGCGCGGCCTGATGACGGTGATCACTGACCTCGTCGACTTCCACCGCGGCTGGACCTTCAGCCAGGCCGACCTCGTGGTGGCACCGACAGAGGTGGCGCGCAAGGTCGCGATCCGCCGCCGGGTTCCGCCCGAGCGCGTGAAGCTGCTCGGCCTGCCTGTCGACATGCGCTTCCGCCCGCCCGCGCCAGGCGAGAAGCAGGCGCTTCGCCGGCGGTTTGGTCTCGCGGAAGACCGCTTTACGGTGCTCGTCGTGGGTGGTGCCGCGGGCGTGGGTGGGCTTTTGGACCATGTTGGCGAGCTCGCATGGGAAAAGCACGACTGGCAGGTGATAACGGTTTGCGGCCGCAACGAAAAGCTGCGCCGCCGCATGGCGCGCCTCCGTTTTGCGACACCGACGCTGATCCTCGGCTTCGTCGACAACATGCCCGAGCTGATGCGCGCGTGCGACCTGGTCATCACCAAGGCCGGGCCCGGCGCCATCGTCGAAGCCCTGGCGACCGGTCTTCCGCTGATCATCACCAGCTACCTTCCCGGGCAGGAGGCTCCGAACGTCGACTTCGTCGTCGACTCCGGTGTCGGGATCTACGCGCCGCGCACCGACGACATCCTGGCCGAGGTCAGGGTCCTGGCGGAAGGTGGGCCGACGTGGCAATCCATGGCGCGCCGCGCGCGCGAGCTGTCACACCCGTACGCATCGTCGGATATCGCGCGGGAGTGCCTGCTGCTTGCGGCTCGCTACAGCGCGTCAGCGCAGGCGAGCCGGTAGGAGCAGAGCCGGCATTTCCGGCGCTCTGGCTGCGGCTCGAACCGTCTCGATCTGATGCCCGCCGCCGCGTCGGCCGCGATCTTCATCGCCTGGGCCTGGAGCGCACCGACCCCCTCCAGCTGTACCTTCACGCCAGTGGCCAGGTAGACCACCTCCAGCTCCACCGGCTTGAGGTCCAAGGCGGCGGCGGCGCCCAGCCCATAGAGCGCGACCTGGAGATCGCGGCGCGTGCGCGCGACCGGCCGCCCGCTCTTGTAGTCGATGATCAGCCAGCCGCCTTCGGTGCGATCGATGCGGTCGATCACTCCGTGCAGCGTGAAGCCGTCGATAGTGGTCTCGAACTCCTGCTCGGTGTGATGCGGTGCGCGATCGAAACCGCCGGCCGCGCGGTAAGCCTCCAGCTGCGCGAGGCCGTTTCGCTTGAAGGTGTGCGCCCGCAACGGATCTGGAAACGCGACCGCGTCCCAGGCTTCGGTGTGGAGCTCCCTCAGGCGGGCGGCGCCAACTTCCTCACCGGCACGGCGGAGCTCGCCGGCCCGGCGCAGCGTCTCGTGGAGGATCACGCCCTGCACGGCCTCAGCGCTCTGGGTCGCCGGCAACCGTTGCTCATATCGATACCAGTAGGCACGAGGACAATCGCGATAGGCCTGGATAGCGCTGTAAGAAAGGACAAGGCTCCCTTCAGCCGCTTGCCGGGCAGGGCTCGGTTGGGGGATTTCCCGCCCCTGGATTGATTGCTCGACCACAGCTCCAGAGCTGCGGACCTCATCCAGGAATCGAGAATCGCGCCAGCGCCTTCCGCCCTCGTAGTGAGACGCCCTCGTCAGGTAGAGATGACGGCGCGCCCGCGTCATCGCCACGTACAGCAGGCGTCTCTCCTCAGCGATCACATCCTCGCGGCCACGCACCAGGGGCTCGAGCACCGCGGGCGGCAGCTCGAAGCGCTGCGGGCGGCCCGACTGCGGCAGCCGGCCCTCCACCAGCGACGGCACGAACACCACGTCGAACTCGAGGCCCTTGGCCTGGTGGATTGTCATCACAGACACCGCGTTGGCGTCGACGTCAGGCGCGACCGGGGACTCGTCCTCGCCCGAGAGCAACACCAGGTCGAGGTGCCGCATGTAGCTCGCCAGCGAATGGTCCTCGCTGGTGTCGCAGAACTCGGCGATGCCGTCGGCGAAGCGGCTGACGTTGGCAGCACAGCGCGCGCCTTCGCTGGCCTCCAGGTCCGCGGTCAGCGCCTCGAGATACCGGGTTCGGTTCATGAGCTCGAAGAAGAGGTCGCGAACGTCGAGCCTCAGTGCTTGCGCGGCCAGGTCCTCCACCAGCCCAGCCAGATCGCGGGCCGGCTCCCAGCCGAGCAGTGAGGTCAGTGGCGGTCTGCCATCCCGATCGCCGAGCACCTTCAAGGCCGCTTCCGGCGCGAGCGACAGTGGAGGTCTCGTGAACATGCGGGCCAGAGCAATCACATCTGTCGGGTCGTTGAGGATCCGCAGCATCGCGATCACGTCCCTGATCTCGGGCCGGCCGAGCATACCCTGCCCGCCGGCCACTACGTGGGGTAGCCCGATCGCGGCCAGAGCGCCGGCTACAGGCCGCGCTATGGCGTTGGTCCTGCAGAGCACTGCGATCTCGCTCAGCGGCACGCCGGACGCAGCCAGCCGCGATGCCTCCTCCGCGATGGCGGCCGCCTCGGTCCCGCCGTCTGGCAGCAGCCAGAGCTGCACCCGAGCCCCCGACCGACCGGAGCGAAGGTCTTTCGGAAGTCGCTCTGAGTTGTGCTCGATCAGTGACGCGGCCGCCTCGACGATCCTCCTGGAGCTGCGGTGGTTGCGGCCGAGCGTGATCGTCTGCGCGTCTGGAAACCGAAGTGAGAAACGCTCGAGGCTGGCCCGAGACGCGCCGCGAAAGCGGTAGATGCTCTGGTCGTCGTCGCCGACGACCAGCGGCCTGCCACCCTGCGCCATGAGCTCGACCAGGCGCTCCTGCGCGAGGTTCAGGTCCTGGTACTCGTCGACCAGCACATGAGGATGGCGGTGCCGGTATCCATCAAGCACCGAGGGGTTGGTCGACAGCATCGTCACGGCCCGCTCCAGCAGGTCGTCGAAGTCGATCAATCCGCGGCGCCGGCACTCGCGCTCGTACTCATGGAAGAGGTCGACGCAGCCCCTCATGAGCTGAGCCCTGTCGGCCTCCTTATCGGTGGAGCTCCACTCCGAGAGCCGGCGCAGCGGCACCAGCTCCTGCTTGAGTCGTTCGAGCATCTGCAGCATCGGTGCGACGAGGTCGTCGGGCCTTTCGTCGGCTGTCAGCACCGGGTCGCCCAGCTTCCACATCAGCTCGCGAGCGAGGATCCATCGCTCGGCGCCCGCGAGGATGCGGAAGCGCGCGGGCACGCCGACCCGCCAGCCGTCAGCTCGCAGCCAGCCGAGCGCGATCGAGTGCACAGTCCCGACTGCAGGCGCTTCCCCGCCGATGAGCTCCTCGATCCGCCGCCGCATCTCTCCCGCCGCGCGGTCAGTGAACGTCATCACGAGGATCGACGCTGGGTCCGCGCCCGCTGCGACGAGCCTCCGAAACCGCTCTGCGATCACGGCGGTCTTGCCGGTCCCGGCGCCGGCGATCAGACGTACTGGCCCTTCAGTGGCCGTGGCCGCGGCCAGCTGTGCCTTGTCGAGCCGGCTCATGACAGGGTCGGCCGGCCGATGCGCACCCGCAGCGAGCGAACGTTGCGGCCGAGGTTCATCCCATTGAGACGTTCGACCACCGTCTCTGCGTCGAGTCGCAGCTGGTGGGCCAGCGCTGGGCTGGAGGTGGTCACCACCAGCACCCCGGAGCGGAGCTCCACCTCGTCGCACAGCCTGGCCGGCTCAGGACCGATCACGACCTTGAACGCCGCCGCCACTTGCGAGCCCAGGATGCGTGCCCCCCCGGGCTGCCGGCGCAAGACTGTGGCGAGGATATTGCCCAGCTTATCCACAGGCTTCGATAGTCCCTGCTTCGACGGTCCAGACCCTCGAATTCGTGATGAGATCGGGCGGGAATGGACCGGCCTCCACCGAGGTGATGATCACCTGGCCTGCCCCGGCCACCCGGCGCAGAAGCGCCGCCCGCCGCTCCGCATCGAGCTCGGAAAGCACGTCGTCCAGCAAGAGCACCGGCCGTTCCCCCGTGCGGCGCGCCACCAGGGCCGCTTCAGCCAGCTTCAGGCTCACCACTGCGGTTCGCTGCTGCCCCTGCGAGGCGAAGCTGCGAGCGTCGCGATCGCCGAGTGTGATCGCGAGGTCGTCGTGGTGAGGGCCCACCGTGGTCGAGCCTCGCCTGAGGTCCTCGGGCAGCGACTTTTGCACAGCTACCGGGAAGTCGTCGGGCGGACCGGAATAGGCGATGTCGAGGACCTCACCGTCCGCGATCTCGGCGTGGCTCCGGGCGGCTTCAGGGCGGAGCTCGTCAACGGCGGTGGCGCGCGCTTTTGCGATCAGCGTCCCGTATTCGACCAGCTCGAGGTTCCAGGGTTCCAGGAGGTCGGCGCTGTCCTCGCCGGCGGCGATCCTTTTCAGGAGGGTGTTGCGCTGCTCGAGCACACGGCGCAAGCGGCCTAGGGCTCGCGCGTAACCCGGCTCGACCTGGACCAGCATCTGGTTGAGGAACCTTCGCCGAAGGTCGGGACCGGCTTTGACCAGGCCCAGATCGTCCGGCCAGAACAGCGTCACCCGGAAGTGTCCGGGGAGGTCGAAGCCACGGCGCCGCACCCCGTCGACCTCGATCGTGCGCCGCGCTCGGTCCCCGGCGACCTCCAGGAAGATGCTCACCTGGAGCAGACGTCCCGCCGCCTCCACGTCCGCCTCGATCCTGGCCGCGGGACCGACAGGTCCAACCAGCTCCAGGTCTCGTCGCGCCCTCGGCGAAGACGAGAGCGCGAGCATCGCCACCGCCTCGAGCAGGTTGGTCTTGCCCTGCCCGTTGGCTCCGATGAATACATTCACGCCCGGACCAGGTGCCAGGTCGAGGCGCCTGTAATTGCGGTGGTTCTTCAGCTGCAGGCGCTTGAGCTCCAATCCCGGGGGAGCCCGAGCTAAGACATTGCCACCCGCACGGGCATGATCACGTACAGGTAGTGCTCCTTGCCCGGCGGGCGCAGCAGCCCTGGGCTGAGCGGACCGTCGAAGAGGAGCTCGACCTCGTCTTCGCCGATCACCCCCAGGGCGTCGAGGACGTAGCGGGCATTGAAAGCGATCTGGATCTCTGAACCTTCCACCTCGGCGGACATCTCAGCCTTGCTGTCCCCCACCTCGTTGGTGGTCGCCGACAAAGTGACGGCACCGGATGTGGCTTTCACGCGGATCACGTTGGCGCTGTCACGGGCAAAAAGCGATACCGCCCGTACGGTTTGGGTCAGCTCGGCGGTCGGAACCCTGACCGTGGTCGAGCTCTTGCTGGGGATAACCTGTGAGTAGTTTGGATACTTTCCATCGATCAGTCTGGAGGTCAGCTCAGAGTTGCCGGCCTTGAAGAAGATCTGGTTGCGGGCCTTCGAGATGATGATCTCGACGCGGCCGGGCTCGCCCTTCAACACCCGCGCCAGCTCAGCCAGGGCTCGGGCCGGCACGATCAAGCTCGCCTCGAGATCCCCCGCCCCTTGCGCCGGCAGCTTGCGCACGGCCAGCCTGTGGCCGTCGGTCGCCGCCAGGGTCAGGTTTCCGGCCTGCACCTGAACCAGGACGCCGGTCAGAACTGGCCTCGCCTCGTCCGTGGAGGCGGCCATCTGGGTCTGCTCGACCGCCTTCACCAGCTCGTCCAGCGGGACCTCCAGACGGTCGCCCTCGTCCGGGCGCGGGCCTGGTGGGAACTCCTCCGCCTCGATGCATTTGATGTGAGTGTCGAAGCGCGCGCACCGCAGCCCAAGAGATTGCGTCGCACCGTCCAGGCTCAGCTCGAGATCCTGGTCTGGAAGAGTGCTCACAAAATCCGTCAGCAGCCTCGCCGGTGCGGTCGTGCTTCCTTCCATCGCGACCTCGGCCGGGACCACCTTCCTGATTCCAATCTCCAGGTTGGTCGCTGTGAGAGCCAGGCCTTCGGCAGTGGTCTCGATGAGGATGTTGTTGAGTATCGGCAGCGTCGTCCGGCTCGAGATGGCACGCGACACCACCTGGAGAGCCTGACTCAACACTGAGGGCCTGCAGGTGACTTTCATCTGGGTAGCGATGGCTTTGGCGTTCACGACAGTTGTCCCCCGTTGATAGCGGTCTTACTAATTGACTCAGTCCGTAACGGATAACAGTAAGCGCTGTGGGTTCTGTGGACATAGAGATCGTTTACAGATCGATCGCCGGCGGGGACAAGTGGCTCGAAACCGGTGGGTAGAGGGCGGTGCGCTGTGGCCATGGTGGGGAACAATCGCCGTCGAGCCGATTGTCCAATCGCTTTCCCAACCACGTTTGAAGAAAGTGTGGAGACGCGCATCACTCGGCGTAGAGCTTCTCGCGGATGGCCTGAACCTCGTACCGCAACCTCTCGTCCTCCTTCAGCTCATTGGCGATCTTTTCGATCGAGTGCAGAGCGGTCGTGTGATCGCGACCACCGAATGCCTTGCCGATGGCGGGCAAGGATGAAGGAGTCTCCTCACGGACCAGGAACATCGCGACCTGGCGCGGGAACACTATGTGCTTGTCGCGCCGCTTCCCCTTCATATCGTCGAGGGTGACGTTGTAGTAGTCGGCGACGAGCACCTGGATGCGGTCGACGTTGATTGGTTTGCGGGTGCCGGCCGGAATGATGTCGGCGAGCAGTCGCGCCGCTTCGTCCTCATCGACCGATCGCTGATGGACAGCGGCGAACGCCTGCACCCTGGTGAGCGCTCCCTCCAGCTCGCGGATGTTTCGCTGGACCTTGTGGGCGATGAAGCTCAGGACCTCTTCAGGCACAAGCCCCGCATGTCCTCCGAGCTTGGAGTGGAGGATGGCGAGCCGCGTCTCGAAGTCTGGCGACTGGATGTCGGCGATCAAGCCCCACTCGAATCGCGAGCGCAGGCGGTCCTCCAGCGTCGGGATCTCTTTTGGCGGCCGGTCGGACGAGATGACTATCTGCTTGTTGATCTCGTGCAAAGCATTGAAGGTGTGGAAGAACTCCTCCTTCGTGCGGTCCTTCCCCGCCAGGAACTGCACGTCGTCGATGAGCAGGACGTCGACGGTGCGGTACTTATGCCGAAACTCACCCATGCGGGCTGTGGCGATGGAGCTGATCACCTCGTTGGTGAACTGCTCCGACGTGAGGTAAACGACTCGCTTGCGCGGGAAGCGGTCATGCACCTCATGCCCGATGGCGTGCATCAAGTGTGTCTTGCCGAGACCTACGCCTCCGTAGATGAAAAGTGGGTTGTAGCTGTCGCCAGGCGCCTCGGCCACGGCCTTCGCGGCTGCGTGCGCGAACTGAGAGTTGTGGCCCACGACGAAGGACGAGAACTTGAAACGCGCATTGAGGTCGGACGACAGGATCGGACCGGAGTCATGCCCTCCGACGCCGTTCTCGTGACCGTTGTCGCCCGCGGGATCGGGTCCGTTTGGGTCGGCGGTGAGCACCGGCGGCCGGTGCCCTGTTGGAGAGATCACGAAGTCGATGTTCACCTCAGCGCCGGTGACCGCCTGCAGCGTCTCCTGGATGAGACCGGCGAAGCGATCCTCCAGCCAGTCCTTCGCCAGCTTGCTGGGTACGCCGATGCGGAACGTGCTGCCATCAGCCGACACCACCGAGGTGTTTTTGAGCCACATGTCATAGGTGCGCTTGGCGAGCTGAAACCTGAGCTCCTCCTGGACCTGCGACCAGATCTGGTCCTGGTTCACCTGCTCACCTCTCCTTCGTTGTGTCCCGCCGCGAGCGGTCGGCCGGGTCGAAAACTCCAGCAACCGCTTGGGCAGCGCTTGGTGCAAATGCTGTGGATAAGCTGGGGGTCAGGCTTGGGGTCACGACGGGGCGTCCTACCTGTCTCCGGGCGTGCGGACGGCCCGGAGCGCGCATGCTGGTTCAACCGACAATCTCTGACCGATCGGATCCGCCTCCCGTGTGTCTGTGGAAAAGACCAGACCGGATTTCCACAGGCGAGCCTCCCGGCCCGTTATGAAAGCTCCCTTCCGGCCTGCAACTATTGTGGAAGCGGTGCTGTGGCCTTACCTAATACAAGTAACCGAGGAAAGAATGATGCCCCTCTATCTCGGCTGTACTGAGACGTGATCCGTGTCGCGCTGGTGGTGCTTCCGGGCCGGGATTCTAGCAACATACCTCCGTCCTAGCAAGCCCGTCAGGGACTGGATAAAGCCACACAAGCGGTATCACGATCCACCACACCTCGTTTCGCTACACTCGCGCTTCTGATGAAGCGCACGTTCCAACCCAAGAAGCGCTACCGCCGCCGGGTTCACGGCTTTCTGCGCCGGATGAGCAGCCGCGGCGGAGCTCGCGTGGTGCAGAACCGCCGCCGCAAGGGCCGACAGCGCCTGACCAGCTGAGGCCGAGGTCCTCTTCGAGATGAAGAGGCGCGTGCGTCTTCGCCGTCAAAAAGACTTCCAGGCGGCGCTCCAGGGCAAGAGGATCTTCAGCGGCAAAGGACTCGTGGTGCTCGCCGTGCCGAGCAGCGCCGACCACAGCCGGGTGGGAGTGACTGTCAGCCGGCAGGTGAAGACCGCCGTCGAGCGGAACCGCGCGCGCCGGCGGCTGCGGGAGGTGGCGCGACAGCTGCTGCTGGCCTCGGATTCAGCGCTCCTCCTGCGGGGAATACGATATGACGTGGTCCTGATCGCCCGGCCCGCGGCGCTCAAGCTGCGATTTGCCGACCTGAAGGAGGAGACCGAGCAGGCGGCTCTCCGGCTCACGAAGCTGGACTCATGACCCGCGTACTCCTCGCCGTGATCCGTGGATACCAGATGACTTTTTCCAAAATCCTTCCGCCCTCATGCCGGTACTACCCTTCCTGCTCGCACTACACGTATGAAGCCGTGGAACGCTACGGCTGGGTGCGCGGCGGCTGGATGGGAGCGGTCCGCATCGCCCGCTGCAACCCGTTCACGAAGGGCGGCTACGATCCAGTCCCTTGATGCCGAGCTAGGAGAGACACAACCATTTTCCTGAACTCGATCTTCGACGTATTCCAGCCCATCGTCCATCTCTGGGAGCTGGTCGTGAAGCAGCCCGTCGCCTGGCTGCTCGACACGATCTACGGCAGCTTGCAGGGAGTGCCCGTGGCGGAGGCGATCGGCGCCTACGGGGTGGCGATCATCGTGGTGACGATCATCATCCGGCTCCTGCTGGCTCCACTGCAGCAGTTTCAGCTGATCACACAGCGCAGGACGATGACCGAGCAGCGAAAGCTCGCGCCTGAGGTCGCCGAGCTGCGCAAGAAGTTGAAGAAAGACCCGCAGAAGCTGAACGCGGAGATGATGAAGCTCTACCAGGAGCACGGGGTCAACCCGCTGGGAGGGCTGGTGGGCTGCCTTCCCCTGATCATCCAGATCCCTGTCCTGACCGCGCTGTACTACGTCTTCAGGGGAGCGCACGTCACCGCCCCGCATTTCCTCTTCGTGCCCAACCTGATGGAGCTCCCGAGCCAGACGCACCTGATCACAGGTTTGCCCTATGTCCCCGCGATCGCGTACCTGGTCTTCCCGCTGCTGGCGGCCGCGACCACCTTCGTGCAGTCGAAGATGCTTCAGCAGCCGACCCCGCCTAACCCCACCGAGCAGGAGCAGCAGCAGCAGCAGATGCAGCGGACGATGGTCTACATCTCGCCCCTGATGATCGGCATCTTCGCTTTCCAGGTCCCCGCCGGCCTGGGCCTGTACTGGTTCATCGGGAACCTCGTGGGTATCATTCAGCAGAGCTTCGTGGTCGGGTGGGGAAATCTGCTGCCGAGGCGGGGGAGCGAGCGGCCGCCGACAGCGGCCATGTCAAAAGGACCGTCTCCACGCAGCGGGCCCGCGGCGGGCTCGCGCGATCTGCCGAAGCGGGCGTCGAACGGCAACGGCAAAGCGAAGCGGAAGAAACAGCGGCCGGCCTATGGCCAGAGCCCCGACAAATATTCGTGAGGTCAAATCGATGAGATCTGCAGAAGGACGCGGCCGCACCCTGGATGAGGCCGTCGATGCCGCCCTGATAGAGCTGGGGGAGACGCGGCGGAACGTCGATGTCAAAGTCCTGCGCGAGGGCACCGACGAGACATTGGTGGAGGTGACCGTGATCGATCCGGCCGCCGCCTCATCGGTCGCAGCTCCATCACAGGCCGCCAACGGCAAGGCGGAAACCGTCCGCAACTTGCTCGAAGGCCTGCTGAAGCACATGGGTGTGCGCGCCCAGGTGATGGTCAGGACCGGAAGCGACCCCCTCACGCTTGACGTTTCGGGCCGCGACCTCGGCGCGCTGATCGGATGGCGCGGCGAGACGCTGCGTGCTCTGCAGTCAGTGACGAACGTGATGGTGGGCAAGCACCTGGCCGAGGGCGAGCGCGTCATCGTGGACGTGGAGCGCTACCGCCAGCGCCGCGAGCACACGGTGCGCGAGATTGCACTGCGCGCAGCGCGTCAGGTGAAGATGACAGGAGATGCGATCACGCTGGATGCAATGCAGGCGTTCGAGCGTCGGGCCATCCATCTCGCCCTCGAGGGCGATCCTGACGTGACGAGCTCGAGCATCGGCGAGGAGCCCGATCGGCGCGTGGTCGTCGGTCCGCGCAAGGCCGCCTCCGAGTAGCGAGTCGAGACCCATGCAAGGCCGGTCCGCGGCCGAGCGGATCCGGAAGGCGATCGCAGTCGTCAACGCTGTCGTCGATGGAGCGGGTGATGAGGAGATCACGCCCACCGAGATCGCGGAGGCGATCCGCGACTGCCTCGAGCTGCCGGAGACGGCCAATGTTCCCAACGTGCGCAAGTTCCTCGGCGAGGCGCTGGATGCGACGTCCGACGGAATGCCGGCGGATTTCGTCGCGATGACTCTCTACGCAGCCCTCGGCGCGCTCCAGGAAGGACACCTGCTCAACTAGCCGGGCCCCTAACCTAAGCAGTCCATGCCCCACAGACTCCATCACCTCCCCGGCGGGGCGACCCTCGTGACCTCGCCGATGCCCGAGCGCCTCTCAGCGAGCCTGGTGCTCATGTTCGCGGGCGGATCGAGGCTCGAGGACGAAAGGCTCGCCGGGGTTTCGCACTTCATCGAGCATCTCTACTTCAAAGGCACACAGCGCCGCCCAACCTCAAAAGAGATCGCGGACGCGATCGAGGGCATCGGTGGATTCATCAACGCGTCCACCGATAAGGAGCTCACCGCGTACTGGGCGCGGGTGCCCGCGGAGCACCTCGAGCTCGGCCTTGACGTCTTGCTCGACGTGGTGTCCAACTCGAAGCTGGCGCCCGCGGATGTCGAGCGTGAGCGAACCGTGATCCTCGAAGAGCTGAAGATGTACCAGGACCAGCCGCAGGACCTGGTGCAGAACCTGTTCGAGGAGATCATGTGGCCCGACCATCCTCTCGGGCGCGACATCGCCGGCACCATCCGCTCGGTCCAGAGCCTGACGCGCGACGAAATTCTCGAGTACGCCAACGCGCACTACCGCCTTCCCTACCTCGTCGCAGGTGCGGCCGGCTCGCTGGACGAGGAGCGCTTGCTGAAGGCTCTGACGCCGAGGTTGAGCTTGCCCTCAGAGCTGGACGGCGACTCCCCGGCGCTGTCGCCCGCTCTCCTGAGTGCGCCAGGAGTGCTCCTCCGGCGACGCAGGACCGAGCAGGCCCACGTGTGCCTCGGCATGCGAGCGATCAGCTATCAACATCCCGACCGCTACATCTTTGATCTGCTCAACACAATCCTTGGCGAGGGCATGAGCTCACGCCTCTTCCTCAACATTCGAGAGCGCCTCGGTCTCGCCTACGACGTTCACAGCTTCACGCAGAAACACCGCGACACCGGCTATCTCGGCGTGTACCTGGGCGTCGATCCCAAGCAAGCGCTGAAAGCGGTCGAGGCGGCGATCGTGGAGTTGCGAATGCTGCGCGAGCTGGAGGTTGGCGAGCAGGAGCTGGAACGGGCGAAGGAGTTCACCAAGGGCCGGCTGCGACTGGAGATGGAGACGACCAACGGGGTCGCGTTCTGGCTCACCTATCAGCAGCTGGCGATGGGCGAGATCCGCACTGTGGAGCAGGAGCTGGTGACAGTCGATGCGGTGACCGCAGCCGACATCCGCCGCGTCGCCGTCGATGTTCTCAGCAATCCGATCCAGATGGCAGTTGTCGGTCCGTTCAAAACGGACGCGGAGTTCAGATCGTCGATCGGCGCCTAGCCGACGTAGACGGTGCTCGTCTCCAGCAGCGGTTCGTCCTTGTAGATGTCGCCGAAGTGATCAAGCGGCCAGATCCTGAACCAGGCACGGCCGTCGATCCGGTCCAGGCCGATCGGCCCAAAGACACGTGAGTCCTGCGACCGGTTTCGGTTGTCGCCCATGACGAAGTACTGATTGGCTGGGATCACGGTGCCATCCGGACCGCCCCACTGATTGTTCACGGTCCACGCCTCCGGTAGATACGGCTCCTCGAGACGGTGACCGTTGATGTAAACGACGCCATCGCGGATCAGAAGCCGCTCTCCCGGGAGCGCGACCACGCGCTTGATGTAGTCGGTGGTGCTGAGCGTAGGAGGACGCAAGATCACGATGTCGCCTCGATGCGGGGCATGCAGGCGGTAGTCGATCTTGTTCGCGATCAGGTAGTCGTTGTTGTCGAGCGTGCCGAACATCGAAAGGCCTTCGACGTGCACTGTCTGCACTGCGAAGCTGATGCCGAAGTAGAGGATGACTGCGAGCACGATGACCTCGAACAACTCGCGCAGCACAGATGAGGTCGCGGACGGCGCGATCTCATGCGGGGTGGCTGAGGCGGGATGCTGCGACAAGGCCAAGAGTTAGGAAACGAGCTTAGCGCAGACCCGTTCAAGCTCCTCACGACTCGAATAGCGCAGCTCCACCTTTCCCCGATTGACAGATCCTCGGAAGCGCACCGCTATGCCGAGCTTGGCCTCGATCCCGGCCGCAAGCGCTCGCATCTCTGCAGTCTCGCCGCGAACCGTGGAACGGCGTGGGCGGTACTTGCGCACCCAGTTCTCGGCCTGGCGCACTGAGAGCCGCCTGCCCAGGACCACCTTCAGCCCGTGCTCCTGCGCAGCGGCGCCTTCGAGCGCGATGAGTGCGCGTGCGTGGCCGGCGCTGATGGCGCCGGCGCTCACCGCTGACTGCACTGCGGGGCACGCGCTGAGCAGGCGCAGGGATTGCGTGACCGAAACGCGGTTCTTACCAATCCGTTGCGCCACCTCTTCATGCGTGAGCCCGAGGTCCTCTGTCAGCTTGCGCAGGCCGTGCGCCTCCTCGACCGGGTTGAGGTCGGTTCGCTGGAGGTTCTCGATCAGTCCGAGGATGAGCTGTTCGTCGGCCTGCATGTCGTTGCGCACGACGGCGGGAACCGTGGTCAAGCCCGCAATGCGCGCAGCACGCCAGCGCCGCTCGCCCGCGATCAGCTCATAGCCGTCGACGTGCCTGCGCACGAGCAGCGGCTGCAGCACGCCATGCGAGCGGATCGAGTCTGCGAGCTCGGCCAGCGGCTCCGCGTCGAAGCGCGAGCGCACCTGCTGGTGCGACGGCCGGATCTGGTCGATGGCGATCATCTGCGGCACCATCGCGCCGCCTTCGCGTGACATCGGAATCAGCGCCTCCAGCCCGCGACCGAGGCCTCGCAACCGTGACTGGCTCATCTGGTTATCTGCTCCTTTCCATCAGCTCATGGGCGAGCTCTCGGTACGCGGCCGCTCCGCGGCAGGTGGGGTCGTACTGGGTCACCGGCTGGCCATGACTCGGGGCCTCGCTGATCCGGACGTTGCGCGGGATCAAGGTCTTCAGCAGGTCCGCAGGATGTGATCGCCGGACCTCGTTGAGCACATCCCACGCCAGCGTTGTACGTGCGTCAAATTGCGTCATAAGGATGCCTCCGATCTCGAGCTTCGGGTTGAGGTTCGAGCGCACGAGCTGGTGCGTGTAGAAGAGGTGCCGGAGGCCCTCGAGCGCGAAGTATTCGCACTGAGTCGGGATCAGCATCTGGGTGGCGGCGGCCAGGGCGTTGAGGGTGAGCAGCCCGAGCGAGGGCGGGCAGTCGATGATGACCAGCTCCACGCCTTCAGGGGTCGTGGCCAGCGCCTTGCGGAGACGCGTCTCGCGCTCGCTCATCGAAGCGAGCTCGATCTCGGCCCCGGCCAGGTCGATCTGGGACGGGACCAGCTGCAGCCCTGGCACGCCGGTCGGCACCGCCGCTTCGGCAACCGTGCACTCGCCGGTGAGCAGGTGATAGACGGTCAGCCTCGCACGCGACGGGTTGAGGCCTAGCCCAGAGGTGGAGTTGGCCTGTGGATCGAGGTCCACCAACAGGACGGGGTGCCCGAGCTCGGCCAGGGCGGCGCCGAGGTTGATGGCGGTGGTGGTCTTGCCCACCCCGCCCTTCTGGTTCACCACCGCCAGGACGGGAAGGCTGGTTGGGCCCAACATCTGGGGGGTGAGCTGCTCGAGGGGGGCTATATCCTGGGTCATTGCTTGGGCGCGTAGAAGACGGCTGACGAGATTCTAACCCAACCTGGCGTCCTCGGCCATGGGTGACTCGGAAGCACGACGTCGAGCGAGGATCAGGTAGAGCGCGATCGCGACCAGGACGACTTCGACGCCGATCGCGATCCACAGGGTGATCCCGGGCAGCCCCGTTCCGGACACCAGGTTGTAGGTCGCATGGCACACGCAGCACGCCGTGGTGTTCGCATAGCGGCGGATGAAGCCCAGCCCGATCGCGATCAAAAAGATCGTGATCACGTCGATGGACAGGCCGTACTCGGTGTGAATCGCGGCGAAGAGGACGGCGGTGGTGATGATCCCAAAGCGCGGCTGCAGCGCTCCGCGGAACAGCACCTCCTCGCAGATCCCCGGCACCAGCGCCAGCGCGATGATCCCGTACCAGTTGTTGAGCCCTCCGAAGAGGTGCTCGTCCGTCCTTGTCACCTGCTCGGCCAGACCCGGGGTGAGGCTCTGGCCGAGGTACTGCGAGGCCGCTCCCATCCCGTAGAACAGCCCCGCGGCCGCCAGCGCAAGGACGATGTGCCAGGGCTGTGGTCTGACCAGACCGAGGCGGGTGGTGGCGGAGAGGAGGTCGCGACGAAGGTAGATCCCGACCCCAACGGCGGCGAGGATCAAGAAGGGGGCTTCCTGCCAGATGAGATCGGCCACCGTGAGGGCCGGCAGCTTCAGGTCGGCCGCGAGCACGTCTGAGAACGCGATCGACGACACCTGGGTGCCGAGCAGGATCACTGCCAGCACCAGCGCCAGGGCATGGACCGGGTTGTCAGGGTCCATCGGCAGCACCCGCGCGACCCGCTCCCGAACCGGCTTGGCCGCCAGGAGAGCCGCCAGCAGGGCGGTGACCATGATCCCGACGTCGACAGCAGTCGGGTTGTGCGGGCCCGAGCTCGCAGCCGCGATGTCGATCGCGCCGAAAAGGAAGGTGGCCCCGGCCAGGAGCCCGCCGAGGATGCCCGTCGCGTGGTGCGCCCACGGCTTGCCGACGCCGGCGTTGGCGGCGATCACCGCCGGTACCGGCGTCAGCAGGACAAGCGCATCGGCGGCATCGAGGTAGATGTGGCCGCTCAGCCCGACGTGGATCCTTCGGCCGGTTGCCGGCTGCCCTTTCCGGTGGTTTCGCGGCCCTCTGCCTCGAGGATCGGCCGGATCAGATCGAGCGGGATCGGAAGGATGACAGTGGTGTTCTTCTCGACCCCGATCTCCACAAGTGTCTGCAGGAAGCGAAGCTGTAGCGCGCCCTGCTGTGAGGAGATCACCTGGGCCGCGTTCGCAAGCGTCTGGGAGGCCTGGAACTCACCGTCGGCGTTGATGATCTTGGCGCGCTTCTCGCGCTCGGCCTCAGCCTGCTTTGCCATCGCCCGCTGCATGCTGGTCGGCAGCTCGACGTCCTTGATCTCGACGACTGCGACCTTGATGCCCCATGGCTCCGTCTGCTCGTCGATGATCTTCTGCAGCGTCTGATTGATCTTCTCGCGCTGGCCCAGGAGCTCATCGAGCGTCGACTGGCCGAGCACCGCGCGCAGAGTGGTCTGCGCGATCTGCGAGGTGGCGTTGATGAAGTTCAGCACCTGCACCACCGCTCGCTGCGCATCCACCACCTGGAAGTAGATGACCGCGTTGACCTTCGCGGTGACGTTGTCGGCCGTGATGATCTCCTGCGGTGGAACCTCGAGGGTGATCACGCGGAGGTCGATCTTCACCAACCTGTCCACGCCGAAAGGAATGATGAAAAAGAGACCGGGGCCCTTCAGGGCGATCAGCCGGCCGAGGCGGAAAACTACACCTCGCTCGTATTCGTTGGCGATCCGGAGGCTCGAGAACACGACCACCAGGGCGAGCAGGATGATGACCCCGAGGACGATCAGCGTGCCGGCGTCCACTATTTCTTCTCCTCAGCCGTCTCCGGCGCTGGAACCGATTCGGCCGGAGCGACCTCCAGCTCGAGCCCTTTGCGTCCAACCACCGTAACCGGCGCGCCGGCTGGAATGGGGGCGCCGCTCGTGGTCGCCCGCCACAGCGCGCCCCGGACGAAGACAAGACCGCTGGGAGAGACCGCCTCGCGCGCCTCGCCCCGGGCGCCCACCAGCCACTCGGCGCCCGCCGCCACCGGCCGGCGGCGGGCGGCCAGGACTCGCTGCACGAAGAAGGCGAAGAAAGCGAATGAGAACAGGCCCGCCAACGCGATCACGATCGGGTTCACTCCCAGCCCGATCGGGCCGGTATTGATCAGAAAGGCCAGACCAAGCACCAGGGACAGCACGCCTCCGGCACTCAAGATCCCATGCGTGTTCGCTTTCAGGTCGGCGATGAAGAGGGCGAGCGCGAAAAGGAGCATCAAGGCGCCGGCGATGTTGACCGGGAGATTGGCAAGCGACACGACCGCAAGCACGCCCGCGATTCCGCCGACCACGCCGGGCAGGATCGCACCGGGCGAAGAGAGCTCGGTGATGATGCCGTAGGCGGCCAGCAGCAGCAGCAACGCCGCGATCGTGGGATCGATGAGCGCCCCCAGGAACACCTGCCAGAAAGGCATCGGGTTGTCTTCGATGAGCGCCCCGGCGGTGTGGATCGTGAGCGAGCCGTGCTGGCGCGGCACAGTCCTACCGTCGACCGCCGCCAGCAGCGAGTAGATGTCGGCGGCCTCGAGGTCGGCGACGTGCAGCCTGACGGCGTCCTCGGCGTTGATGTTGACGCTGTTGCGGACGGCGTCCTCAGCCCAGTCTGCATTCCGGCCATGGATCTGGGCGAGGCTGCGCACGCGAGTGACGGCGTCGTTCAGCACCTTCTTGCCAAGGTCGCCGGTGAGATCCGCGCCGGTGCCCGCGATCGGGTGGGCCGAGCCGATGTTGGTGCCGGGCGCCATCGCCACCACGTCCGCCGCCTGGGCCACGAAAAGACCCGCCGAGGCCGCTCGCGCTCCGCTGGGATAGACGAACACGATCACGGGTGAGGTGGAGTTGAGCAGCGCGGTGACGATGCCGTCCATCGAGGTGGAGATGCCACCAGGGGTGTTGAGGACCACCAGCAGTGCGCTGGCGTGGTCGGAGTCGGCTCGGGCGACCACGCTCGAGATGTAGGCCTCGCTGATGTCGTTGATGTCGCCGGTGAGGTCTGCCTGGACGACGTGCGGGGCGGCGGCCGCCGCCTGAAGCGGCATCAGGGCGGCTGCCACGACGATCGAAAACGCGAGCCGGAAAATGCCGGCGCGGGCCATGTCCCGAGTATGGCTGAGCCTCATGTAAAACGTGGAACATCGGCGCCTGGGGCAAGCTCAGGACGCCACGTAGAATCGGGCGGATGGGGGATGACGCCGCGGCGATGCGCGACCTGGTCCGCAAAGCCGGCAGCCAGAGGCCGCTGGAGGCGCGCGAGCAGGAGGATCTGCTCCGGCGCGCCGCCGCAGGCGACCAGGCCGGCCAGGACAGGCTGGTGGAGGTTTTCCTACCGACAGTGGTCCGGCTCGCCGCGGCCCGCCGCGAGCACGGGCTGTCGCTGCCCGACCTGGTCCAGGAGGGCTCGATCGGGTTGATCGAAGCGATCCGGACCTTCTCGGCGAGCGGCGAGGCGGACTTTGCAGGGTTCGCCGAGTCGCACATCACCGCGCAGCTGGACAGCGCGATCGATGCCGAGGCGGCGGCGGTCCGCGAGACGCAGCTGCTGATCACGGCCGCCGAGGACTACGACCGCACGCAATTAGTGCTGCGCCGCGAGCTGCATCGCGAGCCGACCGAGCAAGAGCTGGCCGAGAAGCTCGAATGGAATGTGGAGCGCACGCGCTACGTCGCACGGGTGGTTGCCGACGCGCGCCAACGCCACGACGAGGAGCTGCTGGCCTTCGTCGATCCAGAGAGCCTCGACCTGGACGCGGACGGCGACGGCGAGCCCGCGTCCGAGTGACCGCCAACCGCACGCCTCTTTACGACCGGCACGTGGCGCTCGGGGGCCGGATGGTCGAGTTCTCAGGTTGGGAGCTGCCGCAGCAGTACAGCTCGATTCGCGATGAGCACCTCGCGGTACGCCGCGCCGCGGGTCTCTTCGACATCTCGCACATGGGGCGACTCAACGTTGTCGGCGACGGCGCGGAGGCGTTTTTGCAAGGGGTCGTCACGAACGACATCGCCAAGCTCGAACCGGGCCGGGCGCAGTACAACCTCATGTGCAAAGAGGACGGGGGCGTCATCGACGACCTGGTCGTTTATCGGAGCGCACCATCCGACTTTCTTGTGGTCGTGAACGCTTCCAATCGCGAGAAGGACGTCGAATGGCTGCGCAAACACCTACCGGACGGGGTCTCGATGACTGACAAGACGCTCGAGGTCAGCCTGATCGCCTTCCAGGGCCCGATGGCGCACTCCCTCTTTCCGGCCCGGTCAACGCAGACCGACTCCATCCCGTATTTCGGTTTCACGCAGGGCCAGGTCGCCGGCGAACCGGCGTTCATCGCCCGCACCGGCTACACCGGAGAGGACGGGTTCGAGCTCTTCGTGGAGGCGGATCGGGTGGGGCGGGTCTGGGACTCGATCCTTGAATCAGGCAAGGCGAAAGGCGTGCTGCCCGCAGGTCTGGGCGCGCGCGACATCCTGCGTCTGGAGGCCGCGCTCCGCCTCTACGGCAACGACATGGATGAGACGGTGAACCCATACGAGGCAGGGCTCGGCTGGACGGTGAAGCTGACGAAAGGCGAGTTCATCGGGCGGGCTGCGCTGGAAAAGTCGCGAGAGGTCGTCGACCGTCGACGCCTCATCGGCCTGAAGATGAAGCCAGGGGACATCCCACGCCACGGCGGAGCCGTCTCGGCGGAGCGAGGAAAGGTGGGGACCGTCACCAGCGGAACCCATTCCTTCTTCCTCGGGTATCCCATCGCGCTCGCACTCGTCGAACCGCCATCATTTCGGGTCGGAGACATGGTCTCCGTGGACGTGCGAGGCCGCGAGGCGCCGGCCGAGGTGGTGGAGCTGCCGTTCTACCGCGGATCGGCGCGGGCGACGGCGCCGAAGCACTACTGAGATTGGTCGCGCAGTTACGTGAGTAGGAGGGGCGGGAATGGCTGAGCGGCGATACACCAAGACTCACGAGTGGCTGACGGTCGACGGCAAGACCGCAACCGTGGGCATCAGCGAGTTCGCTCAGTCTCAGCTTGGAGATGTGGTGTTCCTCGACCTCCCAAGCCCAGGACGCAAGATCGCCCGGGGCGAGAGCTTCGGCGTCATCGAGTCGGTCAAGGCCGCGAGCGATCTTTATGCGCCGGTTGCCGGGACCATCGCCGCCGTCAATGACAAGCTGACCTCCAATCCAGAGCTGGTGAACTCCGACCCGTACGGGGAAGGCTGGATCCTCAAGCTTCAGATGACCGGCGAGGCGCCGGCAGACCTCATGGACGAGGCCACTTACAAAAAGATGGCCGAGGGCACTTCTCACTAAGTGGACCGCGGCGGCCAGTTGACGGCCATTTCATCGGCTCGGGACGCCGATGCATGTGTTGGGAGCCCGTCCCGCTTCCGCGAAACCCGCTGGTGCCGGCATTCGCGTTCTTCGCGAAGCCTCCAGGCACGCGAGTGCGTGCACTCGTGGTATTCGACCGCATTTAGCGGCCCAAAGCCGTGACAGATCTATCCAGGAATCTCAACTAGGTGCCGTACCTCGTCCATTCGCCGCAGGAGCGCGAGGAGATGCTCGCGGCGATCGGCGTGGAGTCCATGGACGACCTCCTGGTCGATATCCCGTCCTCGCTGCGCATCCACGAGCTGAAGCTGCCCGATGGCCTGTCCGAGCTCGACACGATGGCCGAGATCAATGCACTCGCCGGCAAGAACCGGGTCTTCGCGGACCGTCTGACCTTCCGCGGTGGCGGCGTGTACCGGCGCTTCATCCCCACAGCGGTGGCCGCGGTCACCGGCAAGCCCGAGTTCTACAGCGCCTACACGCCCTACCAGCCGGAGGCCAGCCAGGGCACGCTGCAGGCGATCTTTGAGTTCCAGACGCTGATCGCTGAGCTGACCGGCCTGGACGTGGCCAACGCATCGCTGTACGACGGCGCCACCGCCGTTGCCGAGGCCTCGATGATGGCCCGCGTTCACACCGGACGGGACGAGGTCCTCGTCGCCGGTTACCTGCATCCTGAGTACCTCGAGGTGCTCCGCGCCTTCGGCGAAGGTCGCGGCATGAAGGTCAGGCGGGGTGAGGAGCCCACGGCAAAGACGGCGGCGTTGGTCTTCCAGCAGCCCGACTTCCTCGGCCTCCTGGTCGATGCTCGAGGTTTGACCGAGAAGGCGCACGCCGCCGGAGCGCTCGCCATCGCCTGCGTCGATCCGATCAGCCTCGCCATCCTCGCACCGCCAGGCGAGTACGGCGCGGATATCGCAGTCGGGGAGGGCCAGCAGCTTGGGCTCGCGCCCAGCTACGGCGGTCCGCACGTAGGTTTCATCGCCTGCCGCAAGGAGCTGGTGCGGCGGCTGCCGGGCCGGCTCATCGGCAGCTCCTTCGACTCCGCGGGCCGGCGTGGATTCGTGCTGACGCTCACGGCCCGTGAGCAGCACATCCGGCGCGAGAAGGCGACCTCGAACATCTGCACCAACCACTCGCTCTGCGCGCTCGCCGCCAGCGTCTACATGACCTACATGGGCGAGGCTGGGCTGCGGCAGGTCGCGGAGACCAGCTTCCAGCGCGCCCATGCGCTGGCGGAAAGGTTGGCGAAGCTTCCGGGGTGGGAGCTTGCGTTCCCTGAGCGGCAATTCCTGAACGAGTTTCCTGTCATCGTCCCGAAACCCGGTCCCGTGCTGCGCAAGCTCGCGCGCAAAGGGATCCTCGGCGGGCTGGAGGTCGGTCGCTGGTTCCGCGAGCTGCGGGGCGTGGTGACCTTCACGTGCACCGAGGTCAACGACCCCGCCGCCATCAATCAGCTGCTCGAGGTGCTCACGTCTTGAGCGAGCCACTCAGCTTCGAGCTGAGCCGGCCCGGCGCCGAGCCGCCGAGGCTGCCGGCGCCAGGTCTGTCTGCGGCCCCATCGGCCGATGTGCTGCCCAAGGAGCACCTGCGTGTCAAGCCGGCCGACCTGCCGAGGCTCAGCGAGGCGGAGATCATGCGGCACTACAGCCGGCTCGCCTCGCTCAACTACTCGATCAGCGAGCAGTTCTATCCGCTCGGCAGCTGCACCATGAAGTACAACCCGGTCGCCAATGAGGCGGCGGCGGCCCTGCCTGGATTCGCGGGCCTTCATCCGTACCAGGATGAGGAGACGGTGCAGGGTGCCCTCGAGCTCATGTGGCGGCTGGAGCGGGCGTTGTGTGCTGTGGTCGGCGTCGACAGGGTCACCCTCCAGCCGGCGGCAGGAGCCCACGGTGAGTGGACGGCGCTGCGGATGATCCAGGCCTACCACCACTCGCGGGGAGACAAGCGCACCGAGGTCCTCGTGCCTGACTCTGCACACGGCACCAACCCGGCCAGCGCTGCCTTGAGCGGGTTCCAGGTGGTGGAGGTCCGGTCGGGCCGGGACGGGCGCATCAGTCTCTCGGACCTTGAGTCGAAGCTGTCGCCAAGGGTCGCTGCATTGATGCTGACCAACCCCAACACCTTGGGCCTCTTCGAGCGAGAGATACTGGATGTTGCGGAGATGGTGCATGCGACGGGCGCCATGCTCTACTACGACGGCGCCAACCTGAACGCCTTCATGGGCGTGTGCCGGCCGGGCGACATGGGCTTCGACGCGGTGCACATGAACCTCCACAAGACGTTCACGACCCCTCATGGCGGAGGCGGGCCGGGCGCGGGGCCCGTGGGCGTGAAGGCCGAGCTGGTCCCCTTCCTGCCCCATCCAACAGTTGAGAAGGCCGACGGCCACTTCAAGCTCGACTTCCGGCGGCCGAAATCGATCGGGCGCGTGCGCAGCTTCTACGGCAACTTCGGGATGCTGGTGCGCGCGTACACCTACGTGCTCGCGATGGGAGGCGATGGCCTCACACAGGCCTCCAAGGATGCGGTGCTGTCAGCCAACTACCTGCGCAAGCAGGTAGACGGAGTCCTCGAGATTCCGCACCACGGTCCCTGCATGCACGAGTTCGTCGCCACCGCTCACAACCTGGCGTCGCAGGGCGTGAGGGCTCTCGACGTGGCCAAAGGGCTGCTCGATCGCGACTTTTACGCCCCGACCATCTACTTCCCGCTGGTGGTGCCCGAGGCGATCATGGTCGAGCCCACCGAGACCGAGAGCAAGGCCACGCTCGACGCTTTCGCGGAGGCTCTGAAAGAGATCGTCCAGGAGGCCAAAACAAACCCGGCCGCCCTCCACCAGGCTCCCCGCAACACCCCGGTGGGGAGGCTGGACGAGGTGGGTACCGCGCGCCGGATCACCGCCTACCTGACCGGCCAGAGTGAAGAGCCGGTTTTGCGCTGGAAACGAGCAGGAAAATAGTCTGAAAAAAGGCCTGTTAAGGCCCGCCGCCGGACCATTTTCGTATTCGAAATCCGGTAAAATCAAAGTCCTGATCCTCTCCCCAGTTGATCCCTACGAGTTCTCCACGCTGGGAGGCCTGAGCTAGCCCGTAATGGCAGTCCGAAAACCCCTGCCTGAACCTGGTCGTAGGTCTTCCTCATCCGGCGCGGAGGCGGCCTACACCGCTGAGCAGATCCAGGTCCTCGAAGGCCGGGAGCACGTGCGGCGGCGTCCGAGCATGTACATCGGCTCGACCAGCACCACCGGCCTCCACCACCTGGTCTACGAGGTGGTCGACAACGCCGTCGACGAGGCCCTGGCCGGCCACGCCCACCGGATCGTGGTCACCCTTCACGCGGACGGAAGCTGCGAGGTCGACGACGACGGCCGCGGCATCCCGGTCGACATCCACAAGAAGGAGAAGATCTCGGCCCTCGAGCTGGTGATGACCCGCCTCAATGCAGGCGGCAAGTTTGGTGGCGGCGGCTACAAGGTTTCCTCCGGCCTCCACGGCGTCGGCGTGTCGGCAGTCAACTTCCTGAGCGAGAAGCTCGAGGTGTGGGTGCACCTCGGCGGCCGGATCCACCATCAGGCCTACGAGCGAGGCGTGCCCAAGGCCGCAGTCAAGGCGATCGGCAAGACGGACCACACGGGCACCGTCGTCCGGTTCTGGCCCGACCCGCAGATCTTTCCCGACACCAAGTTCGATCACGAGACCATCCGGCACCGATTGCGCGAGATGGCCTATCTGAACAAGCGGCTCGAGATCGTGCTTGCCGACGAGAACCTCGGCGTCACCAGCACTTTCTATTTCGAGGGCGGGATCGTCTCGTTCGTTCGGGCGCTCAACCGCGGCAAGATCGTCGTCAACGCGACGCCGTTCTACGTCGACCGTGAGGTCGAGGGCACGCAGGCGGAGATCGCGCTGCAGTACAACGACACGTTCGTGGAGAACGTGTTCGCATTCGCGAACACCATCCACACCATCGAGGGCGGCAGCCACCTGACCGGCTTTCGGGCCGCGCTGACGAACGTCCTCAACCGGTACGCACGCAAGGCCGGCATTCTCAAGGAGCAGGACCCGAACCTCACCGGCGAGGACGTGCGTGAGGGCCTGACGGCGGTGATCAGCGTCAAGGTGCTGGAGCCGCAGTTCGAGGGCCAGACGAAAGGCAAGCTCGGCAACGCTGAGGTGCAGGGGCATGTGTCCCTCGCGCTGACTGAAGGGCTGACGCAGTACCTCGACGAGAATCCCTCGGAGGGCAGGCGTGTCATCGAGAAGTCACTAACGGCCGCCCGCGCGCGGGAGGCGGCTCGCAAGGCGCGAGATCTGGTGCAGCGCAAGAGCCTGCTCGAGTCGAGCATGCTCCCAGGGAAGCTGGCGGACTGCTCCGAACGTGACCCGGCCCTGTGCGAGCTCTACATCGTTGAGGGTGACTCGGCCGGCGGCACGGCGAAAGGCGGCCGCGACCGGCGCACGCAAGCGATTCTGCCGCTGCGCGGCAAGATCCTCAACGTTGAGAAGGCGCGCCTCGACAAGGTGCTGACCTCGGATGAGATCCGCAACCTGATCACGGCGATGGGTGCGGGGGTGGGCGACAACTTCAACATCGAAAAGATCCGCTACCACCGCATCGTGACGATGACCGATGCAGACGTCGACGGCAGTCACATCCGTACGTTGCTGCTCACGTTTTTCTTCCGCTACTTCCCGCAGGTCATCGAGAAGGGCTACCTCTACATGGCGCAACCGCCACTGTTCAAGGTGAGCAAAGGCACCGGCAAGAACGCGAAGGAGTTCTGGTGCCACTCCGAGGCCGAGCGTGACAAGGCGATGCGCGAGCTTGGCAAGGGTGCTGAGGTCACACGCATGAAGGGTCTCGGTGAGATGAACGCCGACGAGCTCTGGGCGACGACCATGAACCCAGCGAGCCGCGTGCTGCTGAAAGTCACGGTGGACGACGTGGCAGCGGTCAACGACACGTTCGAGAAGCTGATGGGTCCCGACGTTGAGCCGCGCAAGAAGTTCATCCAGGCGCACGCCAAGAGCGTTCGCAACCTCGACATCTAGTTCGGTGCGAATAGCGGTTGACGCCATGGGTGGCGACAACGCGCCGCTCGAGGTGATCGAGGGCGCGTCGCAAGCGGCGGACGAGCTCGGCGTGGACTTGCTCGTGGCCGGACTTCCGGGTGCGGTGCAGCCGTTGCTCGATCGTCATCCGAAGCTCGTGCTGGTTCCGTGCACCCAGGTGATAGGCATGGACGAGCACCCGGCCCAGGCCGTGCGCTCCAAGCCGGATTCGTCGATGAGCGTGTGCGCGAGGCTTTGCAAAGAAGGACGGGCCGACGGGTGGATCTCGGCCGGCAACTCGGGCGCGATCATGGCCACCGCGCTGTTCGTGCAGGGCCGGATCCGCGGCGTTGAACGGCCGGCGCTCGGCTCGATAATCCCGACCCGGAACGGCTTCGCATACTTCCTCGACGTCGGTGCCAACGTCGACTCGAAGCCCGAGTACCTGGTGCAGTTCGCGGCCATGGGCGCTGTCTACGCGCGCGAGATGATGGGCCGGACCGAGCCACGCGTCGCCCTGCTCAGCAACGGCGAGGAAGAGGGCAAGGGCGACGAGCTCGTGCGTGAGGCGACGAAGCGACTTAAAGGCACGCTCAAAGGATTCGTCGGCAACGTGGAGCCGAAGGACATCTTCAATGCCAAGGCCGATGTCGTGGTCGCGGACGGCTTCGTCGGCAACGTGTCGATCAAGATGGCGGAGGCCACCGCCGACTTCCTGTTTCGCAGCCTGCGCGAGGAGATCCCCAGGACCACGCGCGGGAAGATCGGCGGGCTGCTGATCCGCAAGGACGTGCAGCAACTGCGAAACAGGATCGATTGGCGGGAGTTCGGCGGTGCTCCGCTGCTCGGGATCGACGGTGTCGCAGTGATCGCGCACGGGCGCTCTGACGCACGCGCCATCAAGAACGCCATCCGCGTCACGCGTGAGGCGGTCCAGAATCAGCTCGTCGGTAAGATTCGGGCTGAGGTAGGTAGGTGAATAAGCGGAACGGGCGCATGCGCGTGGTGGTCACTGGAATGGGCACCGTGAACCCGCTGGGCAAGAATCTTGACGAGTACTGGGACGGACTGATCGAGGGCAGAAGCACCGCGAGGAACGTCGAAGGCTCTTACGCGACCGACAAGCTGAACACGAAGTTCGCCTGCGAGGTCCACGGATTCGACCCCTCGGTGTACATGGACCGCAAGACAGCTCAGCGCATGGCGCGCTTCTCGCAGCTGGCGGTGGCCGCCTCGGGCATGGCGCTCGCAGACTCCGGGCTCGACCTGGCCAAGGAGGACAGCTTCCGCGTCGGCGTGGCCATGGGCACGGGGATCGGAGGCTTCATCGAAATGACCACCGGCGCTATCTCATACGCGACCAAGGGCCGCATGAATCCGCTGTACGCACCGATGATCATCCCCAACATGGCGGCCGCCTCCGTCGCCATGCAGTTTCACCTGCGTGGCCCGAACACCACCGTGACGACCGCGTGCGCTGCTTCTACTCACACGCTGGGCGACGCGACCCGGATGATCCAGCACGGAGACGCCGACGTCATGCTGGCGGGCGGCTCCGAAGCCTCCCTGTGTGAGGTCGGCATCTCGGCGTTCAACGCCATCCGTGCCCTGTCGACGCGCAACGAAGCGCCGGAAAAGGCAAGCCGTCCGTTCGACCGCGATCGTGACGGGTTCGTTCCGGGCGAGGGCGCGGGCACTCTGGTCCTCGAGTCGGTGGAGCATGCAATCAATCGCGGGGCTCGGATCTACGGCGAGGTGCTCGGATTCGCGACCACCAACGATGCCTACCACCAGGTGGCGCCCGACGAGACAGGCGAAGCACCTGCGAAGGCCGTCACTCTGGCGATCAAGGACGCGCGCCTGGAGCCGTCCGAGGTCGACTACGTCAACGCCCATGGCACCTCGACCCAGCTGAATGACGCAGGTGAGACCAAAGCGCTGAAGATCGCGCTGGGCGATCACGCCTACAAGGTTGCGATCAGCAGCACCAAGTCGATGATCGGACACCTGCTAGGTGCGGCGGGCGCGGTGGAGGCGATCGCGACGCTGCTGACCATCAACCGCGGCATGATCCACCCCACCATCAACTACGAGAACCCTGATCCCGCCTGTGATCTCGACTACGTCCCCAACAATCCCCGGCGCCAGGAAGTGCGCATTGCCATCTCGAACGGCTTTGGGTTCGGTGGCCACAACGCAGTCGTGGTGCTGGGCAAATACGCGGAATAGAGGACTGAGGATTGGCTGACGACACGATCGGCACTGTGATCTCGCGGAGCCTCCAGGAGGAGATGCAGACCTCCTACATGGAGTACGCGATGTCCGTCATCATCAGCCGGGCGCTCCCGGATGTACGCGACGGGCTGAAGCCGGTGCAGCGCCGGATCCTCTACGCCATGCACCGCGCCGGCGCGACCTCTGGCAGCGCGCGCCGCAAGTGCGCGGCGTTCGTCGGGGATGTGCTGAAGCTCTACCACCCGCACAGCGACGTCGCGGTCTACGACGCGCTGGTGCGCATGGGCCAACCGTTCTCCCTGCGCTATCCGCTCATCGACGGTCGCGGGAACTTCGGGAGCGTGGACGGCGATCCACCGGCCGCCATGCGATACACCGAGGCGAGGCTCTCCGCCATCACCGGTGAGCTGATGGCAGACATCGAGAAACAGACGGTAGACATGGGACCGAACTACGACGGCTCCGAGGAGGAGCCGACTGTGCTGCCCGCGCGGCTCCCCAATCTGCTCATCAACGGCGCCACCGGTATCGCGGTCGGCATGACCACCAACATCCCGCCGCACAACCTGCGCGAGGTGACGTCTGCCGTGAAGCACCTGGTCGACAACCCGGAGGCGACCGGAGAGGATCTGCTTGCCTTCGTCAACGGACCTGACTTCCCGACTGGCGGCCTGGTGATGGGGACAGCGGGACTCAAGGCCGCGTACTCGACGGGCCACGGGCGGATCATCGTGCGCGCCAGGCACACCTTCGAGCAGGCGCCCAACGGGCGCGAGCGCATCATCATCGACGAGCTGCCGTACGCGACCAACAAGGCGACGCTGGTGGCCAAGATCGCCGAGCTCGTCTCAGACCGCAAGCTGGAAGGTATCGCCGACCTCCGCGACGAGTCCGACCGCGATGGCATGCGGATCGTGATCGAGCTGAAGCGCGAGGCGAAGGTCTATACCGTCCTCAACAACCTCTACAAGCACACGACGCTGCAGCAGACGTTCGGCGTGATCATGCTGGCGATCGTCGACGGCCGCCCCGTGGTGCTGAGCCTGAAGCAGGCGCTGCAGCTCTTCGTCGACCACCGCCGCAACGTGATCCTGCGGCGCACGCGATTCGACCTCGAGCGCGCCCAAGAACGGGCCCACATCCTCGAGGGACTCAAGATCTGCCTCGACCACCTCGACGAGGTGATCAAGACCATCCGCGCAGCGGCCGACACCGAAACTGCGGCCAGCCAGCTGCAGACGAAGTTCGGGCTCAGCGACCGTCAGGCTCGCGCGGTGCTGGCCCTCACCCTCGGAAGGCTTACCAGGCTTGAGCGCAACAAGGTCGACGAGGAGTACGAGGAGGTCATCAAGACCATCGCCTACCTCGAGAGCGTCCTGGCCAGCGACCAGAAGGTGCGCCTGTTGATCAAGGATGAGATGGACGACCTGGCCAAGAAGTACGGCGACGACCGCCGGACCGAGATCAGCGAGCAGGAGGCCACCGAGCTCTCGGCCGAGGACCTCGTGCACAAGGAAGAGGTGGTGGTCACCCTCACCCATCGTGGGTACGTGAAGCGGCAACCGCTCAGGGTGTTCCGGGCCCAAAAGCGGGGCGGGGTGGGTCTGAAGGGCGCCCGACCCACCGCCGGTGGAGAGGCTCCGAGCGGCACGCGCGAGGAGGACTACGCGGCGCACCTGCTCACCACGCACACGCACGCATCGATGCTCTTCTTCACGCAGAGCGGCCGGGTCTTCCAGCTGCGCGTGCACGAGGTGCCTGAGCGCGAGCGGCAGGCCAAGGGCGTGCCGGTCAACAATCTCATCGACATCGGCGGGAACGAGCGGATCACGTCGGTCTTCGTGCGCCCGGAGACCGAGACCGAGGCCCACTACATGCTGATGGTCACGAAAAACGGATACATAAAGAAGACGGCGCTGCGCGAGTATGCGAACGTGCGCCGGAACGGGCTCATCGCGATCAATCTCCAGGAGGGCGATGAGCTGGATTGGGTCACGCCGACCACCGGCGAGGACCAGGTCATCATCGCCACCGCCCTGGGCAAGGCAATCCGCTTCAGCGAAGGCGAGGTCCGCGCGATGGGACGCGACACGCAGGGCGTGATCGGTATCAAGCTCGGCAAGGGCGACTCAGTCGCGGGAATGGGCACTGCGACGCCCGGCGGCGACGTGCTGGTCATCACCGAGCGCGGATATGGCAAGCGGACACCGGTCTCCGAGTACCCGATGCATCACCGCGCGGGCCAGGGTGTGTTCACCCTCAAGGTGACCGACCGCGTTGGGAAGCTGTCCGCGATGCGTGTGGTTGGCGACCCGGAGGAAGAGGTCCTGATCATCAGCACCAGCGGCATGGTGCTGCGGACCCCCGTCGGCGCGATCTCACAGATCGGCCGGCAGACCCAGGGGGTGATCGTGATGCGTGTTGCGCCGGATGACCAGGTCGTGGCGATCGCACCGGTCGGTGCCATGGAAGAGGGGGACGACAAAGAGTGACTTCCATCGGCTGGCTTGGAGTGTGGTTGCTGGCCCTGGCCGGCGCTGCGATCTTGATCGAGCTCGCGGTCATGGGCGTCTGGACGGGCCGGCTGGCCAGGCGCGGACGTGCCGTCGCCCTGCAGCTGCAGGCACAGCGATCGCTGCTGCAGGCCGACGTCGAACGGCTGCGGTTGCTGGTGGAGGAGACGCAGCGGCTGTGGGAGCCGTACGCGCGCGTGCTTCGCTGGCTCCAGCATCCGCTGGTGGTCGCACTTCTCGCCTCGCTGCAAAGGCGATGGGCGGCCGGCTAGCGATCTCGGGGTTGAGCGAGTTGCACGAGACCGGCACCGATTCGTCCGGGACGCTTCACCAGGCGGCCGAGGAGGCAGTCGCACGCGAGCGGGCACGCATGGCTCGCGAGCTCCACGACGGTCTTGCCACCGAGCTTGCGGGGGCGATCTCGCTGTTCAAGGTCTATCTCGAGGGCCACAAGAACGACAGAGAGCAGCCACTGCTCGACGTGTTCGGCATCCTCGAGCGAATGCTCAAGCAGGTCCGCGACACGCTGGCCGAGCTGCGTCCGAAGCCGATCGGACCTGAGGGCCTTGTCGGCGAGCTGCACAGCCAGGGCGAAGAGTTTGCCCGGCTCTACTCCATCCGCGTCGAGATCTCGAGCAGCGGAACCGAGGACATGCTGCCGCCTCCACAGCGCGAGGTCGTCTATCAGGTTGTGCGCGAGGCGCTGGCCAATGTGCGTAAGCATTCCGGTTCGTCGATCTGCCGCGTGCGCATGCATTTTTCGGCGCACCCGTTCATGGTCGAGGTCGCGGATGAGGGCCGCGGACTCGGGCAGACCCGTGACGGCGGTTATGGGCTGGTCGGGATGCGCGAGCGCGCGGCCGGAATCGGTGGACGACTGGAGGTTGTGAGCACGCAGGGCAAGGGCACAACCGTCTTCCTGTTCGGACCACAGTGAGCAGCCCGACGTCGTAGAGCGCCCGAAGGCTGGTACGGCCGTTTAGAATCCCGCCAGCATGCCGAGGCGCGTCCTGGTTCTCAGCCTCTGCTTGGTGCTTTCGGCGCTTGGAAATCAGGCCGTGCTGGTGGTCGCACCGCCGGCGGTGCAGTCTCAGAGCGGCGCGATCGCGGCTCCCTCTGCCGCCGATCGTCGCGATGAGCTGCAGCCGACAGCGACGCGTCCTACCGACCTGACGCCGGTCCGGCTTGTCATTCCAAGCATCAGCCTGGACGCGAAGATCGAAGCCCGCGGGCTCGACAGCAAGCGAAACCTGGACACCGCGAGTGATTTCCACGATGTGGCCTGGTATGAGCTCGGCCCGGCGCCGGGCCAGCCCGGCAACGCGCTCATCAACGGCCACGTGAACTGGTGGACCGGCAACGCAGTTTTCACGTACCTCGCCCGCGTCCGAGTGGGGGACCGCGTCGAGGTCGTGCGCGCGGACGGCTCGGCGGTGGTGTTCAGGATCACCGCGAAGCGCGTTGTCGGAGCGAACGCGCGCGTCGCGTCGCTGTTCGCACCGAGCCCGGTCGCCTCACTCACCTTGATCACCTGCACCGGCGCCTGGAATCCCATGACGCAGAGCGACACACAGCGGCTGCTTGTGAGCGCGACAGTTGCATAGCTCTGTGCGCACCGCGAGGGGCGCATTTGCCATCAGCCTTGCGCTCTTGGGCCTGGTCGCCAGCGCGATCCCCGCCGCCGCGGCGGGCAGCGCCAACCTCTGGCCCAACGGAGCTTCGGGCGCTCGCGCCAACACCGAGTGGCGCACCAACTCGTACGGAGGAGGCCTGCTGGCCAGGCGAACGCTGATCAAAGCGTTCATGAACAGCGGCGAGGTCCTGCTGCTGGGCTCGAGCGCTGTTGGCCAGGGCGCGGCGGACATCCTCGTTTACAACCCAGGCCAAGTTACCGGTCCGATCGGTTCAGAGACGATCCCGGCCTTTCCAAGCTTCAGCTGCAACACACAGCGAATCGCGGTCGGCGCTCCGGCCGGCCAGGGCATGATCACCAGCCGGGCGCAGGAGCTGGCAGGCCCTGACACCATCCCGGCCGGCGGTGTTCCAGGCGGTTACGTCCCATGCCACTACCAGGCGCCGTCGGCCGGCGTGTACGACGTGGTCTTTCTCGGGCCGTCAGGGTTCTCGGCGAGCACCGACGGCACCATAGGCGGAGACGTCGCACTGGCCAGCGCGAACGACTTCAGCGCCGCGCAGGGGACCTCGGTTGCGGCCTGGGACGCCACCGTGCGGAGCGGCCTTGCCTCGCCTGCGAACCTGACCGGCCGCGCCTTCACCTACTACCTGGCGCTGTTCACGGGCGGCAACGGGTTGCCTGTGTTCCCGACCGTCTATCCGATCACCAGCGACGGCTACCGCTACCAGGTCGACCTGAGGGGCATGGACCCCAACGGCTGGCTCGTATACGGCAACCAGCTGGGCTTTCTCGACCCTGACGGAGTGACGCCCCTCTATCACGACGCGGTCGCGGACTCGACGAGCAATGCCACCGGCGGTCCCGGTCAGCTCGTCGGCATCCAGGGCGGCGTGACCTTCCAGCGGCCGAGCTTCCCGCTGTTCTTCGAGCCGCCGGCGGCCGCGGCCATCACGGCGCTGGGGATTCCCACCACGCCGACGGCGCCGGTCATGACGTCGCTGGCGTTCGTCGGCAATCTCGGCGGCAATACGAGCCTGCTGAACACCGGAGGCGCGTTCACGTACAGCAGCAACGTAGCCGGCGTCTACGAAATCGTGATCAGCCGTGACGGGGTGAACTTCGATCCCACGCTGCCGGCCAACCGGTCGCTGAGGGGGGCCAACCCGCCGGGTGCGCACACTGTCACGTGGGACGGCAAGGACAACTCGGGCGCGTTCTTCCCCGTGGGTACCTTCCAGGTCCACGCCAGCTTTCACGGCGGCGAATACCACTTTCCGATGATCGACGTCGAGAACGACACGCTCGGTGGTCCAACCATCACGCTGCTCAACCCGCCGGGCGGTGCTTGCCCGGCACTCACGGGCGGCTGCCAGGCGGGTTTCTACGACGACCGTGTGTACGTGACGAATGGGACGACAGTCGAAGCTGGAGGCACCGTTGGAAACGCGCTGTGCGGACTCAATCCGCCTGGGACTGCCTTCTCCGACCCGATCCTTGGTTACGACACGTCGAGCGTGCAGCGCGCGTTCGGCGCCGCCTCCGGCGGGAACACGAACGCACCCTGCACTGGAAGTTTCGGTGACGCGAAAGGACTCGATACGTGGACCTACTACCCGAGCACCACGATCCTTGCTCCGCTGAACATCGTCGCGGCAGCGGCGGACATCGCCGTTGCCAAGTCCGTCTCCGACCCGACGCCGGCGGTCGGAACCAACGTGACCTTCACCATCACCGCCCATAACAACGGTCCCGATCCGACCACCGCCCTTCAAGTCACCGACTTGGTTCCGGCCGGGCTGACGTTCGTATCCGCGACGCCCAGTCAGGGCACTTACACGGCCGGCACGGGTGTGTGGGACATCGGAGTACTGGCGTCCGGCGCCACCGTGACCCTTCAGATCACCGTGACCGTGAACGGCACCAGCCCGGTCGTCAATGTCGCCACTCGCACTTCGAGCACTCCGGCCGATCCGAACGGAAGCAACGACTCCGCCTCGTCGACCGTGACCGGCAGCATCATCCCGGGGTTGCCCAACAACGGAGTGGCGCCGCTGGCGCAGCTGTGGCCGAGCCTGGCGGTGTTCTTGATCATCGTGCTGGGGCTCATCGCGGGTCCGCGGGTCGCTTCGGTCGCGCAAAGGCGGTAGTTACCAGACGCAGACCGGGATCCGGTTCGGGGTGCGCAGATGGAGCTTGCGCTTGACCGAACTGATCAGTGCCTGAGCCTGGACCTCGT
>VBFO01000096.1 GCA_005881025.1 Chloroflexota bacterium | reverse complement strand
GTTTCATCCCGGTGTACGCCTCCTGGGTCGGGGCGCGCATCGCCGAGGTGCAGGTGAACCATCGAAGCCGCACGTACGGGCGCTCTAAGTACTCGCTGTCGCGGACGTCGAGGGTGATGCTGGACCTGATCACGCTGAAGCTGCTCGGGAGCTACTCCACCAAGCCGATCTACTTTTTCGGATTCGCGGCCTTCGGACTGTGGACGCTGTCGCTGGTGTTCGCGGCGATAGTGATCATCCAGAAGCTGCTGCCCCCCTATCCGTTCGCACACAACAACCCGCTGCTCCTGCTCGCGGTCTTCCTGGGCATCGTCGGTGTGCAGTTCATCCTCATGGGGTTGCTGGCCGAGCTTTCGATTCGCACGTATCACGAGTCGCAGGGCAAGTCGGTGTACGTGGTCCGCCAGGTGATCGAGGGAGCAACACATCCGCCGGTGGTGACGGCGACTAATGGAGGGTCATCGGTCAGGACTCGAGCCTGACCCGTCATGTGCGGGATCTGCGGAATCGCGGGTGGCGATCCGGCACGTGGCCTGGAGCTGGTCGGCACCATGTGCCGGACGATGGCCCACCGCGGGCCGGACGATGAGGGCATCGAGCAGGCCGGCGGAGTGACCCTCGGCGCGCGGCGGCTGTCGATCATCGACCTCGAGGGGGGACATCAGCCCATCCACAACGAGGACTCGACAGTCTGGGTGGTCCAGAACGGCGAGATCTACAACTTCCCGGATTTGCGCGAGCGACTGGTGGCGGCTGGGCACACCTTTATCACGAAGGCGGACACCGAAGCGCTGGTCCACGCCTACGAGGAGTGGGGCGAGGACATGGTCGACCACCTCAACGGCATGTTCGCGTTCGCGGTGCTGGACCTGCGGCGGGGCCGGCTCCTGCTGGCGCGGGACCGGATGGGCATCAAGCCGCTCCACTACGCGGTCGACGGCGGACGGTTGGTGTTCGCGTCCGAGCTGAAGGCGCTGCTGCGCGACCCCGCGCTGCGGAAGGGGATCGACCCCGTAGCCCTGGACGAGTACCTGGCGCTCGAGTTCGTGCCCTCGCCGCGGTCGATGATCAGGGGGATCAAGAAGCTGCAGCCGGCGCACGTGCTGGTTTGGTCGCTTCGTGACGGATCGCTGCGGCTGAGGCGCTACTGGACCCCGACCCTGGGCGAGCCCAATGAATCGCGGGGCACCAGCCTGGATGGCCGCTGCGAGGAGCTGCGGGCGGTCTTGCTCGAGTCGGTCCGCAAGGAGCTGATCAGCGACGTGCCAGTTGGTGTTTTCCTCTCGGGGGGCATCGACTCGAGCGCGGTGGCGGCCATGATGTCGCGGCTCGGCGGCGACGTGAAGAGCTTCTCGGTCGGCTTCGCGGATCGCTCATTCGACGAATCACGCTATTCGCGCGAGGTGGCGCGCCACCTGGGGACAGATCACCGCGAGCTCACGCTCGAGCCGTCGATGCTGCTGGACCTGATCCCGCGGCTGCCGGCGCTGCTGGATGAGCCGTTGGGGGATGCGTCGATCATCCCCACCTACCTCCTTTCGGCTTTCACGCGTCGCTACGTGAAGGTGGCGCTGGGCGGCGACGGTGGTGATGAGCTGTTCGCCGGCTATCCCACTGTCGCGGCCCACCGGCTTGCGACGTACTACATGAAGGCGCCGAGCGCGGTCCGGCGTGGGTTGGTGGAGCCGGTGGTGCGCCGGCTTCCCGTGTCGCGCGACAACTTGAGCTTTGACTTTCGAGCCAAGCGATTCGTCGCCGGCGCCGCATATCCGGTCGCGGAACGGCATGCGCGGTGGATGGGCTCGTTCAGCTCGGAGGAGAGGTCGGCGGTCCTGTCGGCGGAGGTGCGCGAGGGGCTCGTAGGGATGGCGGGCGGAGCGGGTGTGGAAGGAGCGCCGAACGGTGTCCCGCCGGACCCCCTGAACGAGGTGCTCCTGATGGACATGCGTCTTTACCTCGAGAACGACATCCTGGTGAAGCTGGATCGGGCCAGCATGATGGCCTCGCTCGAGGGCCGGGTGCCCCTTCTGAACAACGACTTCGTCGAGTTCGCCACACGATTGCCTTTGAACCTGAAGCTCCGAGGCCTGCGGTCGAAGTTCCTGCTGAAGCGAGCGCTGCGGGGAATCCTGCCGGCCCACATCCTCAACCGGCGCAAGAAGGGGTTCGGGATCCCGGTCGCCCACTGGTTTCGGGGGCCCCTACGGGAGCAGCTGCAGTCGGTGCTGGCGCCCGCGCGCTTGCGCCGCGAGGGGCTGTTCGATCCCGAGGCGGTGGGGAGGCTGGTGGGGGATCACCTGGCCGGCACGCGGGATAACCGAAAGCAGCTGTGGACGCTGTTCGTTTTCGAGCTCTGGTACGAGGGATACCAGGCCGGGTAGAGCGGCGCTGTCTCAGCTGGCCTTCGTCGTCGGCGTGTCGAGCGGTGCGGCTTCGAACGCCCCTTCGTCGAGCAGGATGCGGCGCGCCACCTCGACCAGGTCCTGCTCCGCGTGGACGCTGACCAGGGTGCGGCCGGCCGAAGCCTCCTCCTCGTAGTAGAGCGACCCCTGCCGGGCGATCGACTGGCTGATGAGCAGGCCGGCCACGACGCCGGTCGCGGCGCCTCCGAGGGCCAGCATCAAGACCGCGAACCATCCTCCGGAGAGCGCGGCCGACCAGCCGGGAAGGACCCCGGCCAGGAGGACGCCCGCGAGAAGGCCGAGGAGAGCGCCGCCCACCGTTCCGGCGACCGACCCGATGAATGCATACCAGCCGAAACGCGGCACGTGGGCATCGCCCGCGTGAACGATGCCCAGGCGCGCCGACTCGAAATGTGCAGATCGGAGCGCGCGCACAGCCGCCTCGGCCTCCCCAGCGTCTTTGAACAGGGCCAGGACGGTCGTCGCCATGGCTTAGCGGTTGGCGTCGGCCGAGCTGATGTCGGCCAGCGCAGATTGGGGATCGAGCTCCATGACGAGGTCGCCCATGGTAATCACGCCAACGGGCTTGCCGGAATCGACGACTGGGAATCGTCGTAGGGCATGCGAGCGCATGAGCTTGACGGCCTTGTCCACCGAGTCGCCGGGGGCCAGCGCCGTCAATTCCCTGCTGGCGATTTCCATGATGGGCATCCGCGTCGCATCGTCCGCCTGGGCCATCCCCCGTACGACGATGTCGCGGTCGGTCAAGACCCCGACCAGCTGCCCCTTATCCGCCACGAGCACCGTGCCGATGTCACGGTCCCGCATCATCCGCGCTGCGTCTCTGACCGTGGCGGTTGGTTCGAGCAAAACCGGATCCCGCGTCATCAGCTCACCAACTGTCTTCGCCATACGAACCTCCTTTGTGGGATCGCGGCGCAGTTGCAGGCACATAGAGGAAACGCCTGCAGAATGTGTCGTACGCCCGCGTTGCAGCGTCCGCTGAACGCGGTCAAGACCTGTGAAGCGCGCCGAATCGCTAGAGCCCGGCTTCCAGCTTCGCCTTACGGCCCGCCTTGCGCGCTTTGTCGATGTTCTTGCGCAGGCGCTTGCGCCTCGCCTCACCTGACTCTGGGTCGAGCAGGTACGTGGCAGCGGCGGCGAGCCCGGCCCACATCAGCAGGCGCGTGAACCTGAACTTCATCTAGTAAGCAACGAACGGGCGCGCGCCGAGTACCCGCTCAGGACGCACGGCGGTGCGTCGCCACCGCATGCGCAAGGTCACGCTTGGTCACCAAACCGCGCAGTCGCCCGTCCGGATCTGTGACGAATGCCATGTCGAAGCGATGCTCGTGCATGCGGCCGAGCAGCTCCTCGAGCGGAACGTTGGGCCTGTACGTGGATGGGCCCTCCTCCATGATGTCGGTGGCCTTTGCGTCTGGGTCTTTGATGCTGTCGATCTTTACCCGGCCGAGCAGTATGCCCTTCGAGGTGACAATCGCCGCCCACTCCATGCCGGCGCTGCGGAGGGCCTCGAGGATGTCGCCGGCCCGATCCTCCAGCCCGAAGCGGGGCACGTCGGTACGCATCAGCGAGCCGATGGTTGGAGCGTCAGCCCACCGGCCTTGCGACGGCAACCCGGCCGCGAGCCAGTCAGCCTTGCCAGGCTTGTACTCGTAGACGTTTTCGAATCCAAGGGTCTCGAGCCGCGACGCGGCCCTGGGTGCAAGGTCTCAAGTGAAGTCGTTGCAGTAGACGATGACCGGACGGCTGCGGTCCAAGCGCCTGGCCGACACCGCGTTCAGCTCCTTGAGCGGGATGCTCAAAGCGCCGGCCAGGTGCTCGGTGTCGTATTCCTCGCGTGGCAGGACCTCGACGAGCTGAGCCGACTCGTCCTTGACCAGGCGCCGCACAGTTTCCCTGTCTATGGCCCTTGGCATCGATGCCTTCCAGTAAAGAAACGCACAGCCGGCGGCGTTCGAGTCAATCAAGTGTTTAATTGAGGCGCCCATGGCCCCAACGACCCGAACAGCCGAGCGCCTGGATCGCAAGACAGCGCTCGTCCAGGCGGCCTACCGCGCGATTGCAGCCGAGGGGTTCGAGGGGCTGCGCACGCGCGATGTCGCCGACGAGGCGGGCGTCAACGTGGCCACTCTCCATTACTACTTTCCGACGAAAGAGCAGCTGATTCGCGGAGTGGTCGAGTACACGATGGGCCGGTTCCGGTCCACACTCGAGTCGCGCGCGGCCTCATCAGACCAGCTGCGCAGCCATCTGCACGCGGTTCGCCGCCTGATCAAGAACGAACCTCAGCTGGGGATCGTGATGGGTGAGCTGGCTTTGAGGTCGGCTCGTGATCCCGCGATCGCCAGGATCATGGAGGAGGCAAACGGGGCCTGGCACCGCACGCTGCGCGCTCTCTTGAAGAGAGCCGCCAGGGAGGGGAGTGTGCACCCCGAGCTCGACACCGACGACGTGGCGGCACTGCTGATGGCGACCCTGACCAGCATGACCCTGCCCACGGTGGCCTCCGGGCCGCGGATCGACCAGGCCTTGCGGCAGCTGGAGCGATGGCTGGGCGTGAACAGGAGCCGGCCCAGCAACTGATTGATTGACCTGCTATCTTGAGAGTTCAATCAAATGATTGAGCCTCAGGAGGAAACCATGGCAGTCACCACAGCCAGCCGAGTCCCGTCCTTCGTTCCACCGCTGAATCCGCTGCTCAAGCGGTTGCTGCGTTGGGGAGTTCCTATGGGGCCTAACGGCCTACTGACGGTGCGTGGACGCAAGTCAGGTCTGCAGCGGACGACCCCCGTGGCGGTGGTCGAGGCGGCCGGCCGGCGGTGGATCATCGGCACCTTTGGCGATGTCAACTGGGTGCGCAACCTGCGCGCCGCCGGTGAGGGCACTTTGACGGTGGGGCGCCGCCACTTTCAGGTCAAGGCCGTCGAGCTGAGCCGCGAAGATGCGGTCACGTTCTTCAAGGACGTGGTGGTCCCGTACGTCGGCGACTCCGCGCTGAAGCGGTCGGTGCTGTCGATGCTGAATGCGGGCGACATCCTCAGCGATCCGGTCGGTGCGGCTGACCTGCGACCGGTTTTCGAGCTCCGCTGAGCCGGGGGTGAGTGGGCCGGCACCGACCGGCCCACCCGCAAGAGTTTCAGGAAGCCAGGGCGTTGGCCTGCTCGAGCAGCGACTGACCCTGCGCGATCAGCTGCTGCGCCTTGGAAATCGAGATCGGCTGTGCATTGAACTCGGCGCCTTCCAGGGCGGCGATCATCTGCCCCGCCAGCGCGTTCCGCTGGTCGATGAGCGAGATGAGCTGATTCTCGATGTCCGTGTACGAGCTGTCGTCGGTAGCGCTTCCGCTCGCGATTGCGCGAGTCGAGGCGCGCAGCGTCGCCAGCCCGAACTGGCCGACGGTGGCGTCGAGCTGCTTGTACATGCGCGCCACTCGTGCGTAGGTGCCGCTCTTGAGCACCGCGGCCGGCCGTGCCCACCCGCTGAGGTCCTCAGTGAGGGCCCGGCCGTCATGCGAGTAGTCGTCGCGCAGGCCCAGGAGGAGCATCAGCGTGGGCCGGATGTCGGTGTGGTCAGACCAGGTCGTGTTGTCCAGCCCGGCCTGCATGACTCCCGGACCGACCATGCCCAACCACGTGGTGGTGATGTCGGATTGAACATCGCCGTGGTTCCAGGCGAATTTGGGCACCTCGGTGACGCACGGTGAATTGCAGTTGGGTAGGCCCGCCAACAGGAAGTAGTTGGGGTCGGCGAACAGCGTGAAGGTCGGAGTGCGTTTGGGATCGGCGGTGATCATGTGGAGCGCCCTCATCTCCACCGGGTCGGCGAGGAACTTGGTGAGCGTGTCGGTGTTGCCGGTGATCGGGTTGTGGGCTGTGAGCAGGTTGGTCGCCCGTTCGAAGCTGCGGGCGGTCATTGATTCTCGCGCCGGCTGGCCGTCGAGGTAGACCGTGGGGGCGTCGTCAGAGTGCACCTTGAAAGGGGTGGTCACGCCCTGCTGCGTGGCCAGCAGCCCGGTCAGGTTGCCGTTGAGCTCCCCGATCTGGCTGTAGGTGCAAGGCGTGGTCACGCCATCGCAGCCGGCTGGGCTCGGCGGCCCTCCGACGAAGTGGTCGCCCTCGTCGGCCGTGAACACGAAAAGGGTGTTGGTCTTGTTGATCCCATCGGCGGCGAGTCGCTGGAAGAACTGGCCGAATGCCCTGTCGTAAGCCGCCAGCGCGGCCACGTAGCCGGCCTGGCCGGGTCCGTACGCGGGCCCGTTCGGGTGGGTGTCGTGAACGTCCGAGATGTATGCGTACGTGATCGGGATGCCGTGCTCCTGCATCGCCGCCACGTACGAGAGCGAAACGGTCGCCGCCATCCCGTCAAAGCCCGGAAAGCCAATGTGGCCCTGCGGATCCTGGATGACGTTGCCGTCGAGATCGGTCACCGGTCCGCTCGGGCTGATCACGGGCGCCACGTACTTGTTTCCGAACAGGCCCATGTAGCCGCTGTAGCCGTTGGGCTCCTGGGGCAGGAGGTCGGCCTTGCCATTGTTGGCTGAAGAGCACATGGCGCTGCCGAGCGCGCAGTGGACGCCGATACCGACGAAGTCGGCAAACGCCTGGCCAGGGTTCGACGTCACCTCGCCCGCCTCGGCTGAGCCGGAGCCGAACACCGTCGGGATGTCGATAGCGGTGTTCTCGAGCACGGTGTTCGCGGTCGCGACCTGGCCGACATCGCAGCCGGCCCGCGTGTAGGGCACCCATGGCGCGGGTGCGTTCTGGCCGTCGGCGGTGAGCATGTTGTAGGTGTTGTCGGTCGTCGCCCCGCTGGGATCGAAGATTGGGGCCGTCCAGTACGCGAACGACACGCCGGTGTTGGTGCTGCCGCCGGGGACGTAGTAGCGGAAGCTGTTCGAGACCGGCACGCCCATTCGGTCTCCGTACACACCGGTGAACGACGTGAGGATGTCAGTGGCGGTGTGCGAGATCAGTGGCGTGTGATGGTTGGTCAGCAGGACGCCGTTGCCCTCGATGAAGTTGAGCAGGTTGGGCATCTGCTCGAGGTCTGAGGGCACGTTCGGGTTGTCACGGATGAAATGCGTGTTGTCGAACTGGACATTGATGACGTGCTGGATCTGACCGCGGGCCGAGCTCAGCTGGCAGGCGGTGCTCGCCGTCGATGGGCTGGTGGCCGCCGCCGCGCCGGCCGGATAGGCGGCCAGGGCTGCAGCGATCAGGCTGACAAGTGCGGCCAGGTTCGAAAGCAAGCGTCGTAAGTCGTGAGTCACCATCACACCTCCGTGCCCACAGCCACCAACGAAAACGCCCCCGCTAGGCGTTCGATTTTCCACCGCCGGCGGCTCGGGCGCAAGTGGGCCGGTCAATGCTCGTACTTGCCGAGCTCGGCACGTTCTGTTTTGTATGAAGCCGCGCGGGCGGGGGCCGCGGTATCTGGCGTCGGTCGCGAGCTCGATCGCCACGGTTGTGGCCGGCTTCAGCGCGGCCGCCATCGGGACGGTGGCGCTGGGGGCGTGCGCCGGCTGCAGCGCCACCGCGCACGAAACCGGCCTGAACCCAATCGCTGCTGGTTCGTTCGATGGGGTGGACATCGACCAGGGTGCCCATCTCCTATACATGACTGATCGGGTTAACAAGGGCCTGGACGTTGTGGACGTGGGCAGGACGACGCCCCGGTTCGTGCAGACGGTCGCACTGGGCGCACTGCCAAACGGGCTGGCGATCGCGAGCGACCGGCATCGCGTGTACGTGGGGATGGACGGGGGGAATGTGGCGGTCGTCGACACCGACACAGGCTCGCCTTCCTTCATGAAGGTCATCGCGCGGATCGCTGTGGACAAGACGAAAGCCGACCTGGTCGACTACAGCCCCGTCCGGAACCGCCTTTACGTCTCCACATCGGGTGGGGGCGAGGTGGTGGGGGTGGACACCCTGACCAACCGGGTCAGCGAACGGTACGACCTCAACATGCCGGTGGAACAGCCCCGCTACAACCCGGCGGACGGGATGCTCTACGTCACCAGCCCAGGCGACGACTCGCTGGTCCAGGTCGATCCGTCGAACAGCAGATTGCTGAACCGATACCCGGTCCCTGGCTGCCGCGCGACTGGCCTCGCGATCAACTCCGCGCGCGGGCTGGCGCTCGTGGCGTGCTCGGGCAGCCTCGCTCTCTTCAACCTGGCGTCGGGCGAGCACACCATCACGCGCACGGTGGAAGGTGGTGACCTGGTCAGCTACAACCCGGCGGCGGACAAATTCGTCGTCGCCTCACCACACGGCCCGAAAGACAGCGCAGTCGGCGTGTTCGCGGGGGACGGGACCTTCCTCGGCTCGGTGCCGGCGACGCCAAAGGCTCATGCGGCGGCGTTCGACACCTCGCAGGGCATCGTCTATGCGCCTGGGGTGGCCGGGATTCTCTCCTTTGCACCGGCCGCTTGCGCCCCGACGCCGGACTGGGTGAAGGTGGCGATGGGCCTTTCCGTGTATGCGGTTCCGCTGATGCTGATCGGGCTGGTGCTGTTCTTCTATGGGCGCGCACGCGATCGCGAGCGTGAGCTCGAGGCGACTACCGGCCGGTCACGCTGGCGGGTGCGGCGGGAGTATCTCGCCGCGGAGCGGGAGCGCATGCGCGCCCTGGAAGATGCCATCCTCGACCCGCCGGATCAACGCTTCTCGACGTAGCGGTCGTACTGCATCCGCAACAGCTCGATGACGTTGGCAGCATCGTCGGGGCCGGCCATCCAGATGCTCACCCAGCCTGTGTCGGGCAGCACGTGATGAGGCTGGGCGCGGCCGGTTGCGATCACCTCGTCGTGTAGCTTCCGCGGCAATGGGAGGTCGGCGAGCCTGTCGCCGTGGACATGTCCCATCTCCTTGCGGCCGTAGCGATATTCGACGCCGCCGAACCGATGCGGCACAGCCTCGACGCCCGACCACGACGTGACGGTCTCGCGTATCAGTTCGCCGGCGCCCTTCATCGTTTGATCATCGCACCGGGCGTTCATCTACACCGATGAGGAGGACGGCGATTGCTCGTCATAGTGGTATCGGTTGGCCTTACGGGATGCAGGAGGTGGCACTTTGATGACGGAGCACAGGATCGGCACGCAGGAGGAGTGGAAGGCGAAGCGAGACGAGCTACTGATAGAGGAGAAGGAGCTCACTCGCCGGGGAGACGAGCTGGCCAGGAAGAGGCGCGAGCTGCCCTGGGTGCCGGTCGAAAAGGAGTACCACTTCGAGACCGAGACCGGCACGAAGACCCTCAGCGATCTCTTCCACGGCCGCTCCCAGCTCCTCGTCTACCACTTCATGTTCGGGCCGCCCTACGAGGCCGGCTGCCCGGTCTGCTCCTCGATCGCGGACACCCTCGCCCCCCAGGTGCCCCACCTGAAAGCCAGGGACACCACCCTGCTGCTCGCTTCCCGCGCGCCGCTCGCGAAGCTGATCGCCTACAGGAAGCGAATGGGCTGGGGCATCGATTGGGTCTCGTGCGGTAGCGACTTCAACCGCGATCTCGGCTTCCTGAGCACCGAGGAGGAGCTGAAGCCGTTCCTCGCGGGCGAGATCCCGCCTACCGTCGAGCTGCTTGCAGGAATGTGCGGGACCGACGTCCTCGGGTATGTCACCGAGGGACCGGGCTTGAGCGCGTACGCGCTATCGGATGGGACCGTTTACCGGACATACGTGACGACGGCCCGCGGTCTCGAGCCCGCGATGGCCTACTACGCCCTACTGGACCGCACACCGCGGG
>VBFO01000062.1 GCA_005881025.1 Chloroflexota bacterium | reverse complement strand
CGAGTCCGCGACCAGGCTCGCGGAGTTCGCGCTCCAGCTTCAGAAGACGTATGTCGCTGACATCCATTTCGGTTTCACGACCGCGACCGACGACGCCGAGGGTGACAGGCTGCCTGCCGGCGACGCGAAGGCGCTCTCAGGTCACGACGTCGAGGCTGCCCTGAGCGCGTTCACGGGCAGGTTCCTGCAGGAACCCCCGGCTTTCTCAGCGGTCAAGGTCGACGGAAAGCGGGCGTACAAGCTCGCCCGCCAGGGCGAGGCACCCAGGCCGTCAGCACGCGAGGTCGAGGTGTACGCCGCCAGGCTGATCGAATTCACGTCAGGGTCCGAGCCCGTGGCGCGGGTCGAGATCACTTGCGGCAGCGGCACTTACCTGCGCTCGATCGCTCGCGATCTCGGTCGCAGGCTTGGCGTGGGCGGATACCTGGGCGGGTTGGTTCGGACCGCATATGGGCCGCTCGGGGTCGAGTCCGCGGTCAGGCTGGACGAGCTGCCGGATGCCGGCGAGGTCGAAGGCCGGCTCCTTCCGGCCGAAGTCATACTGCCCGACATGCAGCGTGTGAAGCTCACCCCAGAGCAGGAGGCGATGGTCAGGCAGGGCCGGTCGGTCCGGGTGCTGCCCGAGCCGGAGCCGGGCCGCCTTCGGGCCCACGACTCGGGAGGTCGTCTGGTCGCACTGGGACACACCGATCCCCTCCGCCGCACCTTCGTTCCGGAAAAGGTCCTGAGCTGAAGATTCATCGAGGGCTGCCGGCCAGTCCGATCGGTCCAGTGGCGGTCACGGTGGGAAGCTTCGACGGCGTCCACCTCGGTCACGCAGACGTGATCCGCCGCACCGTCGCGGCAGCCGGGCAGGCGGACGCTCAGCCCGCCCTGATCACATTCGAGCCTCATCCCCGCTGTGTGCTCGATCCCGCGAACTGCCCCCAATCGATCACGACCCTGCAGGAGAAGCTCACGCTGCTCGAAGCCGCAGGTATCGAGCACGCGATAGTGCTCACCTTCGACCGAGCCCTGTCGTCACTGTCGCCGTCGGAGTTCGTGGACCGCCTGAAAGCGGTCATGGATCTCCGTCGCTGGGTGGTCGGTTTCGACTTCGCCTTCGGACGTCAGCGGGCCGGCAACTCCGAGTGGCTCAGGTCGAACGGCTTCGAGGTCGACGTCGTGCCCCCTTTCACCTTCGAGGGCAAGTCACTGCACAGCTCTGACATCCGCCGGCTGGTGAACATCGGCGACCTGGAGGAGGCCAACCGGCTCCTCGGCCGTGAATACTCGATGGCTGGACCGGTGGAGGCCGGTGACAAGGTGGGGAGGAGGCTCGGCTTCCCGACCGCCAACATCGCCGTCGAGCCCAACAAGCTCATCCCCGCTCTGGGCGCGTATGCCGGAAGAGCTCGTGCAGCCGAGGGTGACTTCATCGCGGCGCTGTCCGTCGGCTACCGTCCGACCTTTGGCGGCACCCAGCTGCGAGTCGAGGGATTCCTGCTCGACTTCGAGGGCGACCTGTACCAGCGCCGGCTCGAGCTTCGCTTCCTCAAGTACCTGCATCCCGACATCAGGTTCGACACCCCGGCTGATCTCGTTCAGCAGCTGAAGCGCGACGTCGCCGACACGCGCCGCCTAGTCCAGCCCCTCGCCAGATGAGTCGAGTCGTGGTCATCGGCGGTGGCATCGCCGCCTACTGCGCAGCGCTTGGTGCGCGTCGCGAAGGCGCCGAGGTGGTGGTGCTCGCGAAGGCTCCCGGCGCAACCGCGCTGTACTCGGGCGCCATGGAGATCGTCGACGACCTCGACGGAGTGCTGAAGAGCGAACCCAACCATCCCCTGAGCCGGCTCAAGCTCGACGCGGTCCGGCTCTCGACCGAGCTCGACACCGCGATTCCGGCGCTGCTCCTCGCATTGGAAAAGGACGGTCTGAAGGTCGAAGGCACGTGGCGGTCGCGTGGCAATTACGCAGACGTCCATGGCCTGGCCCGGCCCGCCAACCTGGTGCCGGCCACTGTCGCGCCCGGGGAGTTGCGCCGGCTGGCGGGTCGGCGCGTGATAGTGGTCGGGGTGCGCGAGGTCGGCGACTACGATGCCGCCTCGACCGCGCAGGCCCTGACCGAGCTTCACAGCATCGAGGCCCAGCCCGAGGAGGCCTCCATCCCCGATCTGCCGGTGGGCGCTTCTCTGACTGACCTCTATGGACGGCGCGCGCCACAGACCAGGGCGCGGGCGGCGGCGCTCGCCTACCCACCTGGCCTGACCAACCTGCCGGACGGCGGGTTCGAGCTGCTGTCGTCAACGCCTTCTCCCCACGGGTGGCGGCTACAGCAGGCCATCGGCCTCGGCACGGTGCGGACCGAGGTGAGCGACGTTCAGTCCGCAGGCCCTCGGATCACCGCAGTCGTCGCCGTGGAGAAGGCGTATCGGGCCGACGCGTTCGTGCTAGCGACTGGCCATCACATCGGGGGTGGGCTGCTCAAGGAACACCGGGTGCGGGAGCCACTGCTCGGTCTTGGCGTCTTCCACGACGGCAAGCCCTTGAGCACCGGCGCCGCCCGACTTCAACACGCCGAGTATCTCGACCCGGCGGAACAGTTCCACACGGGTCTTTTGACTGACGAGCGATTGCACCCCCTCGCGGCCGATGGGCGGGTCGAGTACGAGAACCTCTATGCGGCCGGGGCGGTGCTCGGCGGTTATGCCTACGCAGGCCCTTGCGGCTTCGGGGTGCCCATCCTCACCGGATGGCTCGCCGGCCGCTGGGCAGCGCGCGACGGTCGATGAGACAGGACCTCGAGCAGATTCTCGGACCGGCGGGGCTCGACGAGCGTCCGGTGCGGGACCTGTGGCCGCTGGCCATCATGCGCGAGCGGTCGGGCGAGACGGCGCCGCGGGTGCTCGTTGCTCGCCCGTCGAACCGGCAGCAGGTCGTCGCCATTCTTCGCTGGGCCGCGACCGCCCATGTGGCCGTCAGCCCTCTGGGTGGCGCATCCGGAGTGTGCGGCGCGCTGGCACCCCAATCCGGTGAGCTCGTCCTCGACATGGGCGCGTTCGATCGTGTGCTCGAGATCGACGAGACCAACCTGCTCTGCCGCGTCGAGTCAGGCGTCAATGGGCTGGCCCTCGAGAAGCAGCTCAACGCGCTTGGCCTGACGCTGGGCCACTTCCCGAGCTCACTGCCCGGAACCACCATCGGCGGTCTGATCTCGACGCGCTCGGCGGGCCAGGAGTCGAGTCGCTACGGCAGCATCGAGGACATGGTCCAGGGCCTTGCTGTCGTGCTGCCCGACGGCACCTTCGCCTCCCCTCGGCCCGGCCCACGCTCCGCCGTCGGACCTGCGCTCCATCAGCTCTGGCTCGGCGCCGAGGGCGCGCTCGGGGTCATCCTCGGAGCGGATCTGAGGCTGCATCGATTGCCGGCTGAGGTCGTGGGTCGTGCCTATGCCTTCGGGGGTCTCGGTGAGGGTCTGGAGGCGATGCGATCGATCATGCAGTCAGGTATCCGGCCGCTCGTCCTGCGCCTGTACGACGCAGAGGACACCGCCTTTGGCGGACACGATCTGGCGCCGGGAAGCTGCCTCATGGTGGTGGCGGCCGCCGGCCTGAACGAGGTCGCGCACGCCGAGGCCGGGGCCATCAAACGGTTCGCGGGCTCCGCCAGGGACCTGGGCGAAGCGCCATGGCAGAGCTGGAGGCAGCACCGGTTCGATCTCTCGGCCGAACGCATGAAGGCGCTTCTCGAGCCCGCCGGCTCCTATCTCGACACCATCGAGGTCGCGGCCCGCTGGTCGGTCCTCGCCGACCTCCACGCCCGGGTCAAATCCGCAATAGCTGTCGGTGGGTTGGCGTTATGCCACTTCAGCCACGCCTACGAGCAGGGCTGCTGCGCCTACTTCACGTTCGGAGGCTCGGCTGAGAGAGAGGAAGATGCGCGGGCCGCGTACAACCGCGCATGGGAGGGTGCCATGACGGCGGCGCTGGAGATGGGCGCAACGATCAGTCACCATCACGGAACCGGTCAGGTTCGCGCCCGCTGGGTCGCCGACGAGATGGGAGGATGGATGCACGTCTGGCGAGCTCTCAAAGAAGGGATCGATCCGTCCGCGATCATGAATCCTCGCGCGATGGGAGGCAGCAGGTGACTCCGGGCGCTCCGGTGCTTTTCGTGGTCAACCCAGCGTCAGCGGCCGGCAAGGCAGGGCGTCAATGGGCGCAGGTGGAGACCTGGCTGCCCTCCGCGGGGATCCCATACGAAACCGCCATCACGACGCGGCCGAACGAGGCCACCGACATCACGCAGCGCGCTGTTCGGGAATCACGCCCGGTGGTGGTGGCAGTCGGCGGCGACGGGACGCTAAACGAGGTGGTCAACGGCTTCTTCCACAACGGAGCGCCGATACCGACGACCAGCAAGCTCGCGATGGTCCCGCTCGGAACGGGCGGCGACTTCAGGCGCACTCTGCGTATCCCCATCGACCCCCAAGAGGCGATCGGGGTGCTGCGCACCGGTGTGGCGAGAAGGCTCGACGCAGGTTGCGTCACCTACCAGGCGGCGGACGGCTCGACCGCGGTGCGCCATTTCATCAACATCGCCGACGCAGGGCTTGGAGGCGAGGTCGTACAGAAGGTGGGCAACGGGACGAAGCGGTTCGGCAGCATGGCCTACACGCTGGGCGGTTTGCGCGCACTTGTCGGTTTCAAGAACAAGCCGATGACCGTGGACATCGACAACATCACGCATCAGCTGCCAAAGGCTCAGCAGGTGGTGATCGCGAACTGCCAGTTCTTCGGCGGCGGAATGCAGATGGCGCCCACCGCGTCTCCCACCGACGGCGTGTTCGATGTGATCTTCATCAAGAACGCCGGCAAGATCGAGACGATGCGCGGCATGAACGATTTCCGTGCCGGCAAGCACCTGGATCAGACCAACCCCAAGATCGAGCTGCTGTACGGCAAGCGCGTTTCTGTGACGTCGCCGGTGAAGGTGCGCATCGACGTCGACGGGGAGGCTGTCGGATTCCTGCCGGCGCTGTTCGAGATCCAGCCAGGCTCGATCGAGTTCATCACCCCGCGTTAGCTGGCAAGGTCCAGGAGCCGGCACTCGATAACCTGAGGGCATGACAAAAGGCGTCATCGCGACGCCCCACCGACTGGCGAGCGAGGCGGGGGCGCAGGTGCTGCGGGACGGTGGCAACGCCATCGATGCGGCGATCGCGGCCGACGCGGTGCTGTGCGTGGTCTACCCGCAGATGACCTCTGTCGGCGGCGACCTGATGGCGATCGTGTGGCCGGCCGGGGCCTCAGCTCCGGTCGGCTTGATCGGCGCCGGTCGCTCGGGTGAGCTCGCGTCCATCGACGCTGCGCGCTCCCGCGGCCACGATGCGATGCCTGAGCGCGGTCCGCTCACCGTCACGGTGCCCGGCACCGTGGAAGCGTGGGGCCGGCTCATCGAACGCTTCGGAACCCTTGGTCTCGGTCCGGTGCTGGAGTCGGCTGCGAGCCTCGCTCAGAACGGATATGTGATCACCGCTCAGCTTTCGGACTCGCTCAAGGCGGCCGCCGGGATGCTCGTGAGGGAGCCCACCGCGTATGCGCTCTATCCGCCCATGGACGGAGGCATGCTGCTCCGCAACCCCGACCTGGCCTCTGTTCTGCAAGACATCGGGCGCAACGGGATCAACGGTTTCTACCGCGGCGAGGTAGGCGCCACCATCGTGGCGGCGATCAAGCGGCGGGACGGCTTCATCACCGCCAGGGACATGGCGTCGCCGAGCTCACAATGGGTCGAGCCCGTCGGCATGCAGTACCGCGACGTGACAGTCTTGGAACTGCCGCCTCCGACGCAGGGATTGACTGCGCTGGCCCTGCTGACCCGTCTGCAGCGCCTTCCGCCGGCCGAGCTCGCCGCGGGCCCAGGCCTGATCGCTGCCTACCGTGCCGCTCGAGACGCCGCCTATGGCCTGCGCGACCGCCTCATCAGCGACCCCGACTTCGCGCCCGTGCCTACCGAGCCATTCCTCGACCCCGATGCGGCAGTCACCGCGGATTCCGTGGGCCCCGACGGTGGGGACACCGTCTACCTGTGCGCGGCCGACGAACATGGAAATCTTGTCTCCTTGATCCAGAGCGTCGCGTATGACTTCGGGTCCGGGATCGTCGCTGAGGGCACCGGCATCCTGCTTCAGAACCGGGGCTGCTACTTCAAGCTCGACCCCGCACACGTCAACCGGCTCGAGCCCAGGAAAAGGACCATGCACACCCTCATCCCGGCTCTCGCGATCAAGGACGGCAGGCCCTGGGCGGTGTTCGGCAGCATGGGCGGCGACGGGCAGCCGCAGCTGCACACCCAGGTGCTGATCAACCTGGTCGACCACGGACTCGATCCGCAGGAGGCGGTGGCGCGGCCGCGCTTTCGCATCCGCGCCGGCGGGCAGACTGTGGGCGTGGAAGCCACGTATCCCGGCGCGGCGGAGCTGGCGCGCAAAGATGCGAGCGTGCAGCTGCTGCCGCAGGCGCACCACACGCTGGGCCATGCACACGCCATCGTCCTCGACAACCATGCCGTCTGGCGTGCCGGCGCCGATCCACGATCTGACGGTTCGGTCGAAACTGTCCGCTAAACGCCTGTTCGACAGAGCCCCGTATAATCACCCGTCGGTTTGGCAGAAGAGACGGAAGTCAGAGGCAAGCTGATCGCCGAGTACAGGCGAGCTGAGAAGGACACCGGTTCCCCCGAGGTCCAGATAGCACTCTCGACGGCGCGCATCCGGGAGCTCACAGAGCACCTGAAGACCCACGCCAAGGACCACCACTCGCGCCGCGGCCTCCTCCTCCTGGTTGGCAAGCAACGGCGTCTGCTGAACTACCTGAAGGACACCGACGTGGAGCGCTATCGCACGCTCGTCGGAAAGCTCGGGATCAGGAGATAGCCGGGCGCCCATCCTTTCGGAGGGCGCACAAGTAAAGACCGGGAGGACTCCACGCGCTGGCGCGGCGGTCAGCTCTTAGAAGCTCTCACTGAGACATCTCAGCGGCAGCTGCTAGGAATCTGACCTCAACGCACCTCGCGGAAGTCCTCCCCCACACATGGAGGTATTCGCGTGGCAGTTGTGACCAAGAACATCGAGGTCGCCGGCAAGCGGCTGTCGATCGAGACGGGCCGGGCGGCCGAGCAGGCGAACGGTGCGGTGATCGTCAGGCAGGGCGACTCGGTCGTCCTCAGCACCGTCGTCATGTCCAAGGAGCCGCGTGAGGGTATCGACTTCTTCCCGCTCACCTGCGACTACGAGGAGAAGCTCTACGCGGCGGGCAAGATCCCCGGAGCGTTCATGCGCCGCGAAGGCCGGCCCAGCGAGACGGCCATCCTCGCCTCGAGGCTGACCGACCGGCCGCTCCGACCGCTCTTTCCCGAAGGCTTCCGCCTGGACATACAGGTCGTCTCCACAGTTCTGTCGGTGGACCAGGAGAACGACCCCACGATCCTGAGCATCAACGGCGCCTCCACCGCGATCGTGATCTCTGACGTGCCATGGGCGGGCCCGGTGGGCGCGGTCAGGATGGGCTTGCTGGACGGCAAGGTGGTGGTCAACCCGCCGATGACCCGCATGGCCGAGTCCGAGCTCGACCTCGTCGTCGCGGGGACGGCCGACGCCATCTTGATGGTCGAGGCCGGCGCCAAGGGCGTCAGCGAGCAGACCGTGCTCGAGGCCCTGGACATGGCGCGCCTGGCGATCAACGAGATCTGCGCCGGGCAGCTCGAGCTGCAGCGCGAGATCGGCAAGCCAAAGCGCGAGTACTCGCCGCCGGTGTACCCGGCCCAGGTAACCGAGGTCGTGAGCGAGTACCTGGCCCTCCGCCTCGACAGCGCCGCCTTCGGTGCTGACAAAGCCGCTCGCGAGGCGAGCACTGACGAGCTGCGCAAAAAGATGATCGCCGAGCTCGGGGAGCGATTCCCCGACCACGCCGACATCCTGGGCAAGCTCTTCGACAAAAAGCTCAAGGACCGCGTCCGCGAGCGGATCGTCGAAGAGGGTGTGCGCATGGACGGCCGCGGCCTCAAAGATGTACGCGAGATCACCGTCGAGGTCGGCGTCCTGCCGCGCACTCATGGCTCAGGTCTGTTCACCCGCGGCCAGACCCAGGCGCTGACCATCGCCACCCTGGGCTCGATGTCCGACCAGCAGAAGCTCGACGGGCTCACCCTCGCGGATGAGTTCAAGCGCTACATGCACCACTACAACTTCCCGCCCTTCTCTGTCGGCGAGGCGCGCCCACTGCGCGGCCCCGGCCGGCGCGAGATCGGCCACGGGGCGCTTGCAGAGCGGGCGCTGCTGGCCGTGATTCCTCCCGTCGAGGAATGGCCCTACACGATGCGGTTGGTCTCGGAGATCCTCAGCTCCAACGGGTCGACCTCGATGGCCTCAGTGTGTGGGTCGACGCTTGCACTGATGGACGCGGGAGTCCCCATCAAGTCACCTGTGGCCGGCATCGCCATGGGCCTGGTCACACGCGAAGGCAAGCATGCTGTGCTCACAGACATTCAGGGAGTCGAAGACAACCTCGGCGACATGGACTTCAAGGTCGCCGGCACCCGCGACGGCATCACTGCGCTGCAGATGGATATCAAGATCAAGGGCTTGACCCACGAGATATTTGCGCAGGCGCTCGAGCAGGCTCGCGAAGCGCGCCTCTTCGTGCTCGACAAGATGCTGGCCGTCCTGCCGCGGCCTCGTAGCGAGATGAGCGCTTACGCGCCACGCATCACGACCATCCTCATCAACCCCGACAAGATCCGCGACATCATCGGCCCCGGAGGCAAGATGATCCGCAAGATCACCGAGGAGACGGGCGCCCAGATCGATGTCGAGGACGACGGTCGCGTGTTCATCGCGGCGGTCGACCAGGAGGGCGGTCAGAAGGCGATCGACTGGATCAAGGGCCTGACCGACGAGGTGGAGGTTGGCAGGATCTACAAAGGCAAGGTGGTCCGGATCATGTCGTTCGGCGCCTTCGTAGAGGTGCTGCCCAACCAGGACGGCCTGGTGCACATCTCCAAGCTCACGGACCACCGCGTCGAACGCGTGGAAGAGGTATGCAACATCGGCGACGAGATAGTGGTCAAGGCGGTCGAGGTCGACAGCCAGGGCCGCCTCAACCTCAGCCGCCAGGCAGCGATCGAAGAGCTGACCGGCAAGGGTCTGCCGATCGAAGAGCACATCAACCCAGAGGTGATGGCCGCTGCCCTTGCCTCTCCGCCGGCGCCGCGGGAAGGCGGTTTCGGCGGGCGCGACCGCGGAGGCCGCAACGGCGGTGGGCGAGGACGCGGCCCGCGCCGAGACTGACAAGCACGCACAGATGAACGAGCCGATTCGAGTCGCGGTGGCGGGACACCACGGCAGGGTCGGCTCGATCCTCGCCGCAGCGCTGGCGAGCGAGCATGGAATCGAATACGTCGGCGGCCTGGCGCGGGGTGATGACATCGCGGCGTTCCTCCACCAGCAGCGGCCGCGGGCGCTCGTCGACTTCTCGCGTCCATCGGAGGCTGTCCACATCGCGCTCGCCGCGATCGCGTCGGGCGCCTCCCCGGTAGTGGGAACGACCGGTCTGCCGGCTGACGGCATCGACAAGATCGAGACAGCGTGCAAAGAGAAAGGCGTGGGCGGGATCGTGGCTCCGAACTTCGCGGTCGGGGCGGTGCTGATGATGCACATGGCTGAGATTGCGGCGCCCGCGCCCTTCTTCGACGGCGTCGAGGTGATCGAGATGCATCACGCCGCCAAGCTGGATGCGCCGTCCGGAACGGCGCTCAACACCGCTCGAAGGCTCGCTGCGAAGCGTGGCACTCGACCCTTCTCGCACAAGAAGGCGGAAAAGGAAACGCTCAGCGGTACCCGCGGTGGGGAGGAGGGAGGGGTCGGCGTACACAGCGTCCGGCTGCCCGGTCTGGTCGCCGATCAGGAGGTCATCTTCGGCCTGCCGGGCCAGACGCTGACGATCACTCACAGGACCACGAGCCGTGAGGCATACGTGCCAGGCGTGCTGCTGGCGATCCGCAGGGTGACCTCCACGCCAGGTTTTTATCGCGGCCTCGACGAGCTGCTGGGCCTCTGATGGACAGCCGCCCTGACCGCGTTCAGATCTGGGCCAGCCAGCTGGCTGCCAACGACTTCCCGCCGGTGTGCGCGATGACCGGCCGCCCCGCAGAAACGTGGCGCAAGTTCCGCTTCGCAACACCGCCAGATTGGGCCTATGCCCTGCTGGCGCTGGTGGTGCTCGGAGGCATTGGCATCATCGCCTACGCGATAGTCATCGCTTCGATTTCCCGCCGCGCGTCCGGCTACCTGCCGCTAACCAAGCGCAGCCGCCTCTTGCTCAACCTCTATATGTGGGGGACCGCTGCGCTGTTCCCAGTCTTCCTGGTGCTTCTCATCGCGGGCATCGTCCTGGCTGGTAACACGGATGATCAAGCGCTCGGATTTGTCGCCGGCACGATGATCGTGACCAGCGTTGTCCTGCTGGTGGCGTTCCTTGTTCTGGTGGTGCTGCGCAGGTGGATCGGACCGGGCGCGAAGGTGATGGAGCCCCCGATCGGCTATTACGACAAGCCCGTTGAGCTGCGTCGTGTACATCCGACCTTCGTCGGCGCTATCCATCAAATGCAAGCAACTCGCATGGCGAAAATCGCCAGGCCGACTTAAACTGAGCCCGTGCCCACCTCCAAGCGATTAAACGTTGCCGTCGTCGGAGCGACGGGGATGGCCGGACAGGAGATCCTGAAGGTCCTGGCCCAGCGCGGCTTTCCGGTGGAGCGCGTGACTGCGCTCGCATCTGAGCGCTCGAAGGGCCTCACCGTCTCATACAACGGCAGCACGCTGCAGGTCGAACCCATCACCGAGGCTTCGTTCAAGGGAATAGACCTGGCCCTGTTCGCGGCGAGTGGCGATATAGGGCTCATGTACGCGCCGATAGCAGTCGAGGCAGGGGCGGTGGTCATCGACCTCAGCTCGGCCTGGCGAATGAAGGCGAACGTTCCTCTCGTGGTGCCGGAGGTCAACCCCGACGACATCCGCGACAACGAGGGCATCGTCGCCAATCCCAACTGCTGTGCGATCCCACTTACAGTCGTTCTAACCCCGCTGCACAAAAAGGTGGGCGTCGAGCGGGTGCTGGTGTCCACCTACCAGGCGGCCTCGGGCGCGGGTAAGGCGTTGGTCGATGAGCTCGAGGAGCAGACGAAAGCCATCGCCGCAGGTGATCCGCCGCCGGTCGCAGCGTATCCGCAGCAGCTTGCCTACAACGTCGTGCCCGGCGGATGGCGCCCGGAGGCCGACGGCTACAACGAGGAAGAGGTGAAGATCGTCAACGAGACGCGGAAGATCATGCACCTGCCGGATCTGCGCATCGCCGCCACGTGCGTACGCGTGCCGGTGCCGGTGGGTCATGGGGAATCCGTCTTCATCGAGACACACGACCCGCTCAGCGCCGACCAGGCGCGCACCCTGCTCGGCAGCGCGCCTGGGGTGATCGTGCAGGACGACCCGCACGCAAGGCTCTACCCGACGCCCAATCAGGTGGCGGGCAAGGACGAGGTTTACGTGGGCCGGATTCGTAGAGATTCATCGACGCCGCGCGGGCTCGCGCTGTGGATCGTCTCCGACAACATCCGCAAGGGGGCCGCGCTGAATGCGGTCCAGATCGCCGAGCACGCACTGCAAATGGGACTGGTGAAAGTGTCATGAGCAAAGAAATCGGTCGCCTCCTCACCGCGATGATCTCGCCGTTCAAAGCCGACGGATCAGTCGACTACCAGGGCGCCGAGAAGCTGGCGAACATG
>VBFO01000061.1 GCA_005881025.1 Chloroflexota bacterium | reverse complement strand
CGAAGTTGATGACGATCGGATACGTCGCGGACGCAAGGTCGCCGTTCCCCGAGTTGGTGATCGAGTCGCAATGGGCCTTGCTGTCGGTGTAGAACACGACCTCCGCCGCGGTCGCGCCGTGAGACTTCGCATTGTCCCATTCCGACTTGGTCGACTTGTAAGTGTTCGGGTCCTTCGACTTGACAGCGTTGAGGAACGAATCGATGTCGCCCGAGGCCGAGCACTTCTGAACACCCTTGGGCAAGTCGCCTGACTGCACGGCCACGTCGGCGACACCTGTCGCCGCCGCGCTGGACTGAGTGCACGCGGTCACCACTAAAAGTGCGGCGAGCGCGATCCATCGACGCATCGCTAAAAGGTTAGAGGCACGAACCCTCGGCCCGCCTCCCATAAGAAGAAAGATCGTTCAGGAGCCGCGAGTAACCGGCGGCATCTTGTGTCAACATGCATCCGGCCTCGTCATGTCCATCGATCTGCAGGCCGCGGCGAACGAGTACATCGGATGGCTTCAGCTCGAGGCCAACCGCAGTCCCAACACGGTCCGCGCCTACGACGCCGAGCTGAAAAAGCTCATCGTCTTCCTGCACGAGAGCGGCCACACCCTGCAGCTCGCCGACTTGCGCCACGAGGACCTGCGCGCCTACCAGCGCCTGCTGGCGACCCGCTTGAAGAGCCCGGCTTCGCGCGCCCGCGCGCTGGTGGCCGTCCGGTCCTGGCTGCGCTGGGTCGCACGCGAAGGCTTCATCGATCGGGACCTTTCCAACGGCATCACGCTCCCGAAACTCGAGCAGCGCCTTCCCAAGCCGATCGATTCGGACGAGCTGGCGCGCCTGCTCGCCGCGCTGCCATCCGGCACGCCTCTCGAGAAGCGCGACAAGGCGCTCGTCCAATTCCTGATCAGCACCGGCTGCCGCATCTCCGAATCGCTCGCCCTCGACCGCACCGACTTCCCGCGCACTGGGAACCGGCTGATCGTCACGGGAAAAGGCTCCAAGCAGCGGGCCGTGTACCTCACCGCCGACGCGCGCGCCGCGCTGGAGGACTACCTCGCGACCCGTGAAGACGCGTCCATGGCGATGTTCATCAATTACGACCGGTCGATTGCCGACGACCGGAACCGGCGGCTGACGTCGGCCGGCGCGCGATTCATCGTCAAGCGGCTGCGCCGCCAGCTCGGCGCGTGGTCGTTCAAGTCGCCGCACGTCGCGCGACACACCGCCGCGACCACGCTGCTGGAGGTTACCGGCGGCGACGTGCGTCTCGTCCAGGAGGTGCTGGGCCACGCCAACCTCAACACCCTGCAGGGCTACACCAAAATCGTGGACAGCCGTAAGCAGGACGCCTACCGCCGCTACCAGCAGTTTCTGGACGAGAAGAAAAAGACGGCGGGCTAGATCCTCATGGCCACACGAGGTGCCCGAGGATCATGCCGATGATGACCGCCAGCGCGTAGGTCGATCGAGGGATACGCCGCACCAACGTCCGCACGCCGTTGCTCATTGGGTCGCGGCCGGCTCGAAGCGCCAGCGACTCCTCGAGCATCAACAGGAAAGCGATCGCAGATCCGATGGTGGCGATCAGGGACAGGAGAGCGCCGGCGTTCATCGCTGCTGGTCCGTAGGTGAGGTCCTGCCCGTTGCGGGACCCCACAAGAAGTGTCCCAGCAGGATTCCTATGACGACCGCGATCACGAACGCAAAGCCCGGATAGGAGTGGACAGCCGGGCGAACGTAGTCGGTGATCGGCTCGTGGTTTGTGTACAGCGCCCACGTCTCGAATGCGAGCAGGAGAGTGATGACACCGAAGAACCCGGTCACCAACCAGGAGAAAAGGTTGCCGATCAGCGCCACAAGATCACCTCCAGTCGATCAGGCCCGCTGCACTATCAAACAGCGAGACGCGAATCCAGTTACTCGGGCCATCGGTGGTCAGGCCGATCCGAACACGAGCATTCGCTGCAGCTGCACGGATTGCGGCGCGGCGCTGTACCGATTGTCGACGTAGAAGACCACGTAGCCGGCGGTGGGCGTGCGTGTCGTGGTGCCTCGCGCCACTTCGGTGCCGTTCAGAAAAACCGTCACTGCTTGGCCGTGAACGCGCACGATCAGCCGGTTGGGCTGACCGATGTGCAGCGGCGCCGTGAAGATGGCGGGCCCGCTCGTGAGATTCTCATAGCCGCCTTCCGGGATTCCCTCATCGAGCGAGTACGCGCCGTCGCCGTATTGCGAGAAGTCCACGCAAGTCGCTTCCTTGGTGCAGGCGATCTGGAGACCCACGCCCCCAACGCGGGTATGCGTGACGAAGTCCGCGATGGTGACGGAGTCCGCCGCGAGCGTCTTGGCGGTGTCAAAGCTGCGCGTGTGATGCGCTCCGACGTCGAGGTGGCATCCATCCCTGCCGGCGGTGATGTCGACCGACTGCCACTGCGTGTCGGTCGTTCCCCGGTCGTAAACGTCGACGCCCGGCGGCGTGCCGCTCACCTGCGTGCAGTCGACACCGAAATAGGTGGCCCCCAAACGCCCTCCGCAAAGCTCCTCCTCTGGGCTCACGGTCGCTCCAGGCCTGACGCCGGGGCTGGAGCATTCGGGATGGCCGCTGCTCAAGATCCGCTGCGCTTGATGAAAGATGGCGTTGGAAGCCAGGTAGATGCCGAGGCCGCCGACCAGCAGCGTCGGGATGACGATGGCAGCCACGATCAAGAGCACCCTGCTCGACCGTACCGGCGGCGGCGGAGCGGCGCCGCCCCCTGCGGTGATGCTCCGCCACTGCTTTCCGTCCCAGTAGTAGAGACCGTCCGGGCTCAGCAGCTGCGACATGCGGCCAGACTAACCTCGGAGCATGTGGGTGCCACAAAAAAAGGCCGGGCCTCGATGGCCCGGCCCTTGTGTTTGTGCCTCGGAGAACTACTCGTCCTCGATCTGGTTGTACATCAGGCTGTCCTGGATCTCATAGAGGGCGTCCATCGCCTCCATGACCGACCCCGGCTTGGCCTGAGCCAGCACCGTGACCTCGGGCGACTCCTCGATGACCTTGTTGACGGCCACCGAAAGAACGGGCGGCATCGTCCGCTGGTCGGCGAGGTTCAGCATCTCGAGCTCGTTCAGGAGCTTGTCGATGTAGTGCATCTTGTTCCTGCGGGCATACTTCGCCCGCTGAACCCGCAGCTCGCGGGCCGTCATCCGCTCGATGGCTCGGCTGGCCTGGTTGACACTCGTCATTTTTCTCTCTCCCGCCCTAAGAGTTTAGGTCCACCCGGGATTTTGTCAAGGACCACCTGTAATAAATCGGCGCTGTGGTAGGATCGGCGGCAAGCGACCGGATGTGCCCTAGATGATCGCCGGCCGTTCGACCCGCATGGAGGTGCTCGAGCTCCTTCGGCGCAAAGGCCACGCCAGCGCCGAAACGATCGCGTCCGACCTGAGCGTCACCCCCAATGCGGTTCGCCAGCACCTCACCAACCTCGAGCGCGACGGCTTCGTCATCAGCCAGCCGGAACGCCGGGCCCGCGGCCGGCCCTCCCTTCTCTTCTCGCTGACCGAGCGCGCCGACCAGGTCTTCCCGAAGCGCTACGGGCAGCTCGCGACCATGGTCCTCCAGGAGGTTCACGAAATGGGAGGGGAAGCAGCCCTGGACGAGATCTTCGCGCGAGTGGCGGCGCGGCACGCTGCTGTCATCGAGCCGGACCTTGACGGGCTCGACTTCGACGCCAAGCTCAAGCGCGTCGTCGCGTGGATCGGCCGAGCCGGCACGCTCGCCGAGCAAACCGAAACCGCGGAAGGCGTGAAAGTCACGATCCACAACTGTCCATTCCGCAACACGGCGTTGAAGTTCCCGCAGGTCTGCACGATCACCCCGCACCTCATGTCGCGACTGCTCGACGCCGCCGTCTCCCAGTCCGACTCCATCCACCGCCGCGATCCGTTCTGCTCCTTTATCGTCCAACGCCCCAATCCGGCCTGAAGCTCCACTCGGGCTAGGTGTCAGAGCTTCCCAGCCTCAGTAGCGGCCAGGTCAAAGAGCTCGACAAGCTCGCCACCGAGCGCTTCGGCGTGCGGCTCGATTGGCTGATGGAGGCCGCGGGCTGGCAGGCCGCGCGGGCTTGTCACGGGCGGACCTCTGTGGTGTGTGGCGTTGGCAACAACGCAGGTGACGGGCTCGCGGCGGCGCGGCACCTACATCGATGGGGCCGGCTCGAAGCGCTTTGCTGCATCGACGTGGGCCGCATCAAGGGCGAGGCCCGGCTCGAGCTCGAGGCGCTGCAGCGTCATGGCGTGGTCGTCTATGACGAGCTCCAGCTCAATGGGGCTGAGGTGATCCTCGATTCGCTCTTCGGGACCGGGCTCAGCCGGTCGCCAAAAGACCGCTTCGCGACCTGGATCGAGGCCATCAATGCCGCGGACGCCCATGTCGTTGCAGTCGATATCCCGTCAGGCCTCGACTCAGACTCCGGCGTCGCCTACGCTCCGTGTGTGCGCGCGGACGTGACGGTCACTTTCACGCTTCCCAAGCAAGGCATGCTCAAGGGCGACGGACCACGCCTCTCGGGCGAGGTCTGGGTGGCCGACATTGGGGTGCCATTCGAAGCGGTCGCAGAGGTCGGCGTCACACTTCCGCCGACCATCTTCGCGGTCAGCGATGTCGTGCGGATCAACCGCGCGTGACCAGGCACGTGGTCTGGGACCGCGGCGTCTCTCTGCCAGGGCATCGGCTCTGGCTCGACCCATTGGTGGTGCGGACGTTCGCCTTCATCTCCCATGCGCACACCGATCACGCGAGGCGTCACCGCGAAGCTTTGCTCACCCCTCAGACGCTCGCCCTCATTCCGGAGGCGCGCAGGCCGCGCGGCTGGCGAATGCTGGGCTACGGCGAAACCATGGCCCGCGGTCGCGCCTCAGTCACGTTGCTGCCGGCCGGACACATGCTCGGGTCCGCTCAGCTCTTCTTCGAGCACGAGGGAGTTCGCCTGCTCTACACCGGCGACATCAAGCTGCGCCAGCCCGGCACGCGTACGCCGACTCCGATCCCGCGCGCTGAGGTGCTGATCATCGAGAGCACCTACGGACGTCCGCATTTCCGCTTTGGGGATCCGGATTCGACCATCGAGTCGATCGCGATGTGGTGCCGGCGAGCTCTGGACAGCCGGGTCGCGCCGGTCCTCCTGTGCCACGCCCTCGGCAAGACGGAGGAGATCATGCTGGCGCTCGCTCCCTACGGCTTCCAGTTCGCGCTCGAGAAGCGATGCGTCCCCTGCGCCCAGGCTTACGCCGTCGCAGGCAGCCCGCTGCCCGACTGGATCGAGCTCAACGGAGGGGAGGCTCCCGGTCGGGTCGTGATCGCACCTCCGGCCGGAAAGGACGAGGTCAGACGGCTCGGGCGCTACCGGACTGCGCTGGTCTCGGGTTGGGCGAAGGATGCGGAGTTCGCGAGGCTGTTCGGCGCGGATGCGACGTTCGACCTCTCCGACCACTGTGACTTCGACGAGCTGGTCGAGGTCGTGGAGCGCTCAGGCGCGGACCAGGTGTATACGGTGCACGGCTACACAGAGGACTTCGCCCGCCACCTGCGCCGGCGAGGCGTTCGCGCCTGGGCGCTCGAGAAGCCAGAGCAGCTGCTGCTCGCGCTCTAGCGCAAGGCCCAGCCGGCCCGCAGCACCGACCGCCGCACGCCGGCATCGTGCATCGCGTTGTCGCTCAGCCGCGTCAACAGGAGGTCGATCCAAGCCGTGAGCTCCACCGGGGGCTGCAGCTCGAGCTCGTCTTTTCTCCATTGAGCGCGATAGCTGCGCCCGGCGACCTCGAACGAGATCTCGGTGATGGGACCGTGATTCATGTGCCCCCGCTTGACATGGGCGTTCGGAACCTTGGCGGCCAGGTACTCGAGGAGCTCGGCCAGGTCGTCCTGACCGGTGAGGGGCGCATGGCAGAAGACGCAGGCGCCATCCAGGGGAAATGACGGTGCAGAACAGATGCGGCAGCTCATAAGTGGTCGTGGCTCAGTCGGTGTAGCGGGTGATAGTTTGGTCCTCGCGCCGCTTTTCTGACTGGTATAACGGGCAGTCCTCAAAATTCCGCACGCAGATGGGCGGCGAATCGGTCAGCGCGTACTTGCGCTTGGACTGGTGATCGACATGGCAGTCGAAGCGGTAGACCCTCAACAGCATGCGCTGATCCTTGACCAGCTCCTCGAGGTAGGGACACCGCCGCATCGAAACTACGATAGGCGACTGTGGCGCGCAGGCGCGACCAGGATGGGACTTATTGAATGCTTGAGTTCTCGCGAGTTGGCGCGGAGGTCGGCGCGACCACGGCCACGCTGCAGAAGACGCGCACCCTGGGCGCCTACTTCCGCGCACTGGATTCTGATGACGACCTCCGCCTGGCCGCGATCTTCATGAGCGGGCGTGCCTTCGGTCCGGCGAAACGGCAGACGCTCGGCCTCGGCTGGCGGCAGATCAACAAAACTGTGACCACCCTTTCGGGCCGGACAGAGGAAGAGCTGGGGGAGATCTGGCGCAAGCATTCGGACCTCGGCGACTGGGCCGGCGAGGCCCTGGAGGGCCGCACCGAAGGCAAGGACGTCTCGCTCGAGGCGCTCGCCGCCACCCTGGAGGAGATCCGTGCCGCTCGCGGCAGCGCCAAGGCCGCTCCTCTCGAGAAGCTGCTGAATCGCATCGACGCGAAAGCCGCTCGGTTCGTGGTCAAGGTCATCTCGGGTGAGATGCGGATCGGCCTCAGCGAGGGCCTCGTAGAGGCTGCCGTCGCCGAAGCCTTCGAAGTGCCGATCACGCAGGTGAAGAGGGTCCATCTGATCACCGGCGATATCGGCGAGACCGCCGTCCGCTGCCGCCACCGGCAGTTCGAGACCACGACCGTGACGCTGTTCCAGCCGGTCCGCTTCATGCTCGCAAGCCCTGTCGAGACTGCCCAGGAGGCGCTCGAGCGCATGGGCACAGCCAAGGTGTGGACAGAAGAGAAATACGACGGCGTCCGCTGCCAGCTGCATCACGCCGGTGATCGCGTCGAGCTGTTCTCGCGAGACCTCAAAGAAACCACCGCCGCCTTTCCCGAGCTGACCGAAGCCGCGCTCGGGCTCGATCATGAGGTGCTCTTTGACGGCGAGGTGCTCGCCCATCGCGACGGCAAGGTCCTGCGCTTTTTCGAGCTGCAGCACCGGCTCGGACGCAAGGTCGTCGACGGCGCGCTGCGGAAGGAGGTCCCGGTCGCGCTGGTGATCTTCGACCTGCTGTCGCTGGACGGCCGCGCCCTTCTCGACGAGCCGCTGCAGGAGCGCCGCCGCTTGCTGGAGAGTCTCGAGGTGCGTCATCCCTTCCTGCTTGCCCGCGTCGAGGAGGCGTCGACGGCCGGCGATCTCGACAGGATCTTCGCCGACACCCGCGAGCGCGGGAACGAAGGCCTGATGGTCAAGGATCCGCTCAGCCCCTACACGCCGGGCCGGCGTGGCCTGGCGTGGCTGAAGCTCAAGCGGCCGCTCGCGACCCTGGATGTCGCAGTCACCGCCGTCGAGTGGGGCCACGGCAAGCGCAAGGGCGTGCTCAGCGACTACACGTTCGCCGTCCTTGATACCGGCAGCGGACGGCTCGTGAACGTGGGCAAGGCTTACTCGGGCCTCACCGACGCGGAGATAGCGACCATGACCCGCAAGTTCCTTGACCTCACGGTCGAGGATCTTGGCCATGTCCGCATCGTCAAACCGGTCGTGGTGCTGGAGGTTGCCTTCGACTCCATCCAGCATTCAGGCCGGCACAAAAGCGGTTACGCGTTGCGATTTCCGCGCATCGTTGGGATCCGCCACGACAAGCCTGTCGAGGAGATCGACACGCTCGAGCGCGTCGCTGCGCTCTACGACCGCTACTTCGGGGAAAAGGCGGAGATCCCGCTCAGCGAGGTGGCGGAGACGTGAAGTTGACCTTCATGGGCACCGCCGGCGCGCGCTTCATGGTCGCGAAGCAGCTCGCGGCGTCGGGGGGCCTGTACATCGAAGACGGCAGCACGCGCATGAGCCTCGACCCAGGTCCCGGGGCGGTCGTGCAGTACGCCAAGCGCAAGGTCGACCTGACGAAGCTCGACGCCATCGTGCTGAGCCATCGGCACCTGGACCACGCAGGTGATGTCAACGTGATGGTCGAGGCCATGACCGAAGGCGGTTTTCACCGCCGCGGCCGCCTCTTTTGCCCGAGCGACGCGCTCGACGACGATCCGGTCGTCCTTCGCTACCTCCGCCAGTTCCCTCAGGAGGTCGTGCGCCTCGAGCCTGAGAAGGAGTACGCGGTCAACGGTCTCTCCTTCACGACCACGCCCCTCCACGTGCATCAGGTCGAGACGTTCGGCTTTCGATTCGGCGACCGCCTCGGTTGGGTCACTGACTCCGCCTACTACGACGGCATCGCGGAGCAGCACAAAGCCGAAGTGATGGTGATCCACCTGGTGCTCATGCAGTGCCGCACCGGCCTGCCGCACCTCTGCCTGGAGGACGTCGAGCGGATCATCCGCGACGCCAGGCCGCGGCTGGCGATCATCACGCACTTCGGCATGACCGTTTGGCGCGCGCACCCGTGGGAGGTTGCCGAAGACCTCACTCAGCGGATCGGTTCCGAGGTCAAAGCCGCTCGCGACGGAATGTCCTTGGAGCTGTGACCGACCCGTGAGCGCTGAGCAGCGATTCCTGCTGCTGCTCATCCTGGTCGGCGGCCTGGCCACCGTTCTTGGCCTCGTGTCCAGGCGCGCGCGAATGTTGCCCTACCCGGTGGTGCTGGCCCTGGCGGGCGTCGTCGTAGGCCTGCTGCCGGGCACACCGCTGCCCCGCATCGGAGGGGACATTCTCCTGATCGCCTTCGTGCCGGGCCTGGTCTTCGAGGCGGCCCTCACTCTCGACCTAGCCGAGCTGAGGCGCCGCCTGCTGCCGGTCGGCTTGCTCGTGACAGTGGGCGTCGCCTTGACGGTCGTGCTGATCGGCGCACTGACGCATCTGCTGGTGGGTTTCAGCTGGGCCGACGGGATGCTGCTCGGGGCCATCCTCGCGGCCACCGACCCGATCGCGGTGGTCACGCTGTTGCGCCGCATCAAAGCGCCTGCCGGCCTGGCCTCGATCCTCGAAGGCGAGAGCTTGCTCAACGACGGCACCGGTGTGGCCGTGTTCGCCGCCGTGCTTGGCACCATCATCGGTGGCTCGCCCTCCTTCGGCGATGCGAGCCTCCGGTTCCTCCTGCTCACCGTGGGCGGCGCGGTGGTGGGGCTTGCCGTGGGTTTTCTAGGCCTGGCGCTGCTGAGGTTCGCCGAGGACGCATCGCTGGAGATCCTCGCCACGATGACGATCGCCTACGGCAGCTACCTCGTGGCTGACATCCTGCACGCCTCGGGGATAGTGGCGGTCGTGGTGGCCGGCATCGTGGTCGCCCGGTATGGAGCCTCCCTCGGAAAGCTGCACGGGCCCCAGCTCCTCGGCTTCTGGAACCTGCTCGCGTTCGTGCTCAACGCGATCCTCTTCATCCTGGTGGGCGCCGCGCTGCCCGCCTCGACGCTGCTGCCGGTCGCCGGACTGGTGATCGTCAGCTTCCTGATCATGCTGCTCACCAGAGCGATTCCCGTCTACGGCCTGCTTCAGCTTGCCCACTGGCGCACCCCTCCGATCCCATGGCGGTGGCGACATCTGACGTTCTGGGCCGGGCTCCGCGGTGCGCTGGCGGTGGCGCTGGCGCTGTCGGTGGCCGCGACACCGGGCGTCGACAGCCGTGTCTCGGTGGTCGCCTACGGGGTGGTCCTGCTTTCGCTGGTGGTCCAGGGCGGACTCATCTCTCCGGTGACAAGGCTGCTGCGCATCGAGACGGCCTCTTGATCGGCGGCGCGTGGAGCTGGCGAGGCCGAGTCGCGCTGACCGCCGTCGCGCTTGGCTTCGCGGTCTATCCGCTCACAGAGCCCGGCCAC
>VBFO01000110.1 GCA_005881025.1 Chloroflexota bacterium | reverse complement strand
ATGGGCGTGTCGAAATCGGCGCTCGAATCGGTGACGCGCTACCTCGCCCGCGACCTTGGTCGCTACAAGATTCGCGCCAACGCGGTCTGCGCCGGGCCGCTGGCCACCCTGGCCGCCAGCGGCATCCCAGGCTTCAAGGACTTTGAGGAGATCTGGGGGCTGCGGGCGCCCCTCGGGTGGGACCTTCAGGACCGCACTCCGGTCGGTCGGGCCGCATGTGCGCTGCTCTCCGACTACTTGAACATGACCACCGGCGAGCTCCTGCACGTCGACGGCGGCTACCACGCCATGGGCGCGGAGATGCCGCCAACCGAGTAGGGCACCAGATGTAGTGCCAAGCGCGCGACAACTGCGCAACATCATGTTAGGCTCTTGCAAATTCATACCTGGGAGGTATGCGGTTTGCGAGAGTGCCTGGTGATCTACGTGGACGCCGCTCTCGACAGGAACGGCCGGGCCGGGTGTGGCCTGGCCGTTTTTGTTAGAGGTCGGGCGGTCTATACCGAGTCGTTCGGCTTTTCGCATCTGGGTGGTTCGGCGCAGCTCGAGGCTCACGTGTGCGCAGGCGCACTTGATCTCGCCGCCGCGCGCTGGCCGCACCACCGAGTCATCGTTCGTACCGATTGCGCACCCGTCGTCCGCAGCCGCATGCCTTCGAGCGACAGCTTTCGCATCGCGGTGCACGAGGTCCGCGAGCGCTGCCGCCGAGGCTGGCGGGTGGTGCGCTACGTCAGCCGCAAGGCCAACCCTGCCCATGAGCTTGCTCGGGAGGGTTTGAAGAGCCTCGTCAGGCAGCAGCCCGCGCTGGCCGCCGCATGACCTGATCCGACAGGTCAGCCGACCGGCCACTCGGTGGATAGTCAGGCCCCGGCTATACTGCGGCTGATCGCGTCCGCTTTAGTTCAGGAGCGAAGATGCCAGCAGCAGGCACACGCCGCCGCCGACTGGGCGGTCATGAGTTGGTCGAGCAATTGAACGCTGCGGTCGCCGCTCTCATCAAAGAGAATCGCAAGCTGAAGCGGCAGGTCGAAAAGCTCACCGCCCGAGTTCCTGCGCGCGCGACCGGAACCGTCGACCGAAGCCTGCGCACGATTCAGCGCCGCGTGCAGAAGGCGCTGACCACCGCCACGAAGCGCAGACGCCGCCGTTCCGTGGTCGGGGCTGCGAAGAAGAAGATCACCCGCCGGGCTTAGCGGCCCCGGCCGGACTCCATCGTCTTGGCGGTCCGGTAAGCATCGACGATGCTGTAGATCCACAGCCCCGCCGGCCCGAGCTCCAGGGGCACGCCGACGAAAGCTCCGATGCCGGTCACATCGAAGCCGAGATCGATCAGCTGGAAGCCGCTGATCCCCACCAGGAAGCCGACTCCCTTCAGGTTGTGACCGAGGTAGAAGTGGCCGCAGCCCGGGATGACGGCCAGCAGGGCCGCGATTCGGGGATCCTTGTGCGGAGCGGGCCTGGAGTACTGCCAGCTTCCCGAGGCCGGAGCGCCGCATCGGGGACACGGTGCGCCCGGGTTGGTGAGCAACATGCCGCAGCGTCCGCAGAGGACATCAGAAGCCATCGCTATCTAATTTCCCACTTTTGCTAGCGTTCAAATCCTGATGGCCGTCGCCTCGGTCCTCGAGCGGCTCAAGGTACGCATCGGCGTGGACCGACCTGCAACGAGCGCGACCGTCGAAGCGGGACACCTGAAGCGCTTTGCCGAAGCCATCGGCGATCCGAACCCGCGCTGGCTCGAGGAAGCACCGCCCACGTTCCTGGTCGCGCTGGCGCCGGCTTCGTACCACGTGCCCGAAGCCGAGGAGTTCGGCAAGGGATGGCTCAACGGAGGCAACCGTTTCGAATACCTGGAGCCTGTCAGGGTCGGGGACGAGATCACAGCCACCACGAAACTGGCTGATGCCTACGAGAAGTCAGGCTCGAGCGGGACGCTTCTCTTCATCATCTTCGAGACCGAGTTCAAAAACCAGCATGGCCGCCGGGTTGCGAGGCTACGGGGGACAGCGATCAGAAGATGAACCTCAAGGTCGGCGACGAGATCCCCGAGCTGGTGAAGCATCCGACCACGCGGCAGCTGGTGCAATACGCGGGCGCGCAGGGCGACTTCTACGAGATCCACTACGACCAGGACTACGCGCGCAGCATCGGGCTGCCCGGAGTGATCTTGCACGGCCTCTTGAAGGCAGGGTTTCTCGGTCAGCTGGTGACGGACTGGCTCGGCGATCGTGGCACGCTCAAGACCTTTGAGGTCTCGTATCGCGGCCTCGACGTACCAGGCAAACCTTATCGGTGCAGGGGCAAGATCACGAAGGTCGACGGCCGGCAGGTCGAGCTCGAGGTGTGGGGCGAGGATGAGGGCGGACAGCGAACGACCGTCGGCTCAGCCACCGTGGAGATGGCGTCCTGATGTTCTCGCTGTTTCTGGTCCTGAAGTTCATCCACATCCTCTCGGCGATCGTCGCGGTGGGTCTGAACATCAGCTACGGGATCTGGATCTTCAGGGCGCAGCGCGAATCAGCGCACACCGCTTTCGCGCTCAAGGGCGTCAAGTTCCTTGACGACCGCGTCGCCAATCCCGCTTACGGTGTCCTGCTGGTCACCGGCTTGCTGATGGTGTGGGCCGGCTCGATACCAATCACCACGTTGTGGATCGACATCGCGCTGGTGCTGTTTGTCGCGTTGGTCGTGGTCGCCGCCCGCTTTTACACCCCGGCGCTGCGAGATCAGATCAAGCTCGTGGAGGCCGGCGACACCTCCTCGGCCGCCTTCACCCAGCTCGCGCGACGAGGCCAGACGCTGGGCCAGGCGATGGGCGTGATTGTGCTCGCGATCCTCATCGTCATGGTGTTCAAGCCCCACCTGTAGCTCTTCATCGCCATCAGGACCGAGGCGTCGATCACGCAGTAGCCGCCGACGATCACCGACGGTGGATTACCTGACGGAACGTGCGTCCAGGGCGCGACCGGCACCCAGTACCAGTTGCCCAGGCTCGTACCCACGATCTCGAGTGCTCCGGTTGCGATGAAGATGCCCGCGAACAGAGCCCATCGCGGCGAGCGGAGGATGAACCACGCGAAAACCGGCAGGCACAACGCACCCTGCACGTCGAAGCGTCCATTGATGGCAGGCAGCAGCGTCAGCCCCAGCAGTGCCCACAGCCCGGCGCAACCCAGGATGAAGTAGGCGACCCGCCGGCCGTATTGCTGGACGACGGGTGTGCTCGCCGCCAGCAGCCCGAAGAGGTAGACGAGGCCGTGGCCGGGTGGCACGAACAGCGGCACGTTGTGCAGCCGGTAGCGGTACACGCCCCAGATGAGCGAACCGAAGATCTCAAACCCGGTCGCGACGGCTACACATACCCAGACCTGGACCCGCTGCTCCTTCGGTGCTCGCATCGCGGCCAGGTAAAGGACCACAAAGGTGAGAGCTCCCAACAGCCACTGCTGCCACAGCGCCGTTATCCGGCTGTCAGCCAGCAGCAGGAAGGGCAGGTAGGTCAGCAGGTAGGCGTGCAGCCAGTAAGGCTTGAATCGTTCGATCACGGGTGAGCCGCAAATAGTAAGGCGTGGAGGGAATGCCTCCCTCCACGCCTGACCTCGATCAGGAAATGGTCCCGCGCTCGTTGATAAGGCTGCCCTGCAGGTGCCAGGCGCCGTTTGTCCACTGGACCACCTGCTCCTGCATGATCGGGAAGTGGTCACTCGAGGTGGTGGTCACCGTGATACCCGGCAGCAGGAATGGGTTGGTCTCATTGAGCTGGCTGGACGCGATCTTGATCACATTCGCGCGGGTCAGGTTCGACCCCGCCTGCTTGAGCACGTCCACCATCGTGTAGGCAACCGCGACGCCGTAGATGTTGAATCCGTCATCGGGCTTGCACGTCGTGCAGCTCGCGATCACTGTCCTATAGAGCTTCATGCCTGCGTCATCGGCCCAGGCCGGATCGGTCGGGTCCTTGATGTAATTGACGCTGATGACCCCATCGAGCTTGGCGCCTTTGGAGGCGGCGATCTTCATGTAGGCCGCCGGGTTGGAGACGGAGTTCAAGTACGTCAGGGGCGACCAGTTGAGCCCGGTCACTATGGCCAGCGCACCGATCGTGAAGCTGGGCGTGGCGAAGATGAACAGGGTGTCCGCGCCCTTGCTCTTCAGCTTGGACAGCTGCGATGCGATCGAGGGCACCGTGGCGGTGACGTCATAGCTCTCCTGGTCGACGATCATCGTCGATGCCTTCGATCCAAGCCCGTCGGTCAGGCCCTTCAGGTAGTCCTGGCCATAGTCGTCCTTCTGGTAGAGGACCCCGATCTTCGCGCTCGGGTGGTTCTGCAAGATGTCCTTGGCATAGATCCGCGACTCACCCTGGTACGGAGGCTGCCAGCCCAGCGTCCAGCCGTGTGACGAGAAGTCGCCATTGAAGGTGGTGGCTCCGGTGGCCACGAACAGCTGCGGGACCGACTTGGAGTTCAGGTAGTCGCGCACCGATACCTGCGGTTGGGTGCCCAGCCCGCTGAACATTGCGAACACCTTGTTCTGCTCGATCAGCTGGTGGGTGAGCGGGACTGTCTTGGCCGGGTTGTAGCCGTCGTCGAGGACGGTGAACGTGACCTTCCGGCCGTTGATGCCACCGTTGTTGTTGACGTACGTGAAGTAGGCGTTCTCGGCGTTGGCGATGGTTCCGTACGCCGCTGCCGGCCCGGTCTGGGCGATGGTATTGCCGAGCAGGATCTGTGTAGCTGTGATGCCGACGTCGGTACCCCCTTGGGCGGCGCTCGAGCCTCCGCACGCTCCCGCCGCCACAAGGAAGGCCGCCAGCGCGGCCAGACGCGAACCCATCCTCGCCATGGATCTCCTCCTTAACTCTTTGAAGCTCGACTAAATAGTCTGATGATCCGGCGGCATCTGTCCAGTTCCCCTTTCGCCGGCCCCGCGCAGCCTGTCTCTGAGCCGGCGATACCCCGACAGTATCAGCCCCACGACGCCGTTGGGCGCGAAGATCATGATCAGGATCAGGAGCGCCCCATAGGTGACCGCCGGCCCGGCGTTGACGAACACGGCGGAAATCTGGCTTGGAATCCAGGTCTGGTCGGACACGAACTGGCTGGAGACGATCGGCAGCCAGTAGGTGAAGATGCCCCCAACGAGCGGTCCGGCGATCGAGGCCAGCCCGCCGATCACGGCGCCGACCAGCAGCTGGAATGAGAGCGAGACGGGGAATGTGTCCGGGCTGACGAAGCCCGTCGCGAGGCCGTACAGGGAACCGGCCACGCCGGCGTAGAAGGCTGACAGGCCGAAAGCCAGCGTCTTGTAGCCGGCCACGTTGACCCCGAACGCGGCGGCTGCCACCTCGCCATCGCGGATCGCGCGCAGGGCCCGGCCCGGGCGGTGCCGGATCAGGTTCCAGGCCACCCAGAACAGCAGCAAGGCGATCGCGAAGCTCAGGTAATACAGCCACTGCTCGCTGGTCATCGGCTGGCCGCCGTTTACCAGCGAGAAGACGTCGCTCAGGAGCGGTGGTGGGTCAGGCGGGAGGAGCTGGATGCCCTGCACGCCGTTGGTGAGTCCCTCGGGCCGCTTGATCAGGCTCGGCGTCACGACAGCCAGGGCAAAGGTCGCCAGCGCGAGGTAGAGCGGGGACAGGCGCAGCGCGGGGATGCCCAGGAAAAATCCAACCAGGCCGGTGAGCAGGCCTGCGATCGGAATGGTCACCAGGTAGTTGAGCTGATAGCGGTGCACCAGGATGGCCGTGGTGTAGGCACCCAGTGCCATGAAGGCGCCGTGGCCCAGTGAGATCTGGCCGTTATAGCCGACCAGGACGTTCAGGCCCATGATCGCGATCGCAAAGATCAGGACGCCGGCCCACTCGAGGCTCTGAAAGCTCGTGACCACCGTCGGGAGTCCGGCGAAGAACAGAACCACCAGCACGACCAGCGCGTAGCGGGGTGGCGCGTTTCGCAAGGCCGTCATGCGCGGCGAACGCTCCCTCGCCCCATGAGGCCGTTGGGCTTGAGGACGAGGACGGCGATGATGATGGCGAAGGCAACCGCGAGCTGAAGGTCCCCGCCGACGCCCGGCACGTAGGCCCCGGCCAGATTCACCGTCACCCCCACGATCAGGCCTCCCAGCACCGCCCCGAGCGGGCTTTCGATGCCGCCGAGGACCGCTGCCGCGAAGGCGTAGATGATGACCGTCTGCATCATGTTCGGCTCGAGCAGGAGCGCGGGGGCGGCCATGATCCCCGAGACGGCGCCCACCGCCGACGCCAGCCCCCATCCGAGTGCCAGCATCCAGCTGACGCGGATGCCGAGCAGCCGGCTCGCCTCCGGCTGGTGCGCCGCCGCTCGCATCGCGAGCCCGATCGGTGTCCGCTGCAGCAGCACGTACATGAGGACCAGGACGATCGCCGACACGACGATCACACCGAGGTCCTGGTAGCTGGCGAATGCTCCGAGGATGCTGACCGTCTGAACCGAGAACGGGCTTGGGAATGAGCGCGGGACGTATCCGAAGAGAAAGCCGGCCAGCCCGTTGATGAGGGTGGCCAGACCCAGGGTGACGATGACGAGCGTCAGCACAGGGGCGCGCTCGACAGGCCTGATCACCACCCGCTGGATCACGACACCGCCAACGAACGCCAGCACTAGGGTCACCGGCAGCGCGATCCAGTAGTCGACGCCGCGCTGGATGAGGCTGAGAGCCGTGAACGTGGCCAGCATCGCCATCTCGCCCTGAGCGAAGTTGACGAGCCCCATCGCGTTGTAGATGAGGACGAGCGCGAGTGCGAGGCTGGCGAAGATGCCCCCGGTGGCGATGCCGCTGACCACCTGCTGAAGAAAGTCTTGCAATTTCCGCTCTAATACCCGAGATAGGAGCGGCGGACCGACTCCTCTTCCTTTAACTGTGCGCTGGGTCCTTCGACCGCGACCCGGCCGACCTCGAGCACATATGCGTGGGATGAAAGCTCGAGCGCTATGCGCGCGTTCTGCTCCACCAACAGGACCGCTACACCTTCTTTCTCGTTGATGGTGCGAATGATCTCGAAGAGCGAGCGCACCACCAGCGGCGCGAGGCCGAGCGAGGGCTCGTCAAGGAGCAGCAGCCGGGGGCGCATGAGCAGCGCGCGTGCGAGCGCGAGCATCTGCTGCTCACCTCCCGACAGCGCGCCGGCGGACAGCTCTCGCCGCTCGCGCAGGATGGGGAAGTAGTCGAAGACCCTCTCGTAGTCGGCCCGCACGCCCTGCCGGTCCCGGCGCAGGTAGGCCCCGAGCCGCAGGTTCTCGTCGACGGTCAGCTGTGTGATGATGCCGCGGCCCTCGGGCACGTGCGCGATTCCGAGCCTCACGACCGACTCGGTCGACATCCTGCTCAGTGAGCGGCCCGCGAAGTGAATGGAGCCCTCCCACCTCACGCCGCCTGTGACGGCGCGCAGCGTGGTCGTCTTACCGGCGCCGTTGGCGCCGAGCAACGCGACGATGTCGCCCTCGCCGACGCTCATTGACACGCCGTGGAGCGCGCGGGTCTGTCCATAGCCCGCTCGCACACCCTCCAGCGCCAGCAGAGTCGACATCAGCGTCCGGCCCCAGCAGTTCCTTTCATCGACCCTTGGTTTTGCGCACAAAAGCACGTTATTCGGGCGGAATTACCTGCTTTTGCGCACAAACGCATTGAATGAAGACGGGTGCGCGCCACTCTCATGCGGCGCCCAGGTAAGCCTCGATGACTGCGGGGTTGCGCTGGATTTGATCGGGCGTGCCTTCTGCGATCTTGCGGCCGAAATCGAGCACGACCACGTGGTCGGAGAGGCCCATCACGAAGCCCATGTTGTGCTCGACCAGGAGCACCGTCACATCGAGCTCACTGTGGATGCGCCGGAGCAGCGCGGCCACGCCTCCGACCTCTTCGTGGCTGATGCCCCCGGCGGGCTCATCCAGCAGCAGCAGTCTGGGTTTGGAGGCCAGCGCCCTGGCCAGCTCCACCTTCTTCTGGGTGCCAAATGGCAGCGAGGCAACAGGTTCCGCGGCCCGGCCGGCCAGGCCGACGAACTCGAGCACCTCCATCGCGCGCTTTCGAGCTTCAGACTCCATCCGCGAGGCGCCTGGAGTCGGCACGGCTGCCCCCAGAAAGGTCGTGTGGGTCCGGGAGTGGTTGCCGACCAGCACGTTCTCGAGCACCGTCATCGAGCGAAAGAGGGCGACGTTCTGGAACGTGCGGGCCAGGCCTCGCTTGATGACCTGGTGCGGGGAGATTCCGAGCACCGATTGGCCGTCCAGGTGCACGGAGCCGCCGGCCGGCCGGTACACGCGGGTGACGACGTTGAAGAGGGTCGTCTTGCCTGCGCCGTTGGGGCCGATCACCGCCACGACCTGACCGGCTTCGACCGAGAACGAGACACCGTCGAGGGCGATGACTCCACCGAAGCGCACGCTGAGGTCGCGCACATCGAGGAGCGCCATCGCTCTCGAAGTCTAAGTTCGAAATGAGGTGGTGGCTATCAGCCCTCTCGCGGACCCGCCCATGGTGGCTCTGTAGGTGGCTCGTCGCCGGGCGGTGGCGGAGTTGCGTTCGGATAGATCGGACCGCGCAGCGGCCGGGCGCTGCGGTGAACGATCGAGGCCGAAGGCAGGTTCCTCTGCGGCCGCGGCAGTTTGCTGAACAGCCAGTAGCCGATCGCCAAGAACAGCGCGATCAGCCCGAAGATCGGCAGGAAGATGAAGGGCGGACGCAGCATCACATCGAGCCCGTTGTTGTTCGAGCCTGCCGGAATCGCGATGAGGCTGGGGGTGGGGCTCGGCGACGGCGAGGCCGAAGGCGTGGGTGTCGGTCTCGGGGAGACCCTTGGCGTGGGAGTCGGCGTGCCTTGCAGCGTGAACTGCGCGCACGGGAAGGGATTCACAGTCGCACAGAGGTGGTGAAGACCCGGTGCCGCGCGAGCGTATGCCTTCACCCGCACGCCCGAGAAGTTTCCCTGGGCGTTTGCAGTGGCCGAGCCAAGAACCTTGCTCGGGTCGCCGTCCCAGTCGATCGAAACCGCCTGGCCAGGGTTGAACGAGTTCCCGCTCACGGTGATCTGCGTGTTCGGCCCGCCTGCCGAGACGTCCAGCGTGATGTAGGCGTGGATGGGGGTCGGAGTCGGCTGCGGGCTCGGATTGTCAGTCGGTGCTGGGCTCGCGTCGGCGGTAAGCAGAAACCAGAGTGGGATGACGGCCAGGACCTTGAGCGCCCTCATGGGGAAGTGCGAAAGGTTAGCGGAAATCTAGACCGGCGGCCATGGCAGCGACCAGGCGGAGCTCGGCTCAGGAAAAGTCCAGCCGGGCTCGAGCACCGCGCGCAGCCGCCGCTTGAGCATCCGGTTCTCGGCAGGACTGAGCAACCGGTCGAGGGTCTGCCTGAGGGCCCCGCGCTCGTGCTGGGCGAGAGCTCGCTCAACGTCGCCGCACAGGTCTTGAGGAAGCGGCTGCCCCGAGAAGTCCCAGATCACGGTTCGCAGCTTGTTGTCGGTGTGGAAGGTGAGGCCATGGTCGATGACCCACACCTCGTCCTCGGCGTCGAACAGGCAGTGCCCGGACTTCCGGTCCGCGTTGTTCGTGATCACGTCAAAAAGCGCGACCTGGATCCAAGTGTCGCGGCGCGCGGTCTGCTCGCCCAGGAAGTGCCGGCGATCCGCGTCTATGAAAAGCTGCACCGCGCCGACTCCATGGGGGCCCTCGCGGCGGACGACGGTGGGCGGGATCCGGGGCCATCCCAGTGCCTTGCTCAGCTCATAGGCCGCGACCTCACGGCGGTAGAGAGTGCCGGCCGCAAAGTCCCACAGGGGCGATTCGCCACGGGCGGGCTTGTAGACGGCGTTCAGCCCGTCGGGTGGATGCGGCTGCAGCCGGGCCAGGAAGGTGTAGTTCGAGGCCCCCCGCAGGATGCCCAGCAGCTCCATCTCGGGCAGGTCCGCCAGGAGTCGCTCCGCCTCCCGCCGGTCCGGCATCCGGCGCTCAGAAGATCGGCCGGGCACCGTTGGAGACCGGGCAGGGGTGGCCGGCGGGGTCCATGGGCAGGCCGCAGCGGGGGCACAGGGGCCGGCCCGCGGTGAGCACGCCCTCCGCCTGCAGCGAGAACTCGGCCACCTGCCGGTGGCTCAACCAGAAGCGGACCGACGGCTGGTCTTCCTGGACTGTTTCCTGAGGTGACTCCTGAGTCGCATCTTCGATTGCGGCCGCCTGGCTCGCCACGAGCACGAACATCTGGCGAGCCTCGTGGTACCCGAGCCCCATCTCGCCGACCTGCCATTCCGGCTCGCCCGGCGCGAGCGCGGCGCTCGACGGGGCCCGACCCTCTGTGTCGACGCCCTGCGCTTCCATCATCTGGTGCAGGCGGACGATCAGGGCCTGAACCTGGGTTTTTTCGCAGGCCAGAGTCAGCGTTCGGCCCTGCCCCGACGCGAGCAGGAAGAAGCGCCGCTTGCCCGGCTCGCCGACGGCCGCGACCTCGATCACGTCCACCGGATCGAGCTCGTAGATCACCGTCCTAGCCTAGTGTCGTTTGGGTGGCCGAGTCTGGTTTTGAGATCCAGGCGGAGGGGAAGAGATCACCAGTGGAAATTCAAAGCCGGCGCGCAGGCGCCTTGGAGGGACAGCTGACAGATGCCTAAGACCGTAGGAATCGACCTTGGAACGACCAACTCTGTAATCGCCGTCATGGAGGGCGGCGAGCCGGTTGTCATTCCTAACTCGGAAGGCGCGCGCACGACGCCTTCAGTGGTCGCTTTCACGAAGTCAGGCGAGCGCCTTGTCGGGCAGCTGGCCCGGCGTCAGGCCGCCGTCAACCCCGAGAACACGATCTACTCGATCAAGCGTTTCATGGGCCGGAAGCTCGGCGAGGTGTCCTCCGAGAGGACGATCGTCCCTTACGACGTCAAGGCGGGCAAGGACGAGCGGGTCGTGGTGAAGATCCCGAACGTGGAAAAGGAGTTCACGCCCGAGGAGATCTCGGCCATGATCCTGCAGAAGCTGAAGTCCGACGCCGAGGCCTACCTCGGTGAGAAGGTGACCGACGCGGTCATCACCGTGCCTGCGTACTTCAACGACTCACAACGGCAGGCGACCAAAAACGCCGGTCAGATCGCCGGGTTGAATGTGCTCCGAATCATCAACGAGCCCACAGCCGCCTCGCTGGCGTACGGGCTGGACAAGAAGGCGAACGAGACGATCCTCGTCTTCGACCTCGGCGGCGGCACGTTCGACGTGTCGGTCCTGGACGTCGGTGACGGCGTGTTCGAGGTCAAGTCGACCAATGGCGACACTCACCTCGGTGGCGACGACTACGACCGCCGGGTCGTGGACTGGCTTGCCGAAGAGTTCAAGAAGCAGAACGGCATCGACCTGAAGACCGACCGCCAGGCGCTGCAGCGGCTGACGGAAGCAGCGGAGCGCGCCAAGATCGAGCTGTCCAGCCGGCTGGAGACGACGGTCAACCTGCCGTTCATCACTGCCGACCAGACAGGTCCTAAGCACCTCGAGATGACGCTCACGCGCGCCAAGTTCGAATCGCTGACGGCCGACCTCACCGAGCGGTGCCGCCAGCCTTTCCTGGCCGCGCTGAAGGACGCCAGCCTCACCCCGCAGCAGATCGACGAGGTCGTGCTGGTTGGAGGCGCGACCCGCATGCCGATCATCCAGCAGCTGGTCAAGGACCTGCTCGGAGGCAAGGAGCCCCACAAGGGCGTCAACCCTGACGAGGTCGTCGCCGTCGGAGCCGCGATTCAGGCCGGCGTGCTGAAGGGCGAGGTCAAGGACATCCTGCTCCTGGACGTCACGCCCCTCTCACTGGGAGTCGAGACGCTGGGTGGCGTGATGACCAAGCTGATCGACAGGAACACCACCATCCCGACCTCGCGCTCACAGGTCTTCTCGACTGCGGCCGACACCCAGACGTCGGTCGAGGTTCACGTCCTGCAGGGCGAGCGCGAGATGGCCCGCGACAACCGGACGCTTGGGCGCTTCCACCTGGACGGGATCCCGCCTGCGCCCCGCGGAGTGCCTCAGATCGAGGTCACCTTCGACATCGACGCCAACGGCATCCTGAACGTCAAAGCGCAGGACAAGGGCACCGGCCGCGAGCAGTCGGTGACCATCACGGCGTCCTCGACGCTGGCCAAGGACGAGGTCGAGCGGATGGTCAAAGAGGCCGAGACCCACGCCTCCGAGGACCGGGCCAAGCGTGAGGAGGTCGAGCTCCGCAACCAGGCGGACCACATGATTCACCAGGCTGAGAAGGTCATGAAGGACAACGCGGACAAGATTCCCGATGACATCAAGTCGGAGGTGAACACCAAGCTCGAGTCGCTCAAGAGTGCGGCCAAGGGCTCCGACGCCGCAGTGCTGCGGCGTGAGATGGACCAGTTCAACGAGGCGCTGCAGAAGATCGGCCAGCACATCTACCAGCAAGCCGGGTCCACTCCCGGAAGCTCAGATACCGGCGGCTCGCCGGACGGCGAGGCTGAGAAGAAGCAGGAAGACGTCGTGGACGCCGACTACCGCGAAGTGAACTAAGAGGACTGAAACCTCGAGTAAGGGCTCAGACCGAGGTCTGAGCCTTTACTTTTGGCCCGTGATCCGGTTCCTCGCGAGCCGCCGCAAGCTGTGGGCGTTTGGCGGGCTGGCCCTCGGGCTCGGCCTGACGGCCCTGGACGTGTACTTCTCGATCCTCACCTACATCCCGCAGTACCGGATCCGAAACGACTTCCGGCTGATGTACGGGACTGCCGACCTGACGCTGCACCAGGGCTACGGGCACCTGTACGACCTGGCAGCACAGAAAGCTGCGATCGAAAACCTCGGCGCAGGCTTCTACTGGTCACCGTTCTTGAACCCGCCGCCGCTGGTGTGGCTGGTCACCCCACTCACCGTGCTGCCCTTCGACCTGTCCGTTGTCGTCTGGACCGTGCTGGTGCTCGCGGCTCTGGGGGTGGCGTGGTACGCGGCCGCGCCGGGCGACCGATTCAGCAAGGCCGCGCACGGGGCGCTATGGCTCGGCGTGCTGCCTGTCGCGTTCGGCGTGATGGTGGGCCAGCCGGTGGCCCTGGTCGCGGCTGCGGTCGCCGGCTGCTGGTGGCTGGCGGACCGGGACCGCCCTGCTCTGGCCGGCCTCGCCCTGAGCCTGATCGCCTTGAAGCCTCAGATCGCGCTGCTCGTTCCGCTGTGCCTGGTCGTGTCGGGCCACGGACGTGTTTTTGGAGGCTGGTTGGTGGCGACGTTCTTCATGGTCATGGTTTCGCTCGCGCTGCTCGGGCACGATGGAGTGCTCCGCTACCGGGACGCACTCTCGCTGGCCTCCGGATGGCAGATCACGCGCGGCTATGCAGTCTCGGGCGTGATCGGCACGGGTCTGCAGCTCTACGGCGTGCAGGCGGTGGTGCTGGTGGCCACCATGGCGGCTGCGTGGCGTTGGCGGGGGGCGGGCACCGCGATGCCGATCGCCGCCGGCATCACGGGGTCGCTTCTCTTCACGCCCTATGTCGGGTTCCAGGACTTCGCCATGCTCGTGGTCGCCGGCTGGCTGGTGCTCCGATCGCAACCGTCCACCGCGCAGGTGGCCCTGCTTGTCGCCGGCTTCGCGCTGCTCGAGCTGGCGCTCGTCGTCCTGGCGGTCCCCATCCTGGTGGCCGAGGTGCTGCTGCTGGCGTCAATGGTCTACCACTCGCCCGGCCGGCCTGTGGCTGATTCGGCACCCTTGGCGCCAACCGGGTCCATGGACAGGCCTGCAAACACCTTTCTGGCACCAAACCCGCCGAATTAACGAGCCCTGGATGGAGCCGACGGTGGGATTCGAACCCACGACCTGCCACTTACGAGGCGGCTGCTCTGCCAGCTGAGCTACGTCGGCGTCGTCGGAGAAAATTTATGCGATCCCTTCGACAGTTCAGGCGGGACCCTACGCTACCATCGGATCGGGATGGGGACACTGATGGTCGAGCGACTCGCTGAGGCGGATTACGCCCAGATCAAACCTCTTCTGGTGGACCTTCACCTGACCGAGCAGGCCCACTACGCGGACCATCCCCAGCTGAGCCGGTTCGAGATCGAGGACCACCTGGCGTCGATCCCCAACGCCTTCCGAGGGGAGAACGTCATCTTCGTCGCCCGCGATGACGACGGCTCGGTCATCGGCTTCTGCTGGGTCGTTCTCCATGATCCCGGCACCGGCCTGGAGGGCGAGGTGGCCGAGGTGAGCGTCGCCCCGGCGCATCGCGGCCATGGGGTCGGCGAGGTGCTCATGGAGCAAGCCGTCAGGCTGTTCCGCGAGCGAGGCGTGACCCTCGGCTACGTCTGGACGCGACCCGAAAATGAGGCGGCCGTGCGTCTCTACCGCGGGGCGGGTTTTGAGCCGAACCGCCAGCTCGTGATGACCTGGTATCCGTCGGAGCCTTACCGCCAAACCTAGAGCCGGCACCGGCGGCGCGCTTCGATACCTACACTCAACCTCTTCATGCGCTTTCCCCGGTCCCTTGCTGCTGCCATCGGTGTGATCCTGCTCGCGGGCACGGTGGCCGCGGGCGTGAGCCTGACGATCCTGCGTCTCCAACAGCGCACAAACCCGCAGTCGGTCGACATCCGCTCCGGAGTCACCGTGTCGGAGGACTCGGCAATCGTGCAGGCGGCCGCTCGCGCCAAGCCCGCAGTTGTCAGCATCGTCACCGCTCAGCAGCCGGCCGTCAAAGCCGGGTCGGGCTATCTGCTCACCAGCGACGGCTACATCGTCACCAACGTCGACGTCATCACCGGATCCAGCAGCCTCATCGTGCTCATCTCCAGCGACTCCAGGCTGCATCAGGCCCGTTTGGTCGACTACGACTGCCAGACCGCCGTGGCTGTGCTCAAGATCGACCAGGTGAGCGGCCTTCCCACGCTGGCCTTCGGCGACCCGTCGGCCGTGACGACGGGACAGGCAGTGGTCGCGATCGCCGGGCCCTTGCAGGGCAGCGCAGTCACCCGGGGGATCGTCAGCGCTTTGCACCAACAAATGGTCATCTCAGATCCCGGCGCGCCCGATCACACGCTTCAGCTGAGCGACACCATCCAGACCGACGCCAACTTCCGGGCCGGAACCACCGGAGGGCCGCTGATCAACATCCAGGCCCAGGTGATCGGCGTGGCGATGGAGAGCCCGTCGGGTGTGATCGGTTACGGCCTGAACACCGCCGACATCCAGGACGACGTACAGCAAATCCTCCAGACCGGCCAGGTCCTCGTGCCTTCGCTCGAGGCGCAGACGACCGAGATGAACGCGCAGGTCGCATCGCTGCGGAATCTTCCCGAAGGAAGCCTGGTCGCGAGCGTGACACCGGGCGGCCCTGCCGCCGCCGCCGGCCTGCAGCCGGATGACGTCATCACGCAGCTCGACGAGGCCAAGATCGACGCGGCCCACCCGCTGGGGCTGCTGTTGCGCTCGCAGTTCCATGCCAACCAGCGCGTCACCATCACCTACGTGCGCGGCGGGGCTTCCTCGCAGGTACAGCTGTCCCTCGTCGGCCAGCATCCGACCTGCTGATGGCGGCGGTTATGGACGGCGGCATTCGGAGCCGCCTGGCCTCCGCGCTTGAGTCGGCCGTCCGGGAGCTCGGCGTCACACAGGTTCCCGACCTCGAGCTGGGGAGGGCCAAGAATCCAGCGCATGGCGACTACGCAAGCTCCGCCGGTCTGAAGCTGGCACGCGAGCTGCGCCAGGCACCGCTGCAGATCGCCTCGAGCCTCGCAGGGACGATCCGCATCGCGGACGGAGCCGCAACCGCCGAACCCGCGGCTCCGGGCTACGTGAACTTCAGGCTCACGCCGGAATGGCTTCAGCAACTCGTCGCCCAGGTCGCCGCCCGCGGTCCTGGTTACGGCGCCGCCGACATCGGCCGGGATGAGCGCCTGCAGGTGGAGTTCCTCAGCGTCAATCCGACTGGTCCGCTGCACATCGGACATGGGAGGGGCGCCATCCTCGGTGACTCGCTGGCAAGGATTCTGGAGTTCACGGGACACAAGCCCGAGCGCGAGTACTACGTCAACGACCAGAACACCCAGGCGCGGCTCTTCGGAGAGTCCGTGTACGCGCGGCTACATGGCGACGAGCCGCCCGAGCGCGGCTACACGGGCGCCTATGTGACCGAGATCGCCGAGGCGGCGAGGCGTGAGCTGCCGGGCATCGAAGCCCTGCCCCATGACGAGGCCGAGCAGAAGCTGCGTGCGTTTGCGATCGCCGCCATGGTCGACCGGATTCGGATGACCGTCGGGAGGCTGGGTGTCCGCTACGACGTCTGGTTTCAGGAGTCGGCGCTGTGGAAGGACGGCCTGCCTCAGGTGGCGATCGAGCGGCTGCGCGAGTCCGGATTTCTGAAGGAGCGCGACGGCGCCCTCTGGTTCGGCTCAGCGCTGGAGGAGGAGGACGGCCTCGGCGAGCAGGTGCTGGCCGAGGATGAGGACCGCGTCGTCATCCGGTCGAATGGCGAGCCGACCTACTTCGCTTCAGACATCGGCTACCTGCTGAGCCGTTTCGAGCAGCGCCACTTCAACCGGGTCATCGAGGTGTGGGGCGCTGACCACCACGGCTACGTCTCGCGAATGAAGTCCGCGACCACCGCGCTCGGCCTCGACCCCGACAAGCTCGTGATCATCCTCAACCAGATGGTCAACTTGAAGGAAGGCGCGGCCGCCGGCACGGGGGGAAAGATGTCAAAGCGCGCCGGCCGCTTTGTCACGCTTGACGAGCTCATCGACCGCGTGGGCTCGGATGCGGTTCGCTACTTCTATCTGTTGCGGTCGCCCGATACGACCATCGAGTTCGACCTGGAGCTTGCGCTCGCGCAGAGCAACGAGAATCCTGTCTACTACGCCCAGTACGCGCACGCGCGCCTCTTCAACGTCGAGCTCACCGCTGCCGAGCGCCACCCGCGATTGCGCGAAGAAGCAGACATGTCGCTGCTTGCACAGCCGTGGGAGCTCGACGTCGCACGCCAGCTGGCGTTCTGGCCCGAAGTCGTCGAGGATGCGGCCCGTCTCATGGAGCCGCACCGGATCCCGTACTACGTCCACGACCTCGCCACTGCGGTGCATCGCTTCTACCACGCCGGCAATGAGGATGGCGCGCACCGCGTAGTGGTCGACGATCCGCTCTTGACAAGGGCCCGGCTGGAGCTGTGCCGGGCGGCACGTCACACTTTGAAGACAGCATTGGATTTGATTGGCGTTTCGGCACCAGAGAGGATGTGATCAGTGGACGTCACATGGCTGGGACACGGTTGCTTCCGGCTCCGCGGCAAGAACGCGGCAGTCATCACCGACCCATATCCGCCTGCGATCGGACTCAGGCTTGCGAAGCAGGACGCCGACCTCGTCACCGTCAGCCACGAGCATGAGAACCACAGCTTCACCGAGGTCGTGCGCGGCGAGCCCTACGTCATCAACGGACCGGGCGAGTACGAGGTTCGCGACGTCAGCGTCATCGGCCTGCCGGCGTTCCACGACGCCGAGAAGGGAGCAAAGCGGGGCCGGAACACCGTCTACCTGATCGAGATCGACGATGTCCGGGTGTGCCACCTCGGCGACCTCGGGCACCGGCTGGACGACTCTGACGCCGAAAGCGTTTCGTCAGTCGACGTGCTCCTGGTTCCGGTGGGAGGACGGTCTGCGATCAATGCGGTGGAGGCGGCCGAGGTGGTGCGCCAGCTGGAGCCGCGGTATGTAGTGCCCATGCACTACGCGATCCCCGGCCTGAAGGTGGAGCTCGATGGCGTCGACAGGTTCCTGAAGGAGATGGCGGTGACGGCCATGGAGCCCCAGCCCAAGCTGACAGTGCAGGCGACCTCGGCCGGCGAGTGGGAGACCAAGGTCGTGGTTCTGGAGCCAAAAGCAGAGCCCAGAACCTGAGCGGGGTTTCGCTGCAGGCCCCCAGTCGGTAGAATTCATAAAACCGCCCTGGAGGTCGACCATGTCGAAGTACGTTTTCGTGACCGGGGGTGTCGTCTCCTCTCTCGGCAAAGGAATTACCGCGGCCTCGATCGGGAACATCCTGAAGGCGCGGCACCTTTCAGTCTCCCTACAAAAGCTCGATCCTTACCTCAACGTCGACCCGGGCACGATGAGCCCCTACCAGCACGGCGAGGTGTTCGTCACCGACGACGGGGCTGAGACTGACCTCGACCTCGGGCACTACGAGCGCTTCGTTGACGAGAACCTGACCGTCGCCTCCAATGTGACGACCGGGAAGATCTACCAGGAGGTCATCGCGCGTGAGCGCAGGGGCGACTACCTCGGCGCCACGGTGCAGGTGATCCCACACGTCACGAACGTGATCAAAGAGAAGATTCTCCGCGCCTCACGTGACCCACAGGTCGACGCGGTCGTCGTTGAGGTGGGGGGGACCGTCGGCGACATCGAAAGCCTCCCATTCCTGGAGGCGATCCGCCAGCTGAAGAACGACCTTGGCCGGCAGAACGTCTTTTACGTGCACTGCTCGCTGGTGCCCGTCGTGCGGGGCCAGGAGATGAAGACCAAGCCGACCCAGCACTCGGTGCAGGCCCTGCGAGCGATAGGTATCCAGCCCGACGCGATCATCTGCCGCTCCGAATCACCGCTCGAGCAGGATCTCAAAGAGAAGATCGCGCTGTTCACGGACGTTCCTCGCGAGGCGGTCGTGTCAGTGCCCGACGTCGAATCGATCTATGAGGTTCCGCTGATGCTCGAGGCTGCGGGCCTCGGCCGGGTGATGGCGAAGCACTTCGAGCTCGATGAGTCGGCCCACTCCCCAGAGCACGGCCCGTGGATTCAGCTGATCGATCGCATCAAGCATCCGCGCGCGTCGGTCCCGATTGCGCTTGTGGGCAAGTACGTGGCTCTGCCCGACGCTTACCTCAGCGTGATCGAATCGCTCCGGCACGCAGGCGTTCACCACAACGTGGCCGTCGACATCCGCTGGGTCTCGTCGGAGAAGCTGGATGCGGGCGACAGCTCACCGCTGATGGGTGTCGCCGGGATCGTGGTGCCGGGCGGGTTCGGATACCGCGGCATCGAGGGAAAGGTGATGGCCTCCCGCTATGCACGTCACAACCGGATCCCATATCTCGGTCTGTGCCTCGGCATGCAGTGCGCAGTGATCGACTTCGCCCGCGAAACGCTTGACGCGCCGGATGCCAACTCGACCGAGTTCGCAGCCTTCACGTCGACGCCTGTGATCGACCTCATGCCCGAGCAGCGGAACATCGACCAGATGGGCGCATCGATGCGGCTCGGCCTGTACCCCTGCAAGCTCGTGCCGGGCACGCTGGCGCACAAGGCTTACGGCGAGGAGGTCGTCTACGAAAGGCACCGTCATCGCTTCGAGTTCAACAACGAGTACCGTGAGGTGCTCGGCGACGCGGGCATGATCTTCAGCGGCGTTTCGCCGAACGCCAGGCTCGTCGAGATCGTCGAGCTCGCCGACCACCCCTGGTTCGTCGCCAGCCAGTTCCACCCTGAGTTCCGCTCGCGGCCCAACCGGCCGCACCCCTTGTTCCGCGACTTCGTGCGGGCGGCGTTCCTCCAGAGCGGCATCGACCAGATGGAGCTTCGGCCGGCGGAGCTGCTGGAAGGCAACAGCGACTCGTAGCGCAGCCCTCGCGCTGCTCCTCGTCTGCGCGTGCTCGTCGAGCACTGCCGTCACGCGCCTGCCGTCTCCTGGGATTTCACAGTCGCCCTCAGCAAGTCCGCCGCCGCCCTGCACGCAGCCGGTGGCGCGTCCGCGAGCATCCGGGGTGGCGTCGGCATCCCCGGTCGAGGTTCTGGCCTCCGGTCTGAACGTCCCCGACGATCTTCTCTACGTGCCGGACGACGGGACAGTGCTCGTCGGCGAGCACGGTGACGGGCACATCGCCGTGGTGGGTGGTCCTGTCGCGGTCACCAAGTTGGCGCAGGTGATACCGGAGGCCGAGGGCATCGCTCAGATGGGAGGCGTGACCTACGTCGCCGACCAGCTGCATGCGCGCGTCGTCGCTCTGACGGCAACCGGTGTGCGCACGGTGATCCAGCTGCAGCCGGTGCCGAGCGGCGAGAACCTGGACGGGATCGGGGCGAGCGGCGACCTCCTCTGGATCCCCGACAGCCCACATGGAACCCTGCTCGCCGTGGATAAGTCCGGAAGGGTGGTGCGGCGCGAGACCGGGTTCAGCCGGCCGGCCGGCATCTGGACCAACCCGACCGGCCATGGAGGCCCGTACCTGGTCGCCGACGAGAACGCGAGCGCAGTGTTCGCCCTGCAGAACGCCGGCGGACATTACGTGCTGGCCGGAAACCTACCTGGCGTTGACGACGTAGTCCGTACCAGTGGAGGTCATGTGCTCGTGATCCTGCCGGGGCAGGGCCGGCTTTACGACGTGACGGGGCATGCCAACCTGGCCACGGGGCTGCGCAACCCGCAGGGGCTGGGCTTCGATGGAGTTGAGAACGTCCTTGTGACCGAGAGCGACGCTGGCCGCCTGGACCGTGTCGTGCGCACTTTCGCCCTGGAGCAGCCAACCTCGGTCCAGAGGCTGGCGCCGGACCAGACCGTCTGCCTCGGCATCCTGAGGGCGCCTGGCTACAAAGACCAGGTGGCCATCGAGCAGGCCGTGAACGCCGACTACGACCCTGCTGCCACCATCCTGGATCGGGTGGAGGTGCGGCCGGTCCGCTGCTTCCTGCCGGTATGTGTCGCCTCAGTCGCGGTACGCAGCCCGGCCGGGATCCAGGTGGCGCAGTTCGCTTACCGGGATTAGGGGTGTCCGCGGGCGGGTATTTAAGGACGTAGGAAAATGCAGGACCCCAAGGGCGACTACCTCCCGCCACCGCCGCCACCGCTCTACCAGGTGACGTCGGACATCCCGCCGGACTCCCCCTACCACTACGCCCCCGCGCCCAGGCAGACTGGACGCCAGGCCGCAGGCTGGCTGGGAGGCGCTGCTGCCGCCCTGTTCGCTCTTTTCAAGTACGGCGGCGTGCTCCTGCTCAAGCTGCCCGCGCTCGGGACCCTGGTCTCGGTGCTGATCAGCTTCGCCGGCTACGCCTGGCTGCGGGGACCCTGGTTCGCCGCAGCTTTGATCTCGATGATCTTCGTGCACGAGATGGGACACGTCCTGGAGATCCGGCGCCAGGGCATGCAGGCGACCGCGCCGATTTTCATCCCTTTCCTCGGGGCTGCGATCTTCCAGCGTTCGCACCCCACCTCCGCGCTCAAGCAGGCGCAGATCGGCATCGCCGGCCCGATCGCCGGAACCATTGGGGCGACGGCTGCCTACCTCCTCTACCTCTCCACGGGATGGGACGTCCTGCTGCTCGCCGCCGTCCTGGGCTTCATCATCAACCTCTTCAACCTGATCCCCGTCTGGCAGCTCGACGGATCGTGGATCCTGGCCCCGGTCTCGAAGTGGGTGTACGTCGCCGGCTACGGGCTGGTTGTGCTCGCCATCTTGTGGCTGCACAGCATCTTCTTGATCATCATCGCCGTGTTCGGGCTGAGCTCCCTGGTGCAGCGCTTCCGCGCCGCTCAGAGCCCTTACTACACTTCGGTTCCGGTCCGCGCACGGTGGGCGCTTGGCGCGGCCTGGCTCGCCCTGGTCGTGTACCTGGGCGTAATGACCGCCCAGTCCCTGGATTTCTTCAATCCGTTCGTTCAGTAAACTTCCCTAGGAGTCAAACCGTGAAAGTAGCCATTCACCCCACCTACTACGAAGACGCGCTCGTCACCTGCGTGTGTGGAAACACGTTCAGGACGGGCTCGACTCGCAAAGAGCTCAAGACCGAGATCTGCTCCGTGTGCCACCCGTTCTTCACCGGGACGCAGCGAATCGTGGACACGGGCGGGCAGGTCGAGCGCTTCCGCAAGCGGGCCGCCAAGGCGAGATAGATGCCGCTTCCGGACGAAGAGTCCGAGGCGGACCAGAAGAAGGTACTCCCTAAGAAAGAGCCCTTCTTCTACGGCGGCCAGGCGGTGATCGAGGGCGTCATGATGCGCGGCCGGCGGCACTACGCCGTTGCCGTGCGGGTCCCGAACACGCTTCAGATCGTGGTCGACCGCGGAGAGCTCAACGCACCGATCTACGTCAACCCATTCTGGAAGCAGCCCTTCGTGCGCGGGCTCGCGCTGATCGGCGAGCAGATGCACCTGGGAATGAAAGCGCTGATGTGGTCGGCGAACATGAACGCCGGCGCGCGCGACGTCCAGATCGGCAAGCGCGAAATAACAGGCTCGGTGGCGGTAGCGGCAGTCTTCGGCCTGCTGCTGTTCATCGGGCTGCCTTTGGTGCTGGCCGGCGCAGCGGTTCATCGCAGCGGAAGCTTCCTGTTCGTCGTCGTCGAAGGGCTCATCCGGGTGGGGTTGGTGCTCGGCTACCTCTCATTGATCGCGTTGCTCCCCGATGTGCGCCGGGTATTCCAGTACCACGGCGCCGAGCACAAGACCATCAATGCCTTCGAGGCGGGCTGGCCGCTCGAGGTTTCCTCGGTGCGGCGCGCTAGCCTGCTGCATCCGCGCTGCGGAACCGGGTTCCTGCTCGTGGTGCTGGTGGTGAGCGTGGTCGTCTTCAGCATTGTCGCGCTGGCCCAGCCCAACTGGTTCTGGCTCATCGCGAGCCGCGTGCTGGCGATCCCGATCATTGCCGGCACCGGGTTCGAGGCCATCCGGTACATGGCGAGGCACAGGACCAATCCGGTGGTCAAGGTCCTGCTGCTTCCGGTCCTGGGCACCCAGAAGTTCACGACCCGCCAACCGTCTGACGACATGCTCGAGGTCGCGATCGCCGCCTTCAACGCTGCCCGCGAGGGCGAAGAGGAAGTCGCAGCTGCGTGATAGATAAGGCGCAGGGGGGGCAGGCCCCCCCTACGGAGACCCCCCCGACGATGCTGGCCATGCCTACGACATTTGGGGGCGGTGGCCTGGCGAAGCCAGGCCACACGGTGGGTGGAACTTGATAGATCGGCTCGAGCGCGTCACGAAGCGTTACCAGGAGATCGAGGCGGAGATGTCGAAGCCTGAGGTCGCTACGGACCACAACCAGCTGACCAAGCTCGCGCGGGAGCAGCGCAGCCTGCGCGACTTGGTCACGGCTTATCAGGAGTACAGGCGAGCCCTGCACGAGGCTGAGTCGGCGCGGGAGATGCTCAAGCATGAGAAGGATCCAGAGATGCAGGAGTACCTGCGCTCGGAGGAGCGGCGGGCTGCGGCGCAGGCAGGGGAGGGTGGCGATCGGCTGAAGCTCTTGCTCCTGCCCAAGGACCCCAATGACGAACGTGACGTCATCGTCGAGATCCAGGGGGCCGAGGGTGGGGAGGAGGCTGCCCTCTTTGCGGCCGACCTCTTCCGCATGTACCAGAGGTGGGCGGAGAAGAAGGGCTGGAAGACCGAGGTCGTCGACGCCAGGCCGAGCGAGAAAGGCGGCTTCGACCGGGTAGAGTTCGAGGTTCACGGCCAGGGGGCGTACTCGCAGCTGAAGTACGAGGGTGGCGTGCACCGTGTACAGCGGGTGCCCAAGACCGAGGCACAGGGCCGCATCCATACTTCCGCAGCGACAGTCGCTGTGATGCCTGAGGCGGATCCTGTCGAGGTCGAGATCAAGCCTGAGGATCTCGAGATCAAAACCTCGACCTCCACCGGACCAGGAGGTCAGAGCGTCAACACGACCTACTCCGCCATCCGCATGACACACAAGCCGACCGGCCTGGTCGTGAGCATGCAGGACGAGAAGTCGCAGCTTCAGAACCGTGAAAAAGCGCTGCGCGTTCTGCGTGCGCGGCTCTACGACCTGAAGCTCGCCGAACAGCAGGCGGCGATCGGCGCGCAGCGGCGCTCGATGGTGGGTACCGGAGGCCGCTCGGAGAAGATCCGCACCTACAACTTCAAGGAGAACCGCGTCACGGACCACCGCATCAAGCTCACGCTGCACAAGCTCGACCAGGTCATGGCCGGCGATCTCGAGGAGCTCGTTTCAGCGCTGATCTCAGCCGACCGGGCAGCGCAATTGGAGAATCCACCCGACTGACGAGCGAGCAGCAGATCAGCGTGCTCGAGGTGCTCAAGCGCGCCACCGGCCACCTGCAGAAGCACGGATCGGACTCGCCGCGACTCGACTCCGAAGTGCTGCTTGCCTACACCCTTGGCGTCCGACGGCTGGACCTTTATGTGCAGTTCGACCGCCTGCTGACGGAGCCGGAGCTCGCTCGCTATCGAGACCTGCTGGCGCGACGCGCACGGCGAGAACCTGTCGCGTATCTCGTCGGCCACAAGGAGTTCATGGCCCTGGACTTCGAGGTCAGCCGCGACGTGCTGGTACCCAACCCGGACACAGAGGTCCTGGTGCAGCGCGCGGTGGCGATCGCTCGCGAGGCGGGAACGCCAATCAGGGCAGCCGACGTCGGCACCGGCAGCGGTTGCATCGCTGTGGCGCTGGCCCACTACGCACCAAACGTCGAGGTGTGGGCCGGAGACGTCAGCGAAAAGGCGCTGGAAGTCGCGGGACGCAACGTGGCGAAGCATGGCCTGGCGGCGCGCGTTCATCTTGTGTGCGGAGATCTCATGGAGCCGATGCCGGGCGAGTTCGACCTCGTGTGCGCAAATCTGCCCTACGTGGGCGAGGGCGCCGAGTTGCCCCCAGAGGTGACGGCGCAACCCGCCGGCGCTCTGTTTGCAGCTGGTGACGGATCGGCAGTGGTGATGCGACTGCTCGAGGCCGCAGCGCAGCGGCTTCGCAAAGAGGGACGCGTCCTGATCGAGATCGATCCTGCGATTCTCGAAGCCACGGTCTCCGCGACTGAGAAAAGCTATGCCGGGCATAAGGTGCATCGCGACCTCGGCGGTCACGCCCGCGTGGTCGAAGCGTGGTCCTGACGCCAGATCGCCAGGGCCTGACCCGCGCTGCGCAGCTGCTGCGGGGAGGAGGGATCGTCGCCTTTCCCACCGACACCGTCTACGGACTGGGCGCTGCGGCCGGAGATGACGTCGCCCAACGGCGCATCTTCATGATCAAGGGCAGGCCTGTCGGGATGCCGCTCATCCTCATGGCTGCTGCAGAATCGCAGCTGGAGGGTTGGGTTCACGTCGACACACGCACCGAGACGATGATCCGGCGGTGGTGGCCCGGACCGCTGACGGTGATACTTCACGCGACCGGTGGCGGAACGCTCGGTGTCCGCATCCCGAATCACGACGTGGCGCTCGAGCTGCTGCGCGCGTCGGGCCCGCTGATGACGACGAGCGCGAACCTGCACGGAAAGGACCCGGCGATGACCGCCGAGGAGGCCGGGCAGCTTTCAGGGCTCGCCGCTGTGCTCGACGGAGGGCGCGCGCCTGGCGGCGTCGCGTCCACGGTGCTTGACCTGACCGGCCCCGAGCCGCACATCCTGCGCGAGGGCGCCATCACCGCCGCGGAGCTGCTGGGGCCACCACCTCCGCGAGCCGGATAGGGCCGTTTTGTACAAAACGTGCGACTCCGGCGCCCGGGAGGCGTCCTTTTTGCACAAAAGGGTCCGAATCCCCTCCGACGACCGCGGGTAGGATTCAGGCGTGGCCGCTCCGATCGTCACCATGTCCTTCCGCGCGCTCGACAAGGCCGACCCCGATATCGCGAACCTCATCCGCAAGGAGTACCGGCGCCAGTCGGAAACGCTGGAGCTGATCGCCTCCGAGAACCTCACCAGCCCCGCCATCCTCGAGGCCCTGGGCACGCTGCTGACCAACAAGTACGCCGAGGGCTATCCGGGCCGCCGCTACTACGGCGGCACCGGCGAGGTCATCGACAAGATCGAGACGCTCGCAGTCGAGCGCGCACAGAAGCTGTTCGGCGCTGACTACGTGAACGTGCAGCCGCACTCCGGGTCACAGGCGAACGCTGCCGTGTACATGGCAGTGTGCGAACCGGGCGATCGCGTGATGGGCATGGACCTTTCCGCCGGCGGCCACCTGACCCATGGAAGCCCCGCGAACTTCAGCGGCAAGCTCTACGAGATCCACTCCTACGGCGTCACGCGCGACACCGAGACCATCGACTACGACGCCATGCAGAAGCTGGCCGAAGAGGTGCGGCCGAAGATGATCCTCGGCGGCTTCTCCGCCTACTCGCGGATCGTCGACTGGGCGCGGATGCGGCAGATCGCCGACTCGGTCGGCGCGACCTTCTTCGTCGACATGGCCCACGTCGCCGGCCTGGTCGCGGGCGGCGTGTATCCGTCACCGATCCCGCACGCCGACATCGTGTCCACCACCACGCAGAAAACCCTGCGAGGAGCGTGGGGCGCGATCATCCTCTGTCGCAGTGAGCGGCAGAAAGCTATCGACTCGGCGGTGTTCCCTGGCATCCAGGGCGGCCCACTGATGCACGCGATCGCGGCCAAGGCCGTCTGTTTCGGCGAGGCTTTGAAGCCTGACTTCAAGGTCTACGCCAAGCAGGTCGTCACCAACGCCAAGGCGCTGTCAGATCGCCTGCTCGAGCGTGGGCTGAGGCTCGTGAGCGGCGGCACCGACAACCACCTGATGCTCATCGACCTCCGGCCGCAGAAGCGAACCGGAAAACAGGTCCAGGACATCGCCGACACTGTCGGGATCACGCTCAACCGCAACTCGATCCCCTACGACGAGGCCTCGAAGTTCAACCCCAGCGGTGTGCGCGTCGGAACGCCACTCGTGACGACGCGCGGAATGAAAGAGCGAGAGATGATCGTGATCGCCGACTGTCTGGCCGATCTCATCGAGCGCATCGACGACCCTGCGACCCGCGACTCGGTGCACGAGCGTGCGCTGGATCTCTGCAGGAACTTTCCGCTACCGTACGCGTTCGACTAAACAAGCATTGCTCTCAGCCCACGTCTTCGCAGCCACCTCTACCTCACCTGACACTGATTTCTTCAGTGTCGACTCGCTGATCGCGATCCGCGATCACCTGCTCCCCGGCATCTGGCCGATGCTGTTCGCGTTCGCGATCTGCGCCGTGCTCGTGCCGCCCATGATCTGGGTCTCACGCCGGGCCGGTGTCATGGCCCACCCAAGCGAACGTCATCCACACTCGCGGCCGATGCCGCTGTTGGGCGGCCTGGCGATGTTCGTCGGCTTTGGCGCGGCGATGCTCCTGTTCATGAGCCAGGCGGACCCGGGAGACCGCCCCGGCATCATCGGGGTGCTCGCGGTTTCGGGATTGGCCGCTGTGCTGCTGATCGTCGATGACCGCTGGTCGATGCCGCCGCTTTTGAAGTTCGGGCTGCAGCTGGCGATCGCGCTGATCGCCGTAGTCGGTCTTGGGAAGGCCTTCCAGATCACGTTTGTCAGCGTCCTCGGCGGCCACATCGTCCAGCTGGGTCTGCTCGCGATTCCGATCAGCCTGTTCTGGATGCTCGGCATGCAGAACACAGTCAACCTGCTCGACGGAGTTGACGGTCTGGCGTCCGGCGTCGTGATGATCGTGGCCGTCACCCTGATGTTCGCAGCCGCCGGCAACCATCAGCCTCAGGTGGTTCAACTGGCCGGTGCGCTGGCGGGAGCCTGCGGCGGGTTTCTCCTGTTCAACTTCTCGCCGGCCCGGATCTTCATGGGCGATTCCGGTTCGCACTTCCTGGGCACCGCTCTGGGGATGATCTCCATCCTTGGCGTGGCCAAGGTCGCCGTCGCCTTCGCACTCGCCATCCCCATCCTGGCCCTCGCCCTGCCGATCGCGGACACCGCCTGGGCCATCGTCAGGCGAGGTCGTATCAAGGCGTCGGTGGCGACTCCGGACCTCAAACACATCCACCACCGGCTGCTGGACTTCGGCCTGAACGCCCGCCAGACGTGCGTGGTGTTCTACAGCGCCAGCGGCCTGCTGGGGGCGGTCGGGCTGATGATCTTCGGCCACCAGCGCATCCTCGCGGTGGTGCTGGTGACATTCCTCATCATCGTGTCGACCGCCGCCGCCGACCGGCTCAAGAAGTCGACCTGGCGGCTCGAGCATCCGTACCTGCGCCGCCTGCTGGCTGAACCCAGTACCCGGTAAGTGGAGCGCGGCGGCCGAATGGGCCAGCAGTCCGGAGCAGGCGACCGCCGGTCGCCGTTCCGAACGCCGAGGCGAAGGAGAGGGTGGCACTAGGAGGAGCGCATCCGAACGATGCGTGACGACGACGGGCCGGGCCCCTCGACACACGGATCGGCGTTCCGAGCCCCGGGCTGCTCCCAGGCGGCCGCCGCGGTCCACTACGATTAGCCCGGGCATGCGCCCAACGAGTCAGGGTCCGACCGGGGCCGACATGGCAGGCGTTGGTATCTATTTCGCAGCCGCAGCCTTGCTCCCGATCCTCGGCGGAGTCGCGCTCGACAGTTGGTTCCACAGTTCTCCGGTTTTTGTGCTCATCGGCCTGTTCGTGGGCCTGCTGGCGGGCGGTGCCGCCATCTGGTTGAAGGTGAGGGAGTTCACTCGGTGAGGTTCGGTGGGATCCTGAGAGACACGGTCATCGCGTCGGCGGCTGCCGCCGCCGTCGCCGTGGTCGCGGCCACCGTCCTCGGCCACCTCGTCATCGGACTCGGCCTTGCTGCCGGACTTCTGATCGGCGCTTTCAACGCCCACGCGGTCGCCGGGGTGCTCGAGCGCAGGGTTCCGTTCGTCGCCGGGACCTTGATTCGGTTGATCTTCTTCAGCCTCACCGCCATCGCCGCGGCGCTGCTCCTGCGCACCGACGCCTGGTCCGTGCTGCTCGGGGTGGCGGCGGCTCAAGCGGTGATGGTGGCGGCCTCGATCCGCCAGGGCCTGCGGGCGCGATGAACATCAACGTCAACCACCCGACTGCGAGCCTCGGGAGCTGCCCCATCGGGCCAATAAACCTTTGCGTGTTCAATTACGACAGCCTCATCTCGACCGCGCTGGCCGCCATCGTCACGCTGGCGGTGGCGTTCTGGATCCGCGGCCAGCTCGAGTCCGGGACCCCGACCAAGGTGCAGGCGATCTTTGAGTGGGGTTACGACCTCCTGCGCGGCCTGATCAAGCAGAACGTGTCGGACGATGCACTCTTCATCATCCCGCTCGGCCTCACCCTGTTCCTCTACATCCTGGTGGCGAACTGGCTGGAGATCCTTCCCCTCGGGTTCTTCCCCGTCCTGCACGGGGCGAACGCAGACTGGAACGCCACGCTGGCGATGGGTCTTGTCGTGATCGCGGTCGTGCAGTGGTACAGCATCCGGGTGCTGGGTCTGCGCGGGTATCTACGCCGTTTCACGAAGCCTTTCGAGCTTCCTCTGATTGCGCGCATCCTTTTCATCCCGCTCAACATCCTGGAAGAGCTGGTGAAGCCGGTGACACTTTCGCTCCGACTCTTCGGAAACATCTTTGCGGGCGGAGTCATGATCTTTCTCATCGCCTCGGCCGGATTTCACCTTGAGTTCCTGGGTCCAGTGCCGCATTCGGTGATCAGCACGATCTTGCTAGCTGCGTGGAAGGCATTCGACGTCATCTTCATCGGCTTCATCCAGGCCTTCATCTTCATGTTGCTGACGGTCATCTATTTCGGCATGGCACGTGAAGGGCTGGAACACGAACCTCACGAAACCACTCAGGAGACAACCGGAAGAATGCTCACACCAATTCAGGAGGGGTCACATGACTGATCACGGAATTGAGCTCGCAGGTGCCCTGATCGGCTTCGGTCTGCTCATGGGGCTCGGCGCCATTGGCGCAGCCTTCGGCGACGGCCTGGCCGGCAACGCGTTCATCAGCGGCGTCGCGCGACAGCCCGAAGCTCAGGGCCGGATGATCCCCTGGCTGTTCACGATCGTCGGCCTCGTCGAGGCCATGTACTTCATCAACCTCGCGTTCGGATTCGTGTTTCTCGGCCAGGTCCACTAGGAAGCCACTGATGTACCTCGCGGGCGAAGCCGGCGTCATCGAGATCAACGGCACCGTGGTCGTGGAGCTCATCACGTTCCTGGTGATGCTCGCGATCCTTGCCCGCTACGTCTACCCCGAGGTCGTCAAGCTCGCCGAGGCGCGCCAGCGTGCCGTTGACGAGCAGCTGAAAGAGGCCGAGAAGGCCCGAACTGAGGCCGAAGCTCACCTCAAGGAGGCGCAGGCCAAGCTGGAGGACGCGCGCAAGACCGCCCAAGGCGTGGTGGATGCTGCGGCCAAGTCGGCCGAGCAACTGCGGGCCGAGATGCGTGACAAGGCCGAGGAGGAGGCGAAGCGGATCGCGGAGTCCTCACGCAAGGAGATCGAGGCCGAGCGCGACCGCGCGCTTCAGTCGGTTCGCGGCGAGGTGGCGAGCCTGGTCGTGGCCGCGACTGAGAAGGTGATCGGCGAGACGCTGGACGTGACCAAGCACCGCCATCTGATCGACAAGGCGATCGAGGAGGTCGCGAGTGGCGACGGCAGCCGCTAAGAGATATGGCAGGGCGGTGTTCGAGCTCGCCCAGGCCGAGCGTGGGGTCGAAGCCTGGACGCAGCGGCTGGCCCAGCTGCGCGAGATCCTCGACGATCAGAAGGTGACCGCGGTCCTTACCAACCCGACCATCCCCACCGGGCGCCGCATGGA
>VBFO01000060.1 GCA_005881025.1 Chloroflexota bacterium | reverse complement strand
GCGACCACTCCTCGCGATACGTGTGCCCCCACGCGCCGACCGGCGGCCTGTCCCCGAGCCCTAGCGTGAGGGCGGCCTCGACGCGTTCCCGGCCGTCCATTGGAGGTCGAGTTTAGGCGGCGCAGTCAACCGCCCGCCTGGCCCTAGGTCGAGGCGCCTGGCTGCTCGCCGGCCGCGAACTGAACGGCGGCGTCCTTGCCACTCAACACATCGAATGCTCGCACGACTCCATCGGGCAGCGTCGGGTCCGCCGCGCACGTAGACCCGCATGCCTTCTCTTCCGCATACCAGAAGATCGTCGCGCTTACGAATGAAGGACTGCTTCCGAGCTGAGTGCTGAATGACTTGGTGCCGTCGAACGTGACCACCAGGACGTGCGGAACGCTGGTGCTCGACACGACGGTGGCCGCCAGCCAGTTCCCGTCCGCCGACCCCGCTGGGTCGAACCAGCGGTCAGAGCGCAGGGAGTGGGCTCCGCCCGAGGGCGACCACTGCATCACCGAGTTGCCGGCCGAGACGAAGCGGTCACCGGGAAGCCATCTCCCGCCCAGCGCCCAGCCGATGCCGACCGCGAGCAGCTGTCGTCGATCGCCTATCGAGAAGATCCGAAGGTTCTGGCTGGAGGTATCGACTGGGTCCGCGAACGCGAGATAGGTACCGTTCGGCGAGAAGGCCGCGATACCGCGGGGCGAGCTCCAACGGCTTTCGAAGCCGCCAAAGAACGGTGGAATGCTGTAGAGGACGTGGTCTGCGCCACCGGACCAGAGGTGGATGTTCTGGTCAGCCGCGTAGGCCTCGAGCAGGCCATCCGGCGTCCATGTGGCGAAGCCGTTCCTGGGATCGAACGGCAGGTTGCCGGCCAAGGTTTCCGCCCCTGTTGCGAGCTCGCGCCGCATCACGAGAGCCTTGCCGTTCTTCGCGGTGACGTACGCGATCGAGGTGCGGCCAGCCAGCTGGATCTGGGTGTTGCTGCCGCGGCAGACCAGGCGCGGGTGAACGGGGTCGGACACGTCGTAGACGAGGTTGCGGGCCAGCACGGTCAGGGCACCGGAAGTCGTTGTTGAGCAGTTGATCGCCGTGGTCGGCGAGGCGCCCGAGGGAGTCGTGGCGTTGGACGCCGATGCGCTGGGCGAGGACCGGGTTGCAGAGGCTCCGGCGCTGCCACACGCCGTCAGGCCAAGAAGGACGACCAGCACCAGGATCCGCATGTCGGTCATAACAGCTTCCCCGACCTTTAGTTATGGAGGCGTGGGTAAGCTGAGATCGGATGGACATCGAAGCCGCGGCCGCCAGTTTGCGAGCAGCGGCCGAAGCGAAACCGATGAGGCTGCCCGTCAACCGCCGCGTTGACGAGAGCCATCACGTCGTCACGGACGACGGTCTCAGCGTCTGGTACACGATCCAGGTCTCGCCGCACAGCCGCATCCAGGTGGTCATCTTCGAACGCAGCGACCGGATGCCGAGCGACGAGGAATGCCAGCGCTGGTTGAAGCTGCTCGTAGTTGGCGCCGAGGCGGTCGAAGCCTCTGGCCTGCCGGGCTCGATGACGCGCCGCTTCGAGGCCTTCGAGCGCAGCCCTGAGCGCGAGGCTCCGCTGGCCTGATGCCGCTAACAGCCTCGGTGATCGATGACCTGAAAAAGGTCGCAGGCCGCGACAACGTGATCACCGCCCCCAACGACCTGCGCATCTTCGAGCGCGACGGGTCGATCGAAGGCGCGGTGCCGGACGCCATCGCGCTGCCCTCGAACACCGAGCAGGTGGCGGCGGTGATCAAGATCGCCGCGCGACACAACATCCCCATCGTCCCCCGCGGCGCCGGCACCGGGTTGTCGGGTGGCGCCGTGACCATTCGCGGGGGCATCGCGCTGCAGATGACCCGCATGCGCCGCATCCTCGAGATCGACCCGGTCGGACAGACGGCGCTGGTCGAGCCCGGGGTGGTCAACCAGGAGCTGTCTCTCGCCGCGGCGCCACACCACCTTTTCTATGCGCCCGACCCATCGAGCCAGAAGGCATGCACCATCGGTGGCAACGCAGCCGAGAACTCTGGCGGGCCGCACTGCCTGTACTACGGCGTCACGACGAATCACGTCCTCGGGATGGAGGTCGTGCTGGCGGATGGCAGCGTGCACTGGGTCAGCGGAGATGCGGCGGATCGCATCGGCCTTGACCTGTGCGGAGTGCTGGTTGGATCGGAGGGCACCCTGTGCGCGATCACCAAGATCAAGGTGCGGCTCCTGCGGATTCCGCCTTCGATCGCGACCCTGCTTGCGGCCTTTCCAAGCATCGATACCGCCAGCCAGGCGGTGTCGGCGGTGATCGGTCGCGGCATCGTGCCCGCGGCGCTCGAGATGATGGACAAGGTCACTGTTGGCGCGGTCGAGGCTCACTACCACGCGGGCTATCCAACCGACGCCGGCGCCGTGCTGCTGGTGGAGGTCGATGGAGTGGCCGACTCCACGCGCGAGCTGATGGCCGCGATCCGCGACGTGCTGAGCGAGAACCAGGGCTACGCCATGCGCGAGGCGCAGACGCCGGCCGAGCGCGACCTCTTATGGGCCGGCCGCAAGGGCGCCATCGGGGCCCTGGGGCGCATCAAGCCCAACTACTACCTCCACGACGGGGTGGTGCCGCGATCAAAGCTGCCGCAGGTGCTGTCGGCGGTCGGCGAGATCGGCGTGCATTACAAGCTGCCGGTCGCCAACGTCTTTCACGCCGGCGACGGCAACCTGCACCCAAACATCCTCTTCGACCTTCGCGACCGCGAGGTGCTCCAGCAGGTCGAGGAGGCGGGCGAGGAGATGCTGCACGCAGTGGTCGAGCTGGGCGGCGCGCTCTCGGGCGAGCATGGCATCGGACTCGAGAAGAGCGCATATATGCCCTGGATCTTCAGCCCCGACGACCTGGAGGTGATGTCGCGCGTGAAGTCCGCGCTCGACCCGACCGGACTGCTCAATCCCGGCAAGATATTTCCCGATCCCGAACGCAAGAAGCTTCCGCTCGCAGGACGGACCGGCTTCGCGGTCGAGGCCAAGTGGTGGTGAGAGCAGCGGTCGAGGTCGCCAAGCCGCGTACCGCGGAAGAGCTCGCCGCCGCGTTGGGCGAAGCCGCCGCGGCGGGAAAGGCGGTGACCGCCGTCGGCGGTGGACGAGCTGCACAGATGGGCGGAACGCTGTATCGGTGTGACCTCGAGCTTCACACCGGCGGGCTCGACCGTGTGATCGAGCACTCGCCTGCGGACATGGTCGTCAGCGTGGAGGCCGGCATCACCCTGGAAGCACTTCAGGTGCACCTGGCGAAGAGCCGGCAGTTCCTTCCCCTCGACCCTTTCAATTCGCCAGGCCACACCATCGGTGGACTGCTGGCCTCCGGCTGGACCGGCCCGCTCCGCATGCGGTACGGGACAGCCCGTGATTTCCTGATCGGGATCCGGGTCGCTCTGCCCGACGGACGGCTCGCCAGCGCCGGCGGACGGGTGGTCAAGAACGTGAGCGGCTACGACCTCATGAAGCTCCACCTGGGGGCGATGGGATCGCTAGGCGTGATCGTGGCCGCGTCGTTCAAGGTCTTTCCGGAGCCCCTGCACGATGTCACTGTCGAGTCGCATGACGGTTGGCCCGCAGTGGACAATGTGCTCGCCGCACCAGTCGCCCCCTCCGCGATGGAGCTCTTCTCCGATGGCCGCGTGATCGCACGCTTCTTCGGCAGCCCTGACGCCGTCAACAGCACTGTCAAGACACTGGGCTGGACTGTTACGGACCGCGAAGCTTGGACGCAGCATTCGCACCGCGCCGCGGACCGCTGGGCTCGGATCGCCGTGCCACGCACGAAGCTCCGCGAGGTCCTGAACGCGCTACCCCAAGGATCGCGGTGGTGGGCGTCACCCGGGGTTGGGATCGCTCACTGGTGGTTTGACGACGGCGCTGCGGTCATCACAGCGCGGAACGTTGCCGAGGCAGCGGGAGGATCACTGGTGCTCATGGCCGCGCCAGATGAGGTGAAAGAGAAGGTCGGGGCCTGGGGCTCGCCGCCGCCGACGCTCGAGGTGATGAGGAGGTTGAAGGGAGCATTCGATCCGAAGCACATCCTCAACCCGGGCCGGTACGTGATTTGAAGCCGTTCGAGCGCCTGAGCGATGACGACCTGGCCACCTGCGTGCACTGCGGCCTGTGCCTGGACGCATGCCCGACGTTTCGCGTCACCGGCCTGGAGACTGAATCGCCCCGCGGCCGCATCTACCTGATGACTCAGTGGAAGCGCGAACAGCTGCCGTTCAACGAAGAGCAGGTCAAGCACATCGACCTCTGCCTTGGCTGCCGAACCTGCGAGGCGGTCTGCCCTTCGGGCGTTCCTTACGGCCGGATCATCGAGGCCGGACGAGCGGAGGTGGAGCGCCTGCGCAGGCCAAATGCCAAGCGGCGGATCGCAAAGGCTGCTTTGCGCCAGCTGGTTGCCCGACCGCGCAGGCTGCGGGCATTCGGCGCGGTGACACGCGTGGCCCAGGCCACACGAGCGACGTCGGCCATGCGCTCGGGCCGCCAGCTTCCACCGCTTCACGCACCATTCGAGGTGCCCGCCGGCCGCCTCGCGCCCGCCATCGGACCACGCAAGCACCGTGTCGCCTTCCTGGTCGGTTGCGTGATGCCAATCCTCTACCCGCAGTCGCACTACGCGGCGGTCAAGCTTTTGCAACTTGCCAGCTGCGATGTCTGGTTTCCGGAGGGTGAGCGTTGCTGCGGCGCTCTGCATGCGCACAACGGCGACCTGGATGAGGCGGAGCGGCTGCGCGACGAAAACATGCGCATGTATGCGAGTGGCGAGTTCGACGCGCTGGTGGTCGACTCAGCGGGCTGCGGATCGCACCTTAAGGATTTCTATCCCGGGCTCCAAGGACGAGTGAAAGATCTCAGCGAATGGCTGGCCGAGGTCGGCCTGCCGGAGCCGAAGCGCGAGGTGAAGATGCGGGTGACCTACCAGGACGCGTGCCACCTTGCTCATGCCCAGCGCATCAAGAAGCAGCCGCGTGATCTGATCCGCGCGGTCCCGGGCGTCGAGCTGGTGGAGATGCGGCATCCCGACATCTGCTGCGGGGCGGCAGGCCTCTACAGCACGCTCGAGCCGCAGATGTCGGCACGCATCCTGGCGGAAAAGCTGGACGACCTCGCCGCGACGCGCGCCGAGATGGTCGTCACCGCCAACCCGGGCTGTCAGATGCAGCTCGCCTCGGGACTGCGCCAGCGGGGCTCGCACATCGCCGTCGAGCACATCAGTGAGCTTTTAGTTCGAGCCTTTCTGTAGCTGGCTGATCCGCTTCAGCCGCGGGAGCGCTGCAGTCGCTGTGATGTCGACCTCGGCGCGCGCGACCGCGATCGAGATGTTGTCCGGCGCGCCGAGCTCGATGCATCGCTCGATCACGCGCTTGAGCCCCTTCTCCAGGTCACCGTCCTTCATCAGCAGCTTTGCCATCTCCTCGACCCCGACGCCCGCGGTCTCGATCCCGTCGCTGCATAGGACCACCGTGTCGCCCTCCTCGAGCTTCATCTTGTCCGTGTAGGGGGGAATCGATTCCCAGACGCCGACTGCGCGCGTGAGCCGGTGCTTCAGCGGATGGTCGGCCGCCTCTTCCGGCTTGATCACTCCCAGGCGCACCTGTTCGGCCGGCCATGAATGGTCTTGCGAGATGAGCTTGCCGCTGCCGTTGCGAAACAGGTAAGCGGGACTGTCACCCACGTTGACCAGGCCGAGCTCGCCGCCCCGAATCGCCACGACAGTGAGCGTGCTGCCCATGCCCGACCAGTCGGGGTTGCGTTTGGAGGCTTCGTAGACAGCGGTGTTCGCCTGCTTGCATGCCTTCTTCAAGCGGTTCAGGTCGGGACCCTCGTCGCCATCCTCGGCGAGCGCAGCGGTAAAGGTCTTGGTCGCTATCGAGCTCGCGGTCTGACCGGCGGCGTGGCCGCCCATCCCGTCACAAACGACCAGCAAGGTGTCGAGCCCCGCTTTGTTCCGCCAGACCATGACGGAATCCTCGTTTTCCTCGCGCTCGAGACCGGGATCGGTCGCCGAGGCGGTCCTGAGCCGCATGCCTGGTGCCGGACTAAGCCTCGACGATCACGAAGCTGACCGCGTTCTGTCCAATCGTGATCCGGTCCCCGTGGTTGAGCTCCTTCTCCTGGATCGGCTCGCCGTTGACCAGAGTGCCGTTGGTGCTGCCCAGGTCGACGATCCAGAACTGCTGGCCGCGACGCTCGACCCGCGCATGGTGGCCGCTCGTCGCCGGATCGCGCAGGATCAGGTCGTTGTCGGGGGAACGGCCGACCCGCATCGCGCTTTCGCCGGCACGGTGGTTGTTCCCGGCATCGGGCCCTGACTCGATGGTGATCTGCGCCTGCGGACCGTGGCCCTGCATCGCGCTGAGGATCGGCTGAGTCTCGGCACCCGCTGCGGCCGGCGCCGGAGGTGGTTGCCAGGTCGGGATCACGGTGGTCGACTCGTGCGACGACGCGGCCACGATGGTCCGTTCGGCGGCCGGGATGGGAGGCGCCGCAGGTGGCGGCGGCGGCGCGGATGCGACCGGGGGGGCAGGCGGAGCCGGCGGTGGAGGAGCCGCGGGTGCCGACCACGGAGGCGAGATCGGAGCAGGTGAGGCAGGCTCCTCCGCTCCGGGAGGCACGGTCCAGGACGAGCCGGCGGGAGCTGCAGCCGGCTCGTTGGCCGGAGGTCCCCACGACTGGCCGGCGTCTGGCCATCCGGATGAAGCTCCACCCGCGGCCGGGGGCGCCTCCCATGATGTTGCGGGCGCTGCGTTGGCCTCCCATGAAGGCGCGGGCGGCGTGCCGGCCGGCGCCGCGGCGGGGACGTCCCATGACGGCGCGGGCGCCGCGGGTTCCGCGGCTGGGCTTGAGGTACCCCACGCATTCGCGGACGGCGCGGGTGGCGCACTCCAGGCTGGAGGGGGTGCCGCGGTCGGCGGCGAGGGGGGCGGAGGCGCGGCGGCTGCAGGTCCCCAGGCTGGGGGCGGCGGCGCGGCTGCTGGCGGCGGCGGTGGAGCCGCTGCGGGAGGCGGAGCCGGGGCACGTGCTGGAGGTGGCGCCGCAGGAGCGCGCGGCGGTCCCCACGCCGGGGCCGGTGCGCCGGGCGGCGGTGCAGCGGCGGCGGGAGCACCCCAGGCTGGCGCGGGTGCGGGCGGGGCGGCCGGAGCACTCGGTGCGGCGGCCGCCGGTGGAGCCGGCGGACTCGGGGGCGCGGCTGCGCCGCCCCATGCAGGGGAGGCCGCGCCGACGGGCTTTCCCGGCGAGCTCCACGAGGCCGTCGGTGAGGCCGGAGCCGCCGGTGCTCCCCATGACGGTGACGCCGGGGCCGATCCCCAGGTTGGCTGGCTGCCGGGCGCTGGCGGAGCAGGAGGCTGGTCCCAGCTGGGGCCTGCCGCAGGCTGTGGCGGCGCGGCAACCACTGTTGAAGCGACCGACCCAGGCCTGGGCGTCGTGACCGGAGGTGCCCAGGTGGCGACGGCAGTTTGCGGTGCCGGTGACGCAGCCGCACGGGCTGGGGCCGCGGGCCTCACGGCGTTCTGATTGCCCTTCTTGCGGACCCTTATGCGCCGGAGACGCAGATAGAACACGCCCGTGAAGATGGCGACCACGGCCAGGATGATGACTGCGTACAGCTGCTCGGTTGGCATCCGGGAAGAGGGCCTCCTATGGCGAAATCGTGGTCGGTCTTGCGAAGTATGCCATCCGGTATCGACCCGAGCCTAGCTACTTAGGTTCGCCGTCGGAAGACTGAGTTAGACAGTGCCCTCGATCACGACGCGCCCCGAGCCCACGCCCGCCACGCCGATGTCCACCTCGAGCGCGTGCCCCCCCGCTGGGGGCGGCTGGCCGGTGACGACGTACACACGCATCCGCCTCCCCAGCGGAAAGTCGAGGCGGCGCGTCAGCTGTGCCCTACCGGCGTGGGTCTCGATCTGCACCTCGTGCCTCGGCAGCGTGAGTCCGTCAAGGCGAAGAGGAGTGAGCGTCGTGAGCACTGCGGGCCGCGTTCGGTTTTCGAGCACGATGCTGAGCCCGTCACTCTCCGCATGAAGGCTCTGAAGATCGGCCAGACGGTCCGCGAGATAACGGGGCAGCTCCGGACGGAGGCGCTCGAGGGGACTGCTGGTCGTGACCGTGAAACGCAGCTGCGTCCGATCGATGATCTCTCCGGCGATCATGAGCGTCGCCTCGATCACATAGATGCCTTCTGCGGTGAGCTCGATGTTGACGGTTGTGGCGTGGATCGCGGGCTCGGACGTAGTCGGCACCTCGCACTGGGCCACGCCGGAGTAGGACTTGCGCAGCGTGACGTCACGAAGCTTGCTCACACCTCGCAACGAGACTGCGCGTTCACGAGTGACCGACCAGCGGACCGTTCCAGGCCCCGCCACCTGCGGATCGTCGTTGACCACGACCAGGCGCGCCGTGAAGGGCCTGTCGGGGCGCTGCAGGATTCCGAACGGCCGGTCGGGCTCCGCGCTCATCGGCTCGACGATGATCCGGGTCGCGCGAAACGCGTCCTTGAGGGCTTCGAGCGCAGGTTTCGGCCGGCGCGCGGCGTCAGCGAGCCCGAAGCCGATGGCCGGAAACGGATCGACCAGATGAAAAACGAAAGCGCCCCAACACTGCTCGAACTTGCGCGTGCGGAGATGCTCGGCGGCAAGCCTGACCAGCCGTGCCTGGTAGTCCTGCGAGGCGTTCACGTAGGCCTCGAGACTTGGCTGCGATGACGGCAGGCCCACGCCTCGCTCAGCCCAGTTGACCGGCTGAAATCCCGCGTGCCGCCACGCGGGCTCGTCGTCTGCGACCGGCCACTGACCACGGATGTCGTCCCATACCGGTGACTGGGCGTCCGGCAGCGACTGGGCGCCGAATGCGGTCACGATGAGCGGCTCGACGTCGAGGATGTCCTTCCATGACCCCGACTCCCATCCGAGCTGCATGTGAGTGTCGATGTCGCCGGTGGCGGCCAGCGCGGGCCGCGTGGGGTCAAGCGATTCAAACGCCGCCTTCAAGTCCTGGTCGATGGAATGGTTCTGCCGGACGACATTCACATCGCCCATGTCTGCGTTGACCGCGAGCCAGGGCGGCTCGTCGTGCGCGATCCACATCACGACCGACGGATGATTGCGCAGCTGCTCGACCATCTCCGATTGAAGAGCGCGAGCGGAGGTTTCGAAGAACCGCGTGTCGTCAGCGCGTGCCTGGTACGCATACGAGCCCAGCAGCGGCATCTCCTGGAGCACGAGCATTCCCTCCGCGTCGGCCAGACGGTAGAAGTCGCGAGGCAAGACGTTGGCGATGACCCTGAGCGCCTCGATGTTGGCGCCCTTCGCCATCCTGATATCTGCGGCGATGCGGTCGGTGGGCAGATCGTCGAGGCGATACGCCGGCGCATAGCACGCGCCGCGCAAGAACATCGGCCGTCCGTTCACCTCGAAGCTCCAGCGCCGCGATCCGACATCCCATTTCAGGTCGCGGAACGCGAACGACTCCTCGACTCGCGCCGATTCGCCGCCCCCGACCTCGACCGCCATCTCGGCGCGGTACATCGGCTGCTCGCCGAAGCGCCACGGCTCCCACCGGCGCGCGCCGGGCAACGCCAGGCGCATTGTCATCGTGTGATCGCCGCCGCCGGCGATTCGAAACTCACGACGCAGGCGAAGCGGCGCCGGCATGCCGCCGTGACCCGCAGCGCTCACGACGAGGTCGATCTCTCCATCCATCTGCCGGCCGTCCAGGTTGCGCAGGCGCACCTCGACGTCGAGCCTTCCGTCCGCCGCTTCGAAGTGAGGCTTGAGTCGCAGCCAGTCGACGGTGACTGGACCGAGATATTCGAGCTCGACCGCTCGCCACAGCCCAAGCGGCACCTCCCAGCGATACGGCTCGCCCAGGCTCATGTAGGCGGACGCCGGATAAGGGCGCAGCTCCCCATCGTTGAAGTGCCCCATCAAATGACGCTTGCGGTCGAGCTGAACCTCGATGGGCGATTCGCAGCAGATCACCAGCTCGTTGTCGGGCTTGAGGTACGGCGTCAGGTCGAAGCCGAAGGCGCCGAAGTGCCCGTAGTGCGATCCGAGCAGCCGGCCGTTTATCCATGCGTTGGTGGCGAGAAAGGCGCCGCCGATCCGCAGGAGCACGCGGCCGGAATGGTCTGGTCTGGGAAAAGCCGTCCGATACCAGACAGCCTGCCGGCCTTCACCTGAGGAGAGCTGCCTGGGCACGCCGACCGGTTTCCATCCACTGCCGCGGCCGAAGGGCAGCCGCTCCGCCTCGCCCTCGCCGAGCGACATCCACACCGCCTCCCATCCGCTCAGCTCGCGCCGGCCGCCTGAGCGCTGCTCGAGAGGCATCAGGATGCAGTCGCTCATGCTGCTTTCGCGAACGCGCCGTCAGCGGTGGAGCACAGGATCACCGGCCGGCCCATCGCAGAGACGAACGTGTCCTCCTTTCCGCGCTCCAGGAGCGCGATTATGCTGCCGCCGAACCCCGCCCCCATGATCCGCGCTCCCAGGCAGCCCGGCTGAGACCAGGCTTTCTCGACCAGTCCGTCGACAGTCGGCGCGGAGACCTCGAAGTCGTCACGCAGGCTGACGTGGGACTCATTGAGCAGCCCGCCGAGGCGGTCGAAGCGACCGCTCTCGAGCGCGTCCACGAACG
>VBFO01000095.1 GCA_005881025.1 Chloroflexota bacterium | reverse complement strand
CCGTATGCATCGATCCGTCGCGGCCCGAGACCGCGAATGCGCGGTCCTCTTTGAGGATGACCCTCTTGGCCGCGAGCGGGTACTTCAGGAGGGCGTGCCCGCGGGGTGGTGGGCCGTCTCGAAAGCTGGCCTTGTGTTGAGCGGGTAGGCGGTCCACTCGTTCCGCGCCAGCAGCTCTGTCGCCAGCGCCTCGAGCTCGCGCACGCGCTGGTTGGCGCGGATCGCCTCACGAATGGAGAGGATGCCCACCGCCGGATGCCTCTTCTCGATGATGTGGCGGAGCATGTTCAGGTGCGCGTTGTCGGGCACTCCCGGCTCGCGGATGCGCCGGATCGCGGCCCGCACCGTCGCCTGAGTGCCGTCGATCGCCTCGCCGCGCCCGAAGTCGAACTTGTAGCTGGGGCTGCGACCGGCGGCACGTCGCTCTCCGCTGAGCTTGATCCACTTGGCGTTGTCCGCGCCTTTCCCCGCGTCGATGATCAGGCGCACCCTGCGCCCCTTGTACATGAAGCTCGAGTTCACGCGCGCGTAGCTCTCGCGTTGCCCGGTGAGACCCTCATGCCGGCCGATCATCAGAGGCGAAATGGCGTCGAGCTCGATGCGGTCGATAGGGGTCAGCAGCGAGATGATCGCGAACGCATGCGGGATGAGGTCCGCGATGACGCCGATATCGGCCGCGGCTCCGGTCAGCGGCTGCTCCTCGAGGATCTCGATCCTGATCTCCTCCACGTTGTCAAGAAAGTCGCGCAGCGTGCGCTCCTCGGTGAGCAGCATCTGCAGCAGCCGCACCTCGAGCTTGAAGTAGTAATGGTCGGCGGCCACGATCTCGACGCCGCCCGGGGCGTTGTCGAGGAACTGCCGATATTCCTCTGGCGGTGAGCCCAACGGCTTCTCGATGAGGACAACGTCGCTCAGGTCGTAGTAGTTGGCGAGCGTCGCCAGGTGCGTGGCCGCGGGCGTCGCGATGTAAGTGATGACGTAAGAGCTGGACTCGAGCTCCCTCTCCAGCTGGTCGCGTGCCGGCTGCGACGCGCTGTCCCAGTAGAAGGCGTCGCCGTGCTCCCGCACCTCCTGCTCGCGAGCCCCGATGCGCTCGCGGGCACCAGGTCCCTCGTGCTCGACGACATGAGTCCTGAAGTTGAAGAACTGCTTCAAGGTCAGCAGGTGCTGGTATGCCTTCTGGCCCCACTGGCCGAAACCGATCAGCACGAAATCCTTCTGCAGGTGACGCTCCTCCTCCGCCAGCGCGTGCAGGCGGGCGTTCTTGATCGCCACCGCTGCCTGCAGCGCCAGGCCCTGCGCGCGCTGCACCTCCTCTGGCGTGAAGGCGTGCTGGCGGTCACGCTCGGCCAGGATCGCGGCTCCGATGGGCTGGCCGTCCGCCACCAACGGAAGCGCGAGCAGCGAGCGCACGCCAAACGCCTTCACGTATGAGTGCGGCACCTGCTCGGCGGCCTCAGCGTCCTCGATCGCCAGCGGCTCTCCGTGATCGAGCACGTCGAAAAGGAAAGACGGTTGTGAGCGCTCGCCCCGCTGCCGCCGCCACAGGTCCTCATGGTCGGACGCGGCCGCTCCGTACCAGCCTTCCTGATCCTCTTCATAGAGAGCGATCTGGCACGTCGACGCATCCACCAGGCGGGCCAGGTTCTGGGCTACGAGCGTGAGCGTCTGATCGAGGTCGATCGACGACGCTATGGCGCGACTCACGTCGGCGCTGAGCTCGAGCTGCTCGGCGTGCCGCTGGGCATCCTCGTAGAGCCGCGCCGTCTCGACGGCAGACGCCACCTGTCCTGCCGCCGCACGCAGGGCCTCGATCTGGCCCCAGTCGGGGCGCCGCTCGTAAGAGCGGTGATAGCCGACCTCGAGCACGCCTGTCGCATGCCGGCCTGGGTCCATCCCGAACGGCACGAAGATGCGGATCAGATCAGCGTGGCCGCCTTTCTCGAACACCTCGCCCGCCAGCGTGAAGGGCGGGCGAGAGGTGTCTTCATTCGTGTCAGCCTCACCGAGAAGGCACGCGCTCACGGTGGCCACGACCCCACCGTTCGTCCTCACCACCGGCACCTCGGTCCACCTCGATGCTCCAGGGATCGCGCCGCTCACAACCTCTGCGTGGTCGGCTGAGCCGGGCGTGGGGAGGGAACCGACGATGACAGTCCGCCAGGTCCTCGCCACATACACCAGAACGTCGTCAGACGCCAGCTCTCGGTCCTCCTCGAGGGCCCAGCGAGGTACGCGTCTGGTCTGGTGTGGCCCGCTGACGCTGGAAGTCTCGGCCGCCTCGATGGCGCCGGTGGTGGCGGCGCCGGCCGCCAGGCGGACTACGGCAGTCTCGTCCGGCCGCTCCTCGAGGAGGTAGACGGTCGCGAAGTTGAAGTCGAACTCCGGCACCGAGGCGTCGGTGAGGTGCCCGACGACCGCCTCGATCACCGCCTTGCGGCTCGAGCCCGGCCGCAGCATGGCGCTGGTCATGTTGCCCAGCGCACCCAGCAGGCGGTTGCCTTGCTCGAGCCCATGGACCAGGCGCTGTCCCGCCAGCACTCCCCCGATGAGCTCGGCGCCTGCCCGCAGCAGGACATCTGTTGCCGGCGCGCGGCGCACTGTCGCGAGCCGGTCGCGGCTGAGCACGACCAGGTAGCCATGCGGCTCACGGCTGCTTCCGAGCGCATAGATCGCGACGGGGTGGAGGTCGGCGGGCGAGGTGATCTCCGCCACCGCGCTCTTCAGCGCCGCCTCCCACTCCGCGCCCGCGGCCCGCTCGACGCGGCTGGGAGCGGCGATCGGGGCGTGAGCAGTCACGAGCTCGAGGCTCGTGCGGTGCGGCGCGAACTGATAGATGGCGGCGGCGTCGAGCTCGCTGGCAAGCAGCAAGTCCGCAAGCGCGATCGACATCACGCGGCGGAGCTCTTTCATATCGGTGCGCGCGTCGCCGGACGCGGCCGTCAGCAGCGATGTGAGGCGGCCGAGTCCTTCGAGGGCGGATCTCTCGGCGGCCGCCAGCCCTGACTCGATCGTGGCCGCCTCCAGTCCCGCGAGCCGCTCGAGCTCCTCCACCCTGGCGTCATCGGGCTCGTTGGTGCGGGTGCGGTAGTTCAGATAGATCAGGCCAAGCAGCCTGTCGCCCGCCACCAGCGGCAGCCCGAACGTGGACAGGACCTGATAGCGGCGCACGAAGGTGCTGTCGATCTCAGACGGGGCGTCGCGGGCAACCAGCTTCTGCCGCGTGACGGTGAGCCACACCGTCGAGCCGTAGTTGTGGATGCCCAGGTCGTCCGGCACCTTGCCGGCGCCGGCGTCTGCGGTGTAGCGCGCCAGCTGCTCGCTCATGTCGGCCAGCGAGTCGAGGAGGCTCTCTTGCGGCTGCCCCGTCGCAAAGGGGGCGAAGTACCGGCGAGCCGCCTCGTCGTAGAGGAAGATCGAGACGATGTCGGCCTTCGAGGCCTGCTGCATCTCGGCGATCACGCCGCGCAGCACCGAGGCGAGACCTGTCGCTCGCTGCAGAGGAGGCCGCATTCACCCGCATCATAGGTCTCGTTATCGGGTCACAAATCCCACGTAACGAGTACCCGCGCCCTCGGCTCCGCCGCCGCGACTGGGTGAACCTCAACGGCCAGTGGGAGTTCGGACTGGGCGAGCAGCGCATCTTCGACCGCACGATCCTCGTTCCCTTCTGCCCGCAGTCGTCGAAGTCCGGAATCGGCGAGCGCATCACCGAGGACGTGGTCTGGTATCGGAGACGCTTCGAGGCCCCGGCTGCCGATCGCCTGTGGCTCCACTTCGGCGCCGTCGACTACAGGGCGACGGTGTGGGTGAACGGCGAGCAGGTGGCCGAGCACGAGGGCGGGCATACGCCTTTCAGCGCCGACATCACCTCAGCCGTGCGCGGCGAGGAGAACGAGCTGGTCGTGAGGGCAGATGATCCGCTCGGTGACCGCACCATCCCACGCGGGAAGCAGTACTGGAAGCAGACCTCGGAGTCGATCTTCTACACGCCGACCAGCGGCATCTGGCAGACGGTATGGCTCGAGCCTCTACCGCAGCAGGCGATCACGGGCCTGGCGGTCCGCCCCGATCCCGCCGAATGGGCTGTCGGCTTCGAGGTCGGCGGCGACGGCCGCAAGGAGGTCGTGGCCACGCTCGACGGGCGCGAGGTCGGCCACTGGACGGGCCACGCCGAGTCCGGGCGCATCACCCTCGACGAGGTCGCGTCGTGGAGCCCGGAGGCGCCAAACCTCTACGGCCTCGAGGTCAGCCTGTTCGACCGGGCCGGCCGGATCTCAGACCACGTCTCGAGCTACTTCGGCCTGCGCACTGCGGAGGTGCGGGATGGGAGGTTCTGGCTCAACGGCGAGGCGTACGTGCCGCGGCTCGTCCTGGACCAGGGGTATTTCCCCGAAGGCCTCCTCACCGCGGCTGATGACCGCGACCTCAAGCGCGACATCGTGCTTGCGAAGTCGATGGGGTTCAACGGCGCGCGCAAGCACCAGAAGGTCGAGGACCCGCGCTGGCTGTACTGGGCCGACACGCTTGGGTTACTGGTCTGGGGCGAGATGCCTGCTTTTCATCAGCATTCCGAAGCCGCCGAGCGGCGCCTCGAGCAGGAGTGGCGCGAGGCGGTGGTGCGCGACATCGCCCATCCGAGCATCGTCACCTGGGTGCCGGCCAATGAGAGCTTTGGGCTCGAGGGCATGACCCAGGAGAGCAAGGCGCGCCTGCTCGATCGCCTGTTCCGAATGACGAAGGACCTGGATACGACCCGGCCCGTCTCCGGCAACGACGGCTGGGAGCACTCGGAGACGGACCTCTGCACACTGCATGACTACAACCCGTCACACGCCCTCCGCCGGCGCTACCGCGCCCTCGACACGGCGCTCGATCCGGCCGCGCACCCTCGTCCTCTTTATCTGCAGGGCTACGCGTATCGCGGCGAGCCGGTGATCATTAGTGAGTTCGGCGGCGTGGCGCTGGCCGGCTCTCCCGGGTTTGGTTGGCAGGAGGCAGCCGGGCCCGACGGCCTGCTCGCCACCTACCGCGAGATGGTCGAGGCGCTCATGGATCGAGGCCCGGTCGAGGGGTTCTGCTACACACAGCTGACCGATGTGGAGCAGGAGCAGAATGGCCTGCTCACCTTCGATCGCCGGCCGAAACTGGACCCGGATCTGATCAAGGCAGTCACGGAGACTCCAAAGCGGCGCTAGGCGCATAGATTTCGCCCCTTTGGCGCCAAACGTGCGCTACCGGCGGGATTGAAACGCCTTTCTGGCGCCAGACGTGCGCTACCACGCGCTGGCGGTTCCGCCAAACCCAGGCTTGACAGTCACTCCGGGTCCCCTTACGATCGCTAAACCGCTTTACTAAAACGGTTTAGCGGCTCCCTGTCAGCTGCCGCGGCACATTCCAGGAGTCGCCTGTTGCTCATGATCCCTGGAGCCCTGGAGGCCGGTCGTGACCAGAGTCACGATCGCTGACGTGGCCATCGCGGCCGGCGTCTCGAAGACCGCGGTGTCGTTCGCCTTCAACAACCCGGAGAAGCTCGGCACCGCGACGCTGGAGCGCGTGCTGAGCGCCGCGGACCGGATGGGCTATGCGCCGCATCCTGCGGCGCGGGCTCTCTCGCTGCGCCGCAGCGGCACCATCGGAGTCCTCATACCCCAGCGCCTCAGCACCGTGTTCGCAAACCCCTTCCTGAGTGAGCTCATCCAGGGCCTGGGCGAGCTCTGCGAGAAGCACGACCTCTCCTTGCTGCTGGTGCCGCCGCTGGACGGCTCGCTGGAGGGTGCGATCCGGCAGGCGTCGGTCGATGGTTTCGTCAGCCTCGGGCTGAGCCCCGACGACCGCGCGCTCGAGACCCTGGAGCGCATAGGCATCCCGACTGTGCTGGTGGACTCCGAGTCGTCGCCGGCGCATCCCGCAGTCAACGTCGATGACATGGGCGGTGCCGAGGCCGCGGCGCAGCACCTCCTTGATCTCGGCCACGTCGAGTTCGCCATCATCGGCCTGCCACCGGCGCGGGCAAACGTGCGCCTGACGCCGACCACCGTGCGACGGCTCGCGGGCTACAGGGCGGCGCTCGAGTCGGCGGGCATCACCGAGCCGCAGCTCGTGACTGCGGGCATCAGCGTGGAGGCGGGCATGCGTGCCTTCGAAGGTTTGCCCCGAGCAAAACATCGCCCGACTGCGGTCTTGGCGATGAGCGACATGGCCGCCATCGGCGTCATGACTGCGGCCTCGGCGGCGGGCGTGTCGGTGCCGCGCGACATGTCAGTGGTCGGCTTCGACGACCTGCCGATGGCCGCGTGGACCAATCCTCCGTTGACGACGGTGCGGCAACCGATCATCGAGAAGGGCCGTCTCGCAGCGCGTCTGCTGATCCAGCTGCTTCAGGGAAAGGCGGTCGCAGCACCGGCGCCACTGCCAACCAGCCTGGTTGTGCGGGGCACAACCTCGGCCCTTGGCAACGGAACAAGGGGAGGTGGTTCGCCATAGGTCGTGAGCCGCGAGCATCCATAGACGGATTTCTCGATTTGCCAAAAGGAGTGAGGAACATCAGAATGGATTCAAGTTCAGAGTCGGCGACATGTAGAGGAGAGCACCCGGCTCTCCGCAAGTGGGGGATTTGACAATGCGATTTTTGATCCAAGGACGTGCCCTTGCCATCGCACTGGGTGCCGCGATGCTCGCAGTCGCCTGCGGCTCGAGCACGGCGGCCGGCCCCGGTACGGTGTCGGTCCTCGCAGAATGGTCGGGGCAGGAGCAGGCCAACTTCGAGGCGGTGCTCAAGCCTTTCATGGACCAGACTGGAATCAAGGTCACGTATGAGTCGACTCGTGACCTGACAGCGGTCATCAAGACGCGAGTCGCGGCCGGCAACCCGCCCGATCTCGCGGGCGTGCCCAACCCGCAGCTGCTCTCTCAGTTCGCGGGCCAGAACAAGCTGGTACCGCTCGATGGTGTGCTCGACATGACCGCCTTGAAGCAGAACTACTCTCAGGGCTGGATCGACCTGGGCACCTACCAGGGCAAGCTCTACCAGGTCTACTCGTGGGTGTCGCTGAAAGGCCTGGTCTGGTACAACCCGAAGACGTTCCAGGCCAAGGGCTACGCAGTGCCCACCAACTGGGACGGGATGATCTCCCTCCAGAACCAGATCAAGTCCACCGGCGTCACTCCCTGGTGCGTCGGTCTCAAGAGCGGTGGTGCTGACGACGGCTGGCCAGGCAGCGACTGGCTCAAGGAAATTGTGCTCAGCCAGTCAGGCCCGACTGTCTACGACAACTGGGTCGCCGGCAAGCAGAAGTGGACGTCGCCTGAGATCAAGTCCGCGTTCACCACGTGGGGAACGATCCTTGGGCCCAACGACGCCAACGCCTACGGGGGCGCCATTCAGATCGCCGCCACGAGCTTCAAGACCTCCGGCGACGGGCTGTTCACCAAGCCGCCGAAGTGCTACATGCACAACCAGGCGTCCTTCATCACCTCGTTCTTCACCTCTGACAACCCGAGCGTGAAGCCGGTCACGGATTTCAACTTCTTCCCGCTTCCTGACGTCAGCAGCCAGTTCACGGGCGCCCACGTCGTGGCCGGCGACTCGTGGGGGCTGTTCCACGACAGCGCCGCGGCGCGCAAGCTGCTGCAGTACCTGACGACGGCGGAAGCCCAGGCCATCTGGGTCAAGGCCGGCGGCAAGCTCTCACCTAACAAGCAGACTCCGCTCGACGACTACCCCGACCCGCTGTCCAAGGAATCAGCTCAGCTGCTGGTCAGCACGCAGATCGCCAAGTACGACGCGACCGACAACATGCCCGCGGACATGCGGACCGCCGCATGGCAGGCGGTGCTCAAGTTCGTGCAGAACCAGAACAACCTCGACACGATCCTCGCCAACCTGGACAAGGTCCAAGCCACCGCTTACTCCTCTTAGTGACGAATAGGAGCTGATCGAATGGACTTCAGCCTTCTGCTGCAGGACATACCGACTCTCCTGGTCGTCATCCTGGGCGTGCCCGTGGTGCTCGCCGCCTACATCGTGGGCGGCGAGTACCTGGTCCGCCGGCTGCCTGACAAAAATCGACCGCAGGTCCGGCCCTGGATATGGGTCGGGCCTGCCCTCATCCTCGTGGCTGCCTACCTGCTGATCCCGGCCATCCTGACCGCAATCCAGAGCCTGGAGAGCAACAACGTCGACGTGCTCGACCCCGGCACGTGGGGAACCAACTTCGTCGGGTTCAAGAACTTTGCGCGCCAGTTTGCCGACTTTCCAACTGGCGGTGCGTGGGTCGCCATCCGCAACAACGTCATCTTCTGGCTGATCTTCTACACGATCTTCACATTGATCTTCGGGCTGATACTGGCCGTCCTGTTCGACCGCGTCAAATACGAGCAGTTCGTCAAGTCCCTGATCTTCATGCCCATGGCGATCTCGTCGGTGGCCCTCGGCCTGATCTGGGACTTCATGTACGAGTACCAGCCGCCCGGTGAGCCGCAGACCGGCACCATGAACGCGCTGGTCACAACGCTCTTCCATCACGACCCCGTGTCGTGGCTTCAGGACCAGTGGCCTGGAGAATCGTTCAACCTCCTCAACAACCTCGCCCTCATCGGCGCGGCCACGTGGGGCATCACCGGCTTTGCCATGGTCATCCTTTCCGCCGCGTTGAAAGGAATCCCGGGCGAGCTGCTCGAGGCCGCACGCGTGGACGGAGCCGGCGAGATCACGGTGTTTCGCAGGGTGATCCTGCCCCTGATGATGCCGACCATCGTGGTGGTCGGCACCACCCTCGTCATCTTCGCGCTCAAGGCCTTCGATGTCGTGTACGTGATGACCAGCGGCAACTACAACACCGACGTGCTCGCCTACCGGATGTACAACCAGCTCTACCTGGCGAGCAACTCGGGAGGTGCCAGCGCCGTGGCCATCATCCTGCTCGTCGCCGTGGTGCCCGTCCTGATCTTCAACCTGAGACAGTTCCGCGCAGTGGAGGCCCGAAGATGACCGTCGCCGCCGCCGCTCAGCCGACCTCCTCCGCCACCATGTTCTCGCCGAGATGGATCGCGGACCATCTGTCGAGATGGCCGCTTCACATCGCCGTCATCGGCCTGACCGCTGCTTGGATGGTGCCGACCATCGGCCTGCTGGTGAGCTCGTTCAGACCTTTCTCAGGTCAGGCGACCAGCGGGTGGTGGACCGCTTTCGCGAACCCGACCACCTTCACGATCAGCAACTACACCCAGGTGCTCTCCGCGGGCACGACCAACCTGGGTCAGGCCTTCTTCAACAGCTTCATGATCTCGGTGCCCGCGACCGTGCTCCCGGTCTCGATCGGTGCGTTCGCCGCCTACCCGTTCGCCTGGATGAAGTTCCCGGGTCGCAACGGGCTGTTCCTGGCCCTGGTGGGACTGCTCGCGGTGCCGCTGCAGCTCACGTTCATCCCGGTCCTCAGCTTCTACGTCCAGCACCTGCACTGGACGACGAACAACCTGGAGGCCACAGGGATCCCCGGCCTGCCCTGGGTTCCGCTCTGGCTCGCTCACGCAGGCTACGGCCTGCCCTTCTCCATTTACCTGCTGGCGAACTTTTTCCGCGCCCTGCCCAGCGACCTCTTCGAATCGGCTGAGATCGACGGCGCAGGCACCCTCACGGTGTTCTTCCGGATCGTGCTCCCACTTTCAGTCCCGGCACTGGCATCGCTGGTCATCTTCCAGTTCCTGTGGGTCTGGAACGACCTGCTGGTGGCCCTCATCTACGTCGGTGGGACGCCTTCGGTCGCGCCGTTGACCGTGAACCTCGCGGGGCTCACCACGTCGCTCGGTCAGGGGTCGAACCTGCTGACCGCGGCGGCGTTCTTCTCCATGATCGTGCCGCTGATCGTGTTCCTCAGCTTGCAGCGGTACTTCGTGCGCGGCATTCTCGCCGGTTCGGTAAAGGGGTAATAGAGAGAGATGTCATCAGTCACCTATGACCACGTTGTCAAGCGTTACACCGCCGACATCACCGTCGTCAAAGACATGTATGTCGAGATCAAGGACAAGGAGTTCATGGTCCTGGTCGGCCCATCGGGCTGCGGCAAGTCGACGGCGCTGCGGATGCTCGCCGGTCTGGAATCGATCACCGAGGGTGAGATCCGCATCGGCGACCGGGTGGTCAACAACGTCGCCGCCAAGGACCGGGACATCGCCATGGTGTTCCAGTCCTATGCCCTCTACCCGCACATGAGCGTGTTCGACAACATGGCCTTCCCGCTGCAGATGGCGCACATGAAGAAGCCGGAGATCGACAAGCGCGTGCGGTCGGCTTCGAAGATCCTCGGCCTCGACAATTTCCTCAGTCGCAAGCCGCGCGCTCTGTCAGGAGGCCAGCGCCAGCGCGTAGCGCTCGGCCGCGCCATCGTGCGCAGCCCGAAGGTCTTCCTGCTCGACGAGCCGCTGTCCAACCTCGATGCGAAGCTGCGCGGCCAGACGCGAATCGAGCTGCAGAAGCTCCACCGCGAGCTCGAGACGACGTTCATCTACGTCACCCACGACCAGGTCGAGGCGATGACCATGGGCGACCGGATCGCGATCATGAACGCCGGCATCCTGCAGCAGGTCGGAACGCCCGGGGAGGTCTATGACCACCCGGCCAACCTCTTCGTCGCCGGGTTCATCGGCACCCCGACCATGAACTTCGTCCCCGTCACGACGTCGGACAGCTCGGCCAAGGCGAGCGGGTTCGAGCTCAAGCTGCCGAAGGCGGTGCCTGCGGGCAAGGGCATGCTTGGGTTCCGACCTGAGGCTCTGACCGACAAGCCAAGCGACGTCAGCACCCTCGAGATGAAGGTCGACGTGGTGGAGCGATTGGGCTCGGACCAGTTCCTCTATGGGCAGGTCGGCGGCGACGCGGTCACCGCGCGCGTGGATCCACGTATGAAGGTCGAGCCGGGCGACACGGCCAAGCTCGGTCTGGACGTGCGTGGTCTCCACCTGTTTGACGCCCAGACCGAAACGGCGTTCTTCTAGAGGTTTTTCTAGAGCGGGCTCAGACGATCAGCGGGCGCAGGGTGTTGCGCGCGACGACGAAGCCGCGCCGCACCAGCTCGAGGTTGCCCTCGAAGCGCCTGTCCTCGTGCTCGACCGAGACCACCCAGTCGTAGCCGATCGCGTACAGCGCGCTGATGAAGCGGTCCCACCGGACCTCACCCAGACCGGGCAGCCGGGGGACCTGCCAGCCCATTCCGAGCGACATCACGCCGTGCTCATAGAGGCCATCGCGGTCGACCTCCATGTCCTTCGCGTGCACGTGGAAGATCCGAGGCGCGAATTCGCGGACTGCGCGTATGTAGTCGATGAACTGCCACACCAGGTGCGACGGGTCGAGGTTGAGCCCAAAGTTGTCGTCGGGCACGATCTCGAACAGCCGCCGCCATAACGCCGGCGAGTAGGCGAGGTTGCGTCCGCCTGGCCATTCGTCGTTCGAGAAGAGCATTGGGCAGTTCTCGATTGCGATCTTCACGTTGCGCTCGCGCGCGTAGCGCACCAGCGGCGGCCAGACCCGCTTGAAGTCCTCGAGGCTGTCGCCCTCGGTCCGGTGCTGGTCCCGGCCGACGAAAGTGCCCACGATTCCTACCTCGAGCCTCTGCGCGGCCTCGATCACCCGCCGCAGGTGAGTGTTGACCGCCTCCCTGGTCGCCTGGTCCGGATCGAGGTGATTGGGGTAGTAGGCGAGGGACGAGATCTCGAGGTCGTGGTGGTGCATGAGGTCTCGCACCGCTTTGGCGTCGAACCTCTCGACATCTATGTGGCTGACCCCTGAGTAGCGCCGGCGCTCGCCACCACCTGAGGGCCAGCATGCGATCTCCAGCGCCTCGAAACCGTTCTCGTGCGCCCAGCGTGCAACCTGCTCCAAAGTTTGATCAGGGAACGCCGCCGTCAGGAGCCCGAGCTTCATCGCTTCACCTCGATCCATCTCTGCTCGCGCGCGCTGCGCGCGACGGCGTCGCAGACGAGCATCTCGTCATGACCGTCGGCGAATGTCGGATAACCGGCGCCGGGTTTTCCGGAAGCCACCGCCATGTATACCGCCGCGTAAAGGGCCTTGAACGTGTCCGCAAACCCCTCTGCGTGCCCACCGGGAAGCGAAGCCGCCGCGCGTCCCTGTTGGTTGAGGATCGCAGGGTCACGAAGCAAGATCTCGTTCGGCTTTCCGCGATGGCCGATCCACAGCTCATCCGGCCGCTCGGAGTTCCACGCGGCTGAGGAGGCGGCGCCGTCGATCTCGAATACGAGTGAATTCTTGCGCCCCGCGCTGATCTGCGAGACGGTCAGCGCCCCGCGCACGCCTTCTGTGTAGCGGAGAAGGATGGTGGCGGTGTCCTCTGTGTGGATGTCCTGGCCGACGGTGTTCGCGCCACCGCCGGTGGCGAAAGTCTCCACCGGGCCGGCAGGCTTGCGGCGCCTTTTGATGAATGTGGCGAGGTCGGCCATCACCGCGGTGATGCGGCGCCCCGTCAGGAAGCTGGTGAGGTCCATCCAGTGCGAGCCGATGTCGGCGACGGCGCGGAGCTCGCCGCCGAGCGAGGGCTCGAGCCGCCAGTTCCAGTCGGTGTCCAGCAGCAGCCAGTCCTGAAGATAGTGACCGGACACGAGCCGGATGGCGCCCAGCTCCGAGCTCGCGACCATTCCGTGCACGTGCTGGCACACGGGGTAGAAGCGGAGGTTGAAGTTGACAGCGTGGACAAGGCCGCTCCGCTCGGCTGACTCGAGCAGGTCGGCCGACTCGGCAGGGGTCATTGCGAGCGGCTTCTCGCAGACAACGTGCTTGCCCGCGCCAAGCGCGGCCTTGGCATGCTGGTGATGCAGGTGATTGGGTGAGGTGATGTGCACCACGTCCACGCGATCGTCCGCGAGCATCGCCTCGAAGCTGTCGTAGGCCGGCGGTAGCCCTACGTCACGTGCGCGCGCGGTGGCGCGTGCGGAGCTCGAGCCCACCACACCGTGCACATGCACCCCCAGGCGCCGCAGTGCCTCGACGTGGACCACTCCGATGAAGCCGGTGCCGACGACGGCCGCGCCGATCTCAGAGAGGGCCTTCACCGCAGAACATCATGCGGTCAGGCGCCTTCGAGATACCAGTGCCGCTTAGAGCTCCCATCACGGCTCGACGGCAGGTCGTTGCCGGTCGCGCCCTCACCACACCACGCCACCGCGTTTGCGATCACGCGCTGAACCTGGGGCTGGTGATAGACCGGGAATTCCTGGTCACCCGGGCTGAAGTACATCACCCGCCCCGCCCCGCGGCGATAGCAGCAGCCGCTGCGAAACACCTCGCCGCCTGCAAACGAGCTGATGAAGACGAGCTCGTCCGGCGGTGGGATGTCGAAGTACTCGCCGTACATCTCCTGATGCGGGATTACGATCGGCTGAGGCACGCCGGCCGCGATGGGATGCCCCGGGTTGACGGTCCAGATCACCTCCCGCTCGCCGCCGGGGTCCGAACGCCACCTCAGCGCGCAGGTGGTCCCCATCAGTCGCTTGAAGATCTTCGAGAAGTGGCCGGAGTGCAGGACCAGCAGCCCCATCCCGTCCAGCACCCGCGCATGGACGCGCTCCACCACTGCATCCGCAACCCTGTCGTGGGCAGCATGGCCCCACCAGGTGAGGACATCGGTGGCGGCCAGGGCCTCGGCCGTGAGGCCGTGCTCGGGCTCCTCGAGAGTGGCGCAGCTCACGCTCACACGCTCGCCCAGCTCCCGGCGGAGGCCCTCGGCGATGGCACCGTGCATGCCGTCGGGATAGATTCGCCCGACCGACGGGTCGCGCCGCTCGTGGACATGCTCGTTCCACACGAGGACCCTTAGCGGACGTTCGGGCATCAGACCGCGAGCGTTCTCGATGCAGCCGCTACGCCGACCGGCTCGCGCCTGCCGGCGGACTCGACGGCCGCGTCCATCATCGCGATGGTGCCGAGGTTGTTCCGGCCGGAAGTCTCGGACTCCCGGCCCTCATCGATGGAATCCGCGAACTCCTCGAGCGTCCCCCACGGCCCTGTCCACTCGATCGGAGGCAGGGGGACGCTGCGCGGCCCGCCCCCGCGGGGCGTCACCACCACCCTGTCGTTGGCCACGTCGTCGTCCTTGTTGGTCCACTGGACCTCGCCGTGCTCGAACTCGAGCCTCCATTCGCCTGCCCATGGCGTGATCGGACCTGCGCTGACCCAGCTGCCGCGGTAGCTCACGAACGCGCCGCCGCCGAAATCGATCGATGCCACCGCCACCGACGGTCCGCTGAACGACGTCCATTCCGGGTTCCACGCCTCGCAGTACATGCGCTGGGGCTCGCGCCCCAGGATCATGCGCATCAGGTCGAAGTGGTGGATTGACATGTCGACCAGCAGCGGCTGCTCCTCGGTGTGATGACGTCCCCTGCCGTTCGGCCCGGCTGTGGAGTAGCGCCGGAAGTCGATCGAGACCTGGAACAGCCGTCCCAGCGACCCTTCGAGCACCAGCGATGCCAGGGCGCGCGGGGCGGGGAAGAAGCGGTAGTTCTGGCTGACCATGAGGACCAGGCCTTCCGCTGAGGCCTGATCGACCAGCTCCTGCGCCGCGCCCAGGTTGGGCGCGAAAGGCTTCTCGACCAGGACGTGCAGGCCGGCCTCCAGGGCCGCATGCACCACGGGGACGTGGCCGGCCAGCGCGGTCGTGACCAGCATGGCGTCGGGCCGCGTCTCCGCGATCGCTTCTTTCATCGATTCGAAGCACCTCTCCGCGGGAACCTTTGCCTCCTCGCGAAGGACGTCGAGCGCGTTCGGGCTCGAGTCCACGTAAGCAACGAGGTCCACCTGCTTGAGGTCGGGTACGACGCGTCGGGCCCAGTTCCTGCCATGCGGGCCCAACCCGACCTGCATCAAACGCAGCGAATTCACAGGCCAGAATTTTGAGGGAGCGGAATCGCGCCTGATACGGCTTACGAAAGTCGGTGCTCAAATTGCTTGACGCCCCGCCTAGTAGGCTGGGTCTCGACTTGGGCATCGAACAGATCCGAGCGTTCCAGGATTTCGACGCCGCACGCTCGAAGGCGTTCCGGAGGGCGATCGCGGCGACGCTGACCCGGCGGGCCCGGCGGCTGCTGTCCGTGGAGGATGTGCTGGAGGCTGCGGGCCAGCAGGGTCGCGCCTACGGCGGAGAGCAGGAGATCCCCGTCGACCGTGTCGTCGGCACCGCTTCCGCCCAGGCGAAATCGGCCGACTTCGACCCTGCATTCCTTCCGATCAGCAGCCGGCTGCGCGACCGCTGGACCCGCATCTATCGGGAGATGACAGAGGGCGACGAGCTGCCGCCCATCGACGTCTACAAGGTGGGCGAGAACTACTACGTGATCGATGGCCACAACCGCGTCTCTGTTTCCCGAGCGCTGGGGCGGCCGACCATCATGGCCCGGGTGATCGACGTCAAGACGCGAGCTCCTCTGGGCAAGGACGTCGACCCGGCTGCGCTGCTGCGCGCCGCCGAGTACGCGCAGTTCCTGGCCTGCACAGAGCTCGATCGGGTCCGCCCTGAGGCCAGGCTGGATGTCAGCCGGCTCGGACGCTACGACGAGCTGCTGAAGCAGATCCTCGGCCACCAGTACTTCCTGGGCATCGAGCGCGGCCACGCGGTGCCGCTGCCAGAGGCGGCCGCGAGCTGGTACGACAACGTCTACCGTCCCGTCGTCGATGTCATCCGCCGCCATGGGGTGCTCGAGCACCTCCCGGGCTGGACCGAGGCGGACCTGGTGGTGGAGATCACGCGGCGCTGGCTCGAGCTGAGCAAGTCCGGCCGGCCCGCGGGTCCGCAGCCGGCGGTGAACTGGCTGCTCGTGGACGAGGAGGCGCGCAGATGGTGGCAGCGGCGCCGCTCCATACAGCTGCCTGAGCCGGCCGGCGAGCCCACCTAGCGCAGTTCCAGGTGCACCCGCATATGCTTTGCCGCGGGGCGATCAGAGACGGCACGTAAGTCCCGCACTACAGACCTGGGGCGCGCAATCAAGCCGCTTGGAAACGGCGACGGCCGGAGCATGCCCGCTCCCGAGATCGAGCCAGTGGCCGGGCCGGCCCCGATTGAGATTGCGAGCTCCTTCCCGCCCATTGCCGAGTACGCGTTCCTCTCCGACTGCGAAGCCAACTGCCTGATCGCGCCAAGCGGGAGGGTGGAGTGGATGTGTGTGCCGCGCCCTGACAGCCCGAGCGTGTTCGCCTCGGTCCTCGACCGAGCCGCCGGGAACTTCCGGTTCGGCCCGACCGGTGTCAGCGTCCCGGCCGGGCGGCGCTACCTGCCCGGCACGCTGGTGATCGAGACGACGTGGCGGGCGCGCACCGGCTGGCTGATCGTCCGCGACGCCCTGTGCATCGGCCCGTGGTATCACGGACAGCGCCGTTCGGGAACTCACCGGCGGCCGCCGACCGACTACGAGGCGGAGCACATCCTCCTGCGCACCGCCAAGTGCGTGGTC
>VBFO01000094.1 GCA_005881025.1 Chloroflexota bacterium | reverse complement strand
CGTGTTCTGGGGCATCGGCACCGCCTTCTTCACATGGCGCTACCTGTGGCGGTTCCGCCGTAGGAGGTAGGCCCGCGATGGTCGGGTATCATCTTGGTGACCGAGCGGGAGTAGCTCACTTGGTAGAGCGCGACCTTGCCAAGGTCGAGGTAGCGGGTTCGAAGCCCGTCTCCCGCTCCATCGCCACCCTTGAACTTCAAGCGCGCTGTTCGGCAGTGCGTGGCGATGGAGCGGTCGCCGGGGCGACCACTGAGTAGTCCCGCCGGCTTCGCCAGCGGGTGGCGCTCCTCCAGCTTTCCGTCCTCCCCAGTCATCGACTGTGCAGCGGATCGGCTATTGAGAGCAGTCGATTGCCTCTTTTCCCAACACTCGCCGCCCTTTACGGGCTGAGTTCCATTTCGAGGTCGGCCTGCCCACGATTCTTGGCCGTGTCTCGAGCTCCAATCATTCCAGTAGCTCTCACCACTGGCCCCTTCACTCTCGAGGAAGCCCGGCGGCATGGGCTGACCAAGGATCACCTCCTCGGCGCGAGCTGGCGTCGACTCGGTGGCGGCCTTTACGCATTGCGCGCGATTGCCGATGACCCCGACGTCGTGCTTACAGCCTCCAGCCGACGTCTTCCCATGACGGCGGTGTTCTCCGGTCCGACCGCCGGCTGGCTTCACGGTCTCGATTTACCTCCGTGCGACCCGGTCGAGGTGACGCTCCCGTTGGGTAGCCACACGTCGCGGCTGGCGGGGATCACAGTGCGGCGTTCCGATATCAGCCCGAGCGAGACAGTGACGCGGCGTGGCCATCCGACCACATCGGTGGTTCGCACGCTCGCCGACCTCGGTAGGCGTCTCCCAATTGTGGATGCAGTTGCGGCTCTGGACATGGCGCTTCACAAGCACCTGCTCAAGTCAGAGCACTTGCGTTCGTGGATCAGTGCCCATCCTCGATATCCCGGCTTAGGACGCCTTCGCCGAAGGATCGAGCTCGCCGAACCAGCGACCGAATCCGTGATGGAGACGAGGTTGCGCCTACTCCTGGTGTTTGCTCGGCTGCCGAGACCGCTAGCTCAGGTATCGCTCTTCGACGAGGTCGGCCAATTCGTAGCGAGGCCGGACTTCTACTACCCGCTTCACCGGTTGGCCCTCGAGTACGACGGTGGCCACCACCGCGAAAACCTGACCGGTGACAACCGGCGCCAGAATCGTTTGGTCGATGCGGGCTACCGCCTGCTGCGCTTCACAGCAGCGGATGTGCTGTCCGCTCCCGATTCGGTCGTGACTCTTGTAAGACGGGCACTATCCGCGCCCGTCATCGACTGTGCAACGGATCGGCTTTGAGAGCAATCGATTGCCTCTTTTCCCAACACCAGCGGCGACTTGAGTTATGAACGGCGGCGGGTCCGGCCGGTCTTGCCGCCCTTCATCAACGACCTCCAGCCCCTCGCCTCGATCGTGACGCCGAACTTCCTGGCCGCGGTGCGAATGCGCTTCCAGGCCGCGTCACGCTCGGCGGCGGTGACACCTTCGACCTGGTCGAACCGGGCGACCGCGTTGCGCACGTGCCGCGCATCGTTGAGCGGCTCCTTGCGCTTCCTCACAAATGCGAAGGTCGTCGACCGCATCCGATTCTGCTGACGAGTGCTGAGCCCTCGGCTCATCTTTCCGATCCGTGCGCCGTGGGCGCGACGGCTCTGAATCGTGCGCGCTCGCTTGATGTTGCGGCGGGCAGCGGTCTTCTGCTTGCCAGTTGCCATGCGAACCTCCTTTGCCACTGATCGGGCCCACCAAATTGGCAAGTGGTGCTCCCAATGACGACAACGCGAGGCGAACGGGCCCTACTCGGCGATCGGCAGCGTAATCCGCACCGTCGTGCCCGTGCCGGCGGTGCTTTCGATGCTTATCGAACCTGCATGCGCGACGACGATGTCGTGCGCGATTGCAAGACCCAGGCCTGAGCCCTTCGAGCCTGCACCTTTCACGAAACGGTCGAAGACCCTTGGCAAGAGCTCAGGCGGGATGCCCTCACCTGTGTCAGTGACCACGATCTCAACGTGGTTCCCATCGAGCCTGGCATCTACGCGGACCGACCCTCCAGGGGGCGTGTGTGCGATCGCGTTCCCGATCACGTTGCCGAGCGCGGCGCGCATTCGCACCGGATCCACATCCAGGACGGGCATGCCATCCTGCACGTCCCCAGTTATCCGCACGTTCGCGGCTTTGCCACTGGCGTCAAAGAGCGCAATCGAGTCGTCGATCAAAGCAGAAGTCTCGACAGCCTCACGATTCAAGACCAGGCTTCCGGTGTCCGTGAGCGCAAGCGCGCGCAAATCCTCAACGAGCACGTCGAGTGACTGCGTTGCATCGACGATGGTGCCCAGATGCTCGGTGTCGGCGGGATGCACTCCATCGGCGATGGCCTCGGCCTCGGCGCGTATGACAGCCAGTGGAGTGCGCAGCTCATGTGCGACGTCGGCCAGAAAGCTGCGGCGCCCCTCATCGCTCGACTGCAGGCGCGCCGACATCGAGTTGAATGCTCTTGCCACCGAGCGCAGCTCTCTAGGCCCGTACTCGCGGATCCGAGCCGAGTAGTCGCCCTGTTCGATGCGGCCGGCGGCAGCGATCAGGTCGTCCATGGGACGCGTGAAACGGCGCATGCCGCGCCCGGCGATGAGGATGAGCAGGACCACCAAAAGCGCCACGCCGGCGCCCACAGGCAGCAGCCCGTAGTGCGTGGCCAGCCATGACACTGCCACCGAAGCCGAGACCGCGAGGAGCACGACGGCGATCAGGAAAGAACAGCCAAGCCGCCAGATGAAGGGTGGCGGCCCGCGCCTGCGCCAGCCACCCGCGGGAGGCCAGGCTTGATCTTCCGGCCACCATGGTGGCCGCCGGCGGGGCGGCGGTCCCCAACGCCGCATCATCAGCCCGGCGCGGGCGGCTCGGCGAAGCGGTAGCCCACTCCGAAAACCGTCAGCAGGTATCGAGGCGAGCGCGGCTCGGGCTCGATCTTGCGGCGGATGTTCTTGATGTGCGCGTCGATGGCGCGCTCGTATGACTCGAACGCCACGCCCCGCACCGAATCCAGAAGCTGTGCCCTGGTGAAGACACGTCCAGGCTGGCGGGCCATGGCGGCGAGCAGCTGGAACTCAGTCTTCGTCAGCTCGACGGCCCGGCCTCCAAAGCGAGACTGCATCCTGCTCACGTCGAGCTCGACCTCGGTGCCAACCCGGATCAATTCGGCCGGTTGCTTCAAGCCTTCCGCCCTGCGCAGCACGCTCCGGATGCGGGCCACGAGCTCCTTCGGGCTGAACGGCTTGGTGATGTAGTCGTCGGCTCCAAGCTCGAGCCCCACCAGCTTGTCCGACTCCTCGCTGCGGGCGGTCAGCATGATGATCGGGACGTCGCCGTCACGCCTCAGCGCCCGAGCCACATCAAGGCCGTCCTGGCCGGGCAGCCCGAGGTCGAGCACGACCAGGTCCGGGCGGCCCGTGCGTGCCGCGCGAAGGGCCGAGGCGGCGTCTGACGCGACCAGCACGGCGAAGCCGCCGTGCTGGAGGTAGTCGCGGACGATCTGCACGATCCGCGGCTCGTCGTCAACGACAAGGATGGTCGCCGTAGCGACCATCCTAGTTTCAGTCGGTGTCACACCGACGAGGTAGGGGGCGGTGGAGGTGGCGTGCCTGGCGACTGCGAAGGCTGCTCGCCGTGAGCCCGCTGGTGCCACTCCCGCATCCGCTCGTCGATCGCGGGCGGCACGCCGCCACTCGAGTGGTGCTTCCAGCCGCCGTATCCCCCGCGACCGCCCCACATCCCGAACCGGGCGACCCGGAACAGCAGCCATAGGATGAAGAGGAAGAAAAGCAGGCCGAAGATCCACCCAAAGCCGAAGAAGTGCGGGCCGTATCCGTAGTAGTAGGGATAGGGTGCAACGCCCGTCGTTCCATCCGCAGCCGGCAGGTGCTGCCCGAAGCCTTCAGACCATCCGGCCTGGTAGGCGATCACGCCGACCGTGGCGACGATTATCACCGTCACCACCAGCCAGATCAAACCGAAACCGCGTCTCATCTGTCTCACTCCTTGAACCCGAGAACCTGGATGAGCTCAGGATTCCGCGGAGTTGTGAACGCGGTGTGAACGTTTAGCGCATGGCTCGCGGAGACTGCATCCGGCGCCGCCGGACGAGCACGGCCACCACCACCAGCGCCATCACGGCCAGCGCCGCCCCGATCGGCAATGCGTGCGTGAAGACGAAGTTCTGAAACTCGTCGCCCAAGCTCGGTGCCGAAGGATCATGGGCTGCAGCTGGCGCGTGGGCGGCAAGAGCCGCCGAGTAGGGCTGCGTCGCGCTGCAACTGTTGTCCTGCAAGGGCTGTTTGGCGCTGTACAGGACGAACAGATATCTCGTGCCGGCGCTGTACCGCCGGTCGACGCTGGAGTAGCTTCCCTGACCGGAAACCGGCGATCCATGGACGTCTACGTACCCGTTGAGCTGCGGCCCCCGCCAGATCGACTCCACCCTGACGTGTGCGACTCGATCGGCGTCGTAGGTGTAGGTGACAGTGCCCACGAAGACCAGTGCTGCGGAGTCCAGGGATGTCTGCAACGTGGGTGGTTCAACACAAGACGCGATGGCGTGGCCTGGAGCCGCGATGGCGAGTAACGCCGCCACGGGGACTCCCAGAACAAGCCTCCGGATCATCGACTACACAACGCCCGAACTGCCCCCGAGATAACGAGGAGCTAGGCGCCCGAGGCTTTGCGTTCGAACACGACCTTGCCGAACATGACAGTGGGCTCCTCTGGTTGGAACTCGTCAGCCTTTTTGTTGTAAGCCTCGAAGCCGGGATCAGCATCGTGCTCGTGGTGAGCATTCTCATCCGTTGTGATCACCTGGAGCACGTAGTCCTGGACGCCTTCGTTCTGAAGCCCGCTGTGGTCGCACTTGATCAGGCGCGCCTCCACGAAACGACCTCGCTTGGTGTAGTCGTCCCAACGCTTCAGCTCATCGCGCTCGAAAAGGGCTTCGAACTCCGGTGCGCGGTCTGCAGCGATGTGCAGGACGATGGTGGTGTACTCCCTCGCCATCAGAGTGTTACTCAGGCGAGTCTACGTCAGGAGCTGGCGAACGCCCCCGCCGGCACCTGTGCGTCGTCGGCAATCACCTTTCCGTCCTTGAGCCGGATGACGCGGCCTGCCTGAGCCGCGATGTCCAGGTCGTGGGTGACGACGATGATGGTCACACCCTCCTGACGGTTGATTCGCTTGAGAAGCGCCACGAGCTGTTCGGCAGTCTCGGTGTCGACGGCGCCAGTGGGCTCGTCAAGCAGGATCAGGGACGGCCGGTTGATCATGGAGCGCGCGATCGCCACGCGCTGCTGCTGGCCGCCTGACAGCTCCCCCGGCCGGTGCTTGACGCGGTCGGTGAGATCGACACGTTCGAGCAGCTCCGTAGCCCGCTGGCGTCCGTCTCGCACGCCCTTCGTGTACCTCAGCGGAAGCATCACGTTCTCGATCACGTTGAGGCTGGCGAGCAGGTTGTACTCCTGGAAGACGAAGCCAATCTTCCGGGCGCGCATGTGAGCCCGCTCGCTGTCGCTGAGCTCGCCTGTGTTCACGTCATCGATCAGCAACCGTCCGCTGGTCGGCCTGAGGAGCAGGCCCATGAGGTCCAGCATCGTGGTCTTCCCGCTGCCCGAACGCCCGACCACTGCCACAAACTCGGCACCCGTGATGTCGAGGGTCACACCGTCGAGGGCGCGGATCACCTCTCCACCGCGCTTGTAGTGCTTGGACAGCTGCTCGAGCTTGATGTCCGCCATCAGACCACCTACTCGTTCCTGAGCGCCGTCACCGGATCGAGGCGAGCCGCTCTCCATGCCGGCAGCACCCCAGCCGCCGCGCCGAGCACAATCGCGAATCCGATCGCGAAGACGGTTATCGGTAGGTCCACGAGGAACAGGGTTGCCTGCCCAGGCGGAGTCAGGGCATTGATGGTGAAGGTTATGGAGGCACCGAGGGCGTAGCCCACCACGCCCCCGACGATGCCGATCAGCGTTGATTCGAGAAGGAACTCACCCATCACGTTCATGGTCGTCGCCCCGACAGCCTTCTTGAGGCCGATCTCGCGTACCCGCTCGGCGACCGCCATGAACATCGTGTTGACGACCGAAAGCCCGCCGATCACGAGCGCGACCACCGCTGCCACCGTCGTGATGAGAGTGAAGAACGCGCCGCCTTGCTTGAAGGAGTTGACGATGTCGCTGGGTTTGGTCGCCTTCACGCCCGGCACCGACGCATTGATCCTGTCGGCCAGCCTGTCGAGATCGCTCAATGAAGTTCCCGGGGCGCCGTAGACGTCGATACCTTCGGTGATCATGCTCACGTCGATGGCACTGGAGATCGCTGCCGGGAGGCTGTCTCGCAGCAGCGTCTGACCGTCGGCGATGTTGATGTAGGCGAACGTGTCGGGGGCAGTGCGCGTTGTGTTCAGGATGCCCACCACGGTAAAGGTGTGATTCACGAAGTCTGGCTTGGCGTCAGGCGGCCTCACGGGAAGGTCGATCCTGTCCCCGATGTGCCTGCCGAACTCTTTGGCGATGGTCGATCCCAGCACTACCTCGCCGGTGGTGGTTGACACGAGCTGGCGGCCCTGCGCCAGGGTCACCCTTAGGTTGCCCCAGTTGTTCTCCAGTGGGTCCACAGCGACGATCGTGTCGGGAACGCCGACAGTGAACGCGCCGACCTGGCCCGGTTTCGCCGAGAAGCCATAGGTGGGGAAGGCAGCCGCCACGCCGTCGACCTTCTTGAGCTCATCGAGCTTCGACAGCGGAAGCAGCGACGCCGATTGTCCATCGGGCGGCCCCACCTGGATGCTTGACGAGAAGTACTTGACCCCACCATCGAGCAATGCGTTGAAGTTCTCTGCCATCGAGCCGAGGATCGTGAGCGCCAGGACGCCGATCACGATCCCCAGGATGGTCAGAGAGTTGCGCAGCTTGCGGCGCGTGATGTTGCGAAGGATTTCCACCGGGACACAGAACCATACCCGAGGCTCGGTTATTCGGTCGTCATGACTGGATCAGGCACTCCGTCGCCACCTTGCCAATAGAATTCGTCCCGCGATGACAGGGTCCAGTGGCCAGCCTGCTGATCAGAGGCTTCGCTCTAGGCTTCGCGATCGCGGCCTCTCCGGGCCCCATCTTCTTTCTGTGCCTTAGGCGAAGCCTTCTTCGCGGCTGGTTGATCGGGCTCGTCTCGGGCCTGGGTGTCGCGACCGCCGACGCCGCGTACGCCGCTGTCGCGGTCTTCGGGATCGCGGCACTCAGCACGATCCTGCTCGGTGGTGAGCGGTGGCTGGAGCTGTTCGGAGGCGCGGCCCTGATCTTGCTCGGAATCCGCTCGGTGCTCGAACAGCCTCGAATCGGCGAGGCCTCGACGGCCGCGACCGGCCGAGGTCTGCTCTGGGCCTACGCATCGACTCTGGGTCTGACCATCACCAACCCGGCGACCATCATCTCGTTCGCCGCACTTGCCGCAGCGTTGGGCGCGGGCCTGGCCGGCGGTTTTGGGCGTCCTGCTGTTGTGGTGCTCGGCGTGGCACTGGGATCGGCAAGCTGGTGGTGCCTGCTCGCGCTGTTGGCGGCGATGCTGCGGACGCGTGTCACACCGGACGTGGCGCGTGCGATTGGAATCGTCAGCGGACTTGCGATTGCAGGCCTGGGTGCGCTCGCGGTGGCGGCCGCCGTAGGCAAGTAAGATCAGGCATCAGTGAAGGCGGCGGCGATCGAGCTGACCCCGAAAATCGAGCGCCACCTCGACAACGATGTGGTGATCTGGATGGCGACGGTGGGTGCAGGCCGGCCTCACGCGGTCCCTGTCTGGTTCTGGTGGGACGGCAGCTCATTCCTCATCTATTCGATTCCCGGGCAGAAAGTTCGCGACATCGAATCCAATCCCAAGGTGCAGCTGCACCTGAACACCGACCGCGGAGGCGACTTCGTAGTGCGTTTTGAGGGCGAAGCCGAGATTCTCTACGGCCACCCGCTGGCGAACAAGGTCCCCAAGTACATGGCCAAGTACCGCGAGCGCGTGAGGGGCTACGGGTGGACCCCGAAAGTATTCGCGGAGCAGTACCACGTCGCGATCCGCGTCAGGCCGACCCGCGTTCGCTCGTAGAGTTCTGGGCGTGAATCATCCGCTGCGATTCGGGCTCAAGCTCTCGGGACAGGACTGCACGATCGAGGACCTGCGCCGTGTCTGGCGCATCGCCGACGACGAGGGCTTCGACCATGTGTGGGACTTCGATCATCTGGCCTCGATAGGTGACGGAGGGCCTGACCGGCCCATCTTCGAAGGTTGGTCGCTGCAGGCGGCGATGGCCGAGGCGACGAAGCGAACGCGAATCGGCTGCCTGGTGACCGGCAACACCTACCGCAATCCCGCCCTGCTGGCCAAGACCGCAGCGACTGTCGACCACCTGTCGGGCGGCCGGCTCGAGTTCGGCATCGGTGCCGCCTGGGCGGAGATCGAGCACGAGATGTACGGCTTCGAAGGTCTGGATCACCGGGTCGGGCGGCTGAGCGAATCGCTGCGAATCATCAAATCGCTCTGGACCGAGGAGCGCACCAACTTTGACGGTCGCTACTACCGCATGAAGGACGCGATCGCCAATCCGAAGCCGGTCCAGAAGCCCCATCCGCCGATCTGGATCGGGGCTTCGGGGGAGACGACGATGCGGCTGGTCGCGCGCTACGCGGACGTGTGGAACGCCGCGGGCGGCGACCCCAGTCGCGTCGGTGAGCTGACCGTCATGCTCGAACAAGCCTGTGCCGCCGTTGGGCGCAACCCGACGGAAATCCGGCGCTCGATCCAGTTCGGGTGGGATGGCGCCAGCAGGGCTCAGCTGATCGAGCAGGCAGGGGGCTTTCTCGAAGGTGGGATCACCGAGCAGGTGGTCTACCTGCGCGGAAAGGACCCGGTGGCGCTGGCGCACAAGGTCGCCGAGGCGTTGCCCGAGCTCCGCAAGCTCGACACCGCGCGAGTGCGGTCCTGAACCGCCTGCGCGACAATCTCAAGTATCGAGATCCGCAACAGACAGGAGGTAGTCATGGCCGACAGCGTCTATCGAGTGACCGAGCTGGTCGGGACCAGCACCCAGTCCTGGGAGGCGGCCGCAAAGTCCGCGATCCAGACGGCTTCCAAGACGCTGCGCGACCTCCGCGTCGCCGAGGTGGTCAGGCAGGACGTGAGCATCGAGAACGGCAAGGTCGGCCAGTATCGGGTGCGCTTGAACGTGTCGTTCAAGTACGAGGGCTCGCCAGCTCCCGCCAGACGCAAGAAGTAACCCGCCGCGGCGGGTCGCCAGGTCAGGGTGCTGTTGCAGCCTGGATCTGGCAGCCCGCCGCCTTCATCTCCTCGAGCGCCTGCTGGCCCGTCTCCGGGCTGACCGGCGCGCACAGGTTGAGCAGGATCCGGACCTGAAACTCAGCCTTGCGCGCATCTAGCGCCGTGGCACGCACGCAGTAGTCGGTCGCAAGGCCACAGATGTCGATGTGGTCGACCCGATTCTCCTTGAGCACGTCGAGCAAAAGATGACCACGTGCGTCCACGCCCTCGAAACCGGAATAGGCGGCGGCATGCTGGCCTTTGGTGACGACGGTCTGGATCAGCTTCTCGCGAACGAGGTTCTGGATGGGCGGGCAGAACCCCGCGCCGGGGGTGCCGGCCACGCAGTGCGGAGGCCACGTGGACTGGAAGTCCGGGTGGTCGGAGAAATGGTCGCCGGGATCCTCGTGGTAGTCCCGCGTCGCGGCCACGAACTGGTACTCGCCCTTGAAGTGACGGAGGTGCCGAGACACCATGCCCGCCACCTCGCGACCACCCTTGACCGCCAGGCTTCCGCCCTCGACGAAGTCGTTCTGAACGTCGATCACCAGGAGCGCGTTCCGCATCTCGGGCGCCTACCTCCGTCCTTTTACACTGGCCTTGTGCCAAGCGTGATCCTAGCGGGTGCGCGCACGCCCATCGGCAAGTTCGGTGGCGCCTTCAAGGACGTGCCCGCGGTCACGCTGGGCGGACACGCAATCCGTGCCGCGCTTCAGCGCTCGGGCATAGAAGCGAAAGACGTCGAATACGTGATCATGGGCCAGGTCCTGCAGGCGGGCGCGGGACAGATCACCGCGCGCCAGGCAGCAATCCAGGCCGGCATTCCGCAGGAGGTGCCGGCCATCACCATCAATAAGGTGTGCCTGTCGGGCCTCAATGCGATCGCCCTCGCCGATCAGCTGATCCGCGCCGGTGAGGTCGAGGTCGTGGTCGCGGGCGGCATGGAGTCGATG
>VBFO01000166.1 GCA_005881025.1 Chloroflexota bacterium | reverse complement strand
CTGCTCGAGCATCCCCATGTCTTCACGATGGGCAAGGCCGCCAGCCCGGACCATGTGCTGTGGGATGAGGCCGAGCGCGCCCGGCGGGGCGTGGAGGTGATCTGGTCGGACCGCGGCGGCGAGGCGACCTACCACGGACCCGGCCAGCTCGTCGGTTATCCCATCGTTGACCTGGCTCGGCTTGGGCTCACCATCCCTGGCTACGTGGATGCACTCGAACAGTCCCTGATCCAGTACCTGGCCGGTCTTGGCATCCAGTCGGAACCTGGCTCAGCGGGGCTGACCGGGGTGTGGTCGGCGGGCAAGAAGGTGGCCGCGATCGGCATCAAGCTGAGCCGCTCGATCGTCAGCCACGGCTTCGCGCTCAACCTGACCACCAATCTCGACTACTTCGGAGGCATCGTCCCGTGCGGTCACGCCGACAAGGAGGCGACCTCAGTGGAGTCGCTGACCGGACGGAGCATCGAGACCCAGGAGGCTGCGCAGGTCTACGGGCGCCATTTCAGCGAGGTTTTCGGGGTCGAGGTCACGTGGGTCGCCGCAGACCGAGTGCTGGCTGCCAGGCCGGTGGCTTAAGTAGCTTTCAGACCTCGCGGGAATACTTAACGGCCCCTGCCGCGTTTTCATAGCGTGCGAATTGGTTTCGATCTCAATCTGGAGAGTGGTACGGCCAGAGAATCCATGGTTCATACTGGGTTTGGCTCTGGTTGCGGTCGGGTATCTGGGATATGAGCATGGATTCAAACCGAAAGCGCGGCGTCACCCTGTCGAAGGCACGAGCTGAGCTCGTGCGCCTGGACGCGGTGGCGATGGATGAGGACGACGAGATCCTCCCGGACTTCGAGGCCGAGGTTGACGACGGCCGGCGGGTCTGGGTGACGGCCGTCCTCGAGCGCACGGCGGTGGTGGAGCCGGCCCCGGGCGAGCCGAAGGTGCTGGTCAACCGGCATCGGCTGCTTGTAGATCCCCAGCAGCTTCGGGTTCGCCACCTGGCGAGCAAGGAGGCAGCTCGGCGTGGCCGCGAGGCGGCCCGGCAGCTTCGCCTCCAGGAGCACAACCCGGCGGCCTAGGGCCCCAGCTCGGAGGCGGCCGGGGCCGCCTGCACGTCGGTCCAGCCGGACCGAAATTGAGGTTCTGGTAAGCTTCCCTACCGCCGCTTTACCGGCCCTTAATTTCCGCGGCTGAAACGATTGCCGCCTAGCCCGAGGAAGACCGCCACATGAACAAAATCATCGACTTGGTATCGCTCGCAAGCATCGTCCCACCCGCCAATCACGAGGTCAGCGGAGGCTTCAACGCCATCGTCGACGGCAAGCAGGTGAGGGTGCGGGCGGTCCTGGAGAGGACGGTGGTCATCGAGCACCACGAGGGCGGCGAGCGCAGCGTGGTGCGCAAGGACAACTGCCTGGTCAAGCCGTCGGCAGTGGCCTTCGTACCCGGGAACCCCAACAACGGTGTTGGCCCGCGCCAGTGGCGCCGCCTGCCGGGCAAACCCCCGGCGAACCCCCGCCCGGTCCAGTAAGAGCCACCCTAGTCTCCGGGCGCCGGCTCTCGCCGGTGGGCCGCTACTAATCGAGCTGCTTCTGCGCGACCAGGGTCAAAAACTGCGGGAACTCCTTTGACAGCGCCACCTGCTCGAACGCAGCCCGCGCGTCGTCGAAGCGCCCTTTCGACCACAGCTCGTCGCCCAGTCGCTCCCGGATCTTCCCCATTTCCTCGTCGGCGATCTCGCGCACCAGGTCGGCGTTGACCGGCCCCGCGTCCTTCAACTTCGACGAGTGCCGGACCCACTGCCATACCTGCGACCGCGAGATCTCGGCCGTGGCCACGTCCTCCATCAGGTTGTTGATCGCCGCGGCCCCGACGCCGCGCAGCCACGACTCGATGTACTGAATCCCGACGCTGACGTCCATCCGTAGGCCGTCTTCGGTCACGGACCCTCCGGGCACGCGGACGTCGAGTAGCTGGCCGGCGGTCACCGAGACCTCAGGTCGCTGGCGCTCCAGCTGATTCGGCCGTTCGCCGAGCACCCGATCGAAGGCCTCCGTCGCGGTCGGCACCAGGTCCGGATGCGCCACCCATGTGCCGTCGAACCCGTCGCCTGCCTCGCGGTCCTTGTCCTCTTTGACCTTGGCCAGTGCTACCCGGTTCACCTCCGGATCGCGACGCGACGGGATGAACGCGGCCATGCCACCCATTGCATGCGCCCCCCGCTTGTGACACGTCTTCACCAGCAGCTCGGTGTAGGCCCGCATGAAGGGCACCGTCATCGTCACCTGTGCGCGATCAGGCAGTACGAACTCAGGCCTGTTCCGGAACTTCTTGATGATGCTGAAGATGTAGTCCCACCGGCCGGCGTTCAAACCGCTTGAGTGTGTGCGCAGCTCGTACAGGATCTCTTCCATCTCAAACGCGGCGAGGATCGTCTCGATCAAGACGGTCGCGCGGATCGTTCCGCGAGGAATCTTCAGCGCGTCCTGCGCGTGGTTGAAGACGTCGTTCCACAGCCGCGCCTCCAGGTGGCTCTCAAGCTTGGGCAGATAGAAGTAGGGCCCGCTGCCCTTTTTCAAGAGGCGCTCAGCGTTGTGAAAGAAATAGAGGCCGAAGTCGAACAGGCTGCCTGACATCGGTTTCCCATCGACTTCGACGTGGCGTTCGTCCAGATGCCAGCCACGCGGCCGGACCAGAAGCGTGGCCACCTTGTCGTTGAGCCGGTACTCCTTGCCGTCCGGGCTCGTGAACCGCAGGCGCCGTTCGATCGCGTCGGTCAGGTTCGCCTGGCCTTCGACCAAGTTGGACCAGGTCGGCGAATTGGCATCTTCGAAGTCGGCCATGAAAACCCGAGCGCCCGAGTTCAAGGCGTTGATCAGCATCTTGGCGTCGGTTGGTCCGGTGATCTCGACGCGGCGATCGCGAAGATCGTTCGGAATCGAGGCGACCTTCCAGTCCGCCTCGCGCACGGGCTTTGTCTCCGTCAAGAAATCTGGGGACTCCCCCGCTTCGTAACGGGCCTGGCGCTCGTCGCGCACGCGGAGAAGCTCGAGCCTGCGGCCGCCAAACTCCCTCTGCAAGCCGGCGAGAAATTCGAGCGCCGGTGGCGTCAGAACGCCGGCTGCGCGCTCACTGGCCGGACCCTTCAGCTCCACATGCTTGGTGGTGGCCATGGAGCCAATGTACAGGAGCGCTTTCGAGGCCTGCTAGGTGCCGCTCAGCCGTTCAGCGATGGGAGCGAATGAGTCCGCGGCATCCCCGGGCACGATCACATAGGACATGCCATACCGCTCGCGCCTGGCCTGGAGGTCGGCGACGATCTGGTCGATGGTTCCCACCAGGAGATGAGGCATCTCCAGCAGCTCTGCAGTGCTGAGACCCAGCGTGTGGCTGAACGCCTCCGCCAACGACTCGCGGTCCTCGGTGATGTTGGCAAAGTAGACGTAGGCTCCCAGCTCCAGCTGCTCGAACCGATCGCCGGCAGCCTCCCGAATCCACCGCATCTTTTCCTCCGTTGCAGCGGCCACGCCTGTCTGGGCCACCTCCTTTCCCGGCCGGCCGGCGGAAAGGTTGTAGTTCACGTTGACGATGTTTGCCTCTCGCGCGGCCAGAGTCAGCATCCGGCGTCCACCGCCCCCCAGCAGGATCGGTGGATGCGGGCGCTGCACGGGAAGCGGCGTCCCCTCCATGTCCTTGATCTGATAGTGCTTGCCGGTGAACGAGAAGCTGCCACCCGCCATCAGCCCCTTGATGATCTGCAGTCCTTCTTCCATGCGCTCGATGCGAGTGCCGGCGCTGTCCAGAGGAATGCCGGCCTTCTCGTAGTCCGAGGTCATCCAGCCGGCGCCAAGCCCCAGATCCAGCCGGCCATCCGACAGCAGATCGAGGGTCGCGGCTTCTTTGGCCAGCACCACCGGATGGCGATAGTCGTTGTCGAAAACCAGCGATCCCACCCTCAGCTTCGTGGTGGCATCGGCGGCGGCCATCAAGGCCGCAATCGGACCTGGGAGATCTGAAAAGTGGTCCGGGAGATAGAGAGCTGAATAGCCCATCGACTCCAGCTGGCGGGCACGTTCACGCCACTGCGTCGCGCTGCTGGCCTGTTGTTCCTGGACGGCGAAGCGAAACGGTCGTCGGGCCACGACGGCTAAGTATTGCGGATGCCTGATCGGCCAAGCCCGCAGCCCTTCGGATAGCATCCGCCTCAGATGGTCGATGCAATTCGCCTGGCCCGCGAGCGGGTCGGGCTGCCCATCGTCGTCCCAGCGCTCATCAGCTGGGCCCTTCTATTCGGTTATCAGTGGGCCTTCTTTCTTGCCTATCACGGCTCCCAGCCGACTGTCTTCTCGTACGTGTCCGGGATCGTCGGCGACGGCCTGCTCGTACCTGCCGTGAACCTTGGCGCCTATATCGTGATGCGCCAGCTGTGGCCGAACGTGCGCTGGCAGCGGCTGCCCCTGTACGTGACGCTCGCGCTTGCGACCACATTGGCGGCGTTTCTTGCACAGGCCGGACTCGGCGTCATCAACTGGTCGATGCCAAGCCCCTATCACTGGAGTGCGGTGGGGCGATTCCATTTCATCGTCATGTGGTCGGAGATCACCTATCTCTATGTGGCGATGTCGGTGTCGATCAACAACTGGGGCTTGCTGCGTAGCGATTCGCTGGCGTGGAGAAGCTTCTGGGCAGGATGGCTCGCGCTCGGCCTGTTCGCCGCCTCGCTGGTCACCGACGTGGTGCGCTTCTCAGCGCTGTAGCTGATGCCGATATAGACCTTCGGTAGGTCTGCAACGTAGCTACTTCGGTACGTCTGCGTCACTTCCCGTTCTGAATTGATAATCGTGGGGCTTTCCGCTCGGCATGCTTCTTGCGGATCTCACCTCCTGGCGTGGTCCGAGCCACCGTCCTGAGCAGCTCATTGCCGACCCAGAATTGAAACAGCCCTGCGGTGACCAGGACGTCGCAGGTGCTGCCGCCGAAGTTCTTGCCGACGCTGATGTGCTGCGAGTCGACGCACACGATGCCGTTGGGTGCCACTCGGCGCGAGACCCAGTTCTCTCCATTGCGCTCGGTCGTTGGCGCAAGCTCGCGCGGGCTGTCCTGACCACCGCGAAACCGGCTCTCAGGAGTCGCGTCCTCGAGCGCCTGGTGCGGCCGCTGAGTGTTGTAGTAGCTCACCCACTCATCCAGCGCCTGCTGTGCTGTCTTCAGATTTCGGAACACCTGCCGCGTGTTGAACTCGACTCGGAGGCTGCGGTGAAAGCGTTCGATCTTGCCGGTAGTGGTCGGCGAGCGCGGTTGGGTGAGGATGTGGTCGACACCATTCTCCCGGCAGATGCGGTCGAACAGGACTTCGACTGGGGGCTGGGCGAAGCGTCCGGTGAAGACCTTGCCGTTGTCGGTCAGGACCTGGGCCGGCACGCCGTACTCGCGCAGCGCCGAGCTGAAGCCGTCGCACACTGACTGTGTCCGCTCCCTGAGCATGAGCCGAGCCGACACGCAGAACCTGGAGTGGTCGTCGAGGCCGGTCAGCGCCTTGGCGGCCGTGCCGTCAGCGAGCGCGAACCCGTGCACCAGGTCCAGCTGCCAAAGCTCCATAGGTGCGGCTCGCTCCCAGCGCTTCCAGGTCTCGCGCCGGCGGCGGCGACTCATAGGGTCGATGACCGCGGCGCGCACCAAGCAGCGATAGACCGCCGACTCTGAGGGAGCTGGCTCGACATGCTTGCGAGTGAGCTCGAAAGCGATTCGTCGCGCTCCCCAGTAGGCATGGGATCGACGCATTTCGAGCACCATCGCCTCTACTTCCGGAGGCATTTGATGCGGGCAATGCATCGGCCGAGACGACCGATTACCGAGGCCCTCGAGGCCATCGCCCTCATAGCGAGCCAGCCAGCGGTGCATCGTCTGCCGACAGACGCCCGTTTCGCCCGCGACCTCGCCCACCGTCCGGCCGTCGGCAATTACCGCCAGAACCGCTTTGTACCTTTGCTCAGTCACGCTCATCTCCCTCATGGCCGGGGAGTGTCGCGTAGGTACCGAAGTAGCTGTAGCAAACCTGCCGAAGGTCTGTCGCGCAGCAGCCGAAGGCGTTTTGTCGCCTAGCAGCCGAACTTACACACTGTAGCTGGTGCCGAGGGCCAGATTTGAACTGGCGACACCTTGATTTTCAGTCAAGTGCTCTACCAAGCTGAGCTACCTCGGCACGGCGGGTAATTGTATCGACGCCCCGCTGAGGGCTTGGGTTGCACTGACGGACTCTCCCTCGCTGCACAGCTGGATTCCGCGTCTCGCCCGCCAAAAACGCGTATGGGAGCGCGCCTATCGGTGCGTTTGGGCTCAAAGACGCGGAATCACCGGGCAATGGTGGGCGGTGATGGATTACCGACGCCGTTGACAGACTCATTGCG
>VBFO01000167.1 GCA_005881025.1 Chloroflexota bacterium | reverse complement strand
ACGGTGGCAACTGCTTTGAGGATGACCGGGATAGACGTGGTGGGGGAGCGCCCCTGGGGAACGCACTTTTGTTACTTCTATGAGACCACAGACGATCTGCTCGATACGCTGGTTCCGTATTTTCGGGCAGGACTGGAGAGCAGAGAATTCTGCATCTGGGTGATTGCCCACCCGCTGACGGAAGCAGACGCGACAAGGGCGCTGGGTCACAGCGTAACGTCCTCGGGTGACATCGAAATTCTTCCGGCGCGGGAGTGGTATCTCGAGGACACCACCTTCGATCCCGAGCGTCGCTGCTCTGGGTCGAGGCTATGAAGGACTGCGAGTCGGGGCGCAGATCTCCTGGTTGCCCGCAACGCAGTGGAAGGCCTTCTGTGACTACGAGAAGGCGCTCAGCGAGTCACTCACGGATCAACCAATGACCCGGCTGTGTGCCTACCCTGTCGAAGCGCCCGGAGTCGCGGAAATCCTGGATGTCGCACGCACGCACCACTTCTCGTTGGCACGGCGACACGGACAGTGGGACGTGTTCGAAGCGTCCGAGCTCGATCGACCGAACGAAAAGATACGGCGACGCGATGAGGAGCAGCTGCGAAAGAGCGAAGAGCGGTTCCGGGCCGTCTTCGAGAACTCGGCCGTCGGCATCGTGCTGCAGTCGGGCGATCGCAGTGGCCGCTTCCTGGCCGCCAATGCTGCCTATCAGCGAATGCTGGGTTACTCGGCGGAGGAACTCCGCCCGCTGACGTTCATGGACATTACGTACGAGGAGGATCGTGAAGCCAACCGGCGGCTTGCCAACGAGCTGTTGGAGGGCAAACGGCAATCCTTCGACCTGATAAAGCGCAACCGGCGCAAGGACGGCACCCTGATGTGGGTGAGCATCCATGTGTCTCTGATCCCGGGCACGCAGAGCAATGACCGTTTGTTCATGTCGATCGTGGACGACATCACCGAGCGGAAGCGCGCCGAGGAAGCGCTCAGCAGAAGCGAGCGGCAATTTCGCGCGCTCTTCGAAGAGGCGGCGGTCGGTATTGCACTGTGCGACTCTGCCGGCCGGCCCTTCGAAAGTAATCGGAAACTCGAGCAGATGCTGGGTTACAGCGCACACGAGCTCCGAGGTATGCCCTTCACGGCGTTCACAGACCCTGAGGATGCGCCGGCGGACTGGAGCCTCTTCACGGATCTCCTGAGTGGCAAGCGCGACCACTACCACATCGAAAAGCGCTACCGCCGGAAAGACGGCGCCCTCCTCTGGGGCGACCTCACCGTGTACATCGTACGCGACGATCGCGGACAACCGATGTTCAGTATCGGCATGGTCCAGGACATCACCGATCGAAAGCGCGCGGAGCAGGCGCTGCAGGAAGCCCAGGCGGAGCTCGCCCACGTCGCTCGCGTGACGACCCTCGGGGAGATGGCCGCGTCGATCGCCCACGAGCTGAACCAGCCGCTGGCGGCCATCGTGGCCGATGCGAACGCGTCACTCAACTGGTTGACGAAGCCGCATCCCGACCTCGACGGCGTCCGGGAAGCGCTCACGGCGATCGTGCAGGACGGTCACCGCGCGGCGGACGTGATCCAACGGACCCGCCAGCTTGCGACGAAGACCGATCCGCAGAAAGTACGGCTGCAGGTCAACGACGTCATCGAGGATATCGTTGCCCTCATCGGCACCGAGCTTCGGGGCCGTGAGGTATCGTTGCGGCTGGACCTGGCGCCGGAGTTGCTGCCGGTCCTCGGTGACCGGGTGCAGCTGCAGCAGGTGCTCATCAACCTCGTGATGAATGGCATGGAGGCCATGGCGGCCGTCGGTGATCGGCGGCGCGAGCTGCTGATTCGATCGCAGCGCGACGCTGGCCAGGTGCTTGTGGTGGTGCAGGACTCCGGTACCGGGATCGACCCCGACAAAATGCACCGCATGTTCGACGCCTTCTTCACCACCAAGCCGAGCGGCATGGGCATGGGGCTGTCGATCAGCCGTTCGATCATCGAAGCTCACGGGGGGCGGTTGTGGGCCTCTCCGAACGCCGGGCCGGGCGCGACCTTTCAGTTCAGCCTGCCAACGGACAGCAAGGGTGAGGCATGACTCAGGCGTACCGCCGCAGCCACTCGATGTACTCGGCGAGACCCGAGTCCAGGTCGTAGCGCGGCTGCCAACCCAGATCCTGTCGCAGCCGATCGCACCGGAGCGGCCCGGCGGCCGCGCCGGCGCTGGACCAGGGCGACCGCCGCTCCGGGCACCACTCGACCACGAGCTTCGGAAAGATCCGGCCGAGAGCCGCCACTGCCTGCTCCGCCGATGTCCCACGCCCCCAGCCGACGTTGTAGGCGTCGTAACCTAAGCGGTCGGCGAGCAGGATCGCGGCGATGCCACCGGCGACGTCACCGACGTAGACGGCATCCCGTGGAACGGTCGGATCCCCGCTCACGACGACCGCTTCGCCATTCACAGCGGCCGTCGCCCACTCCGCCATCGGCGAGAGAAGCGGCCGGGAGCCCGTGTCGCGCTCGAAGGGGCCGAACGGTCCCGCCAGCCGGGCAACGGCGAGATCGAGGCCGTAGACGCTCGCAAAGCGGCGGGCGAGCATGTCGCCGGCCCACTTCGTCATCGGGTACCCCGCGTGCGGATCCTTGGCGTCATCCTCGCGAAGCGGCGTGAGGTTCTCGCGAGGACCGTACACGCTGCTACTGGAGATGGCGACGACACGACCGGTCCGGACCTGGGCAAGCGCCGCCAGCACGTTCAGGGTTCCCATGACGTTGACGTCGGCCGTCTCGACGAACCGCGCACGCTCGACCTCGGGCGGGATCGACGTGATCGCGGCGCCGTGCACGGCCCGAGCAGGCCGGACGTCATGGACCAGGGCGGCGAACGCTCACGCGACCTGGCAGGCTCTCGACAAACCGGCGGAGGGCAGGGTCCGGTGGCGTGAGATCGGCCCCGACGACGTGGTGACCAAGCTCGGCCAGGTGGCGGACCGCGTTGGCCATCACGAACCCGGTGGCGCCCGTCAGCAGAATTGTGGAGCGCATCAGCCCTTGACGGAGCCGGCGGTGAGACCCTGCACCATCTGCTTCTGGAAGATCAGCACCAGCAGGACCGCAGGGAGCGCGCCGACAAAGCCCGAGGCCGCGATCACCGAGTAGTCGATGTTCGTCTGTCCGTTCATCGCGACGATCACCGGCGGGAGCGTCGTCGTATCCGGCTTCGTGTTCAGCACCTGGGCGATGATGAACTCGTTCCAGCAGAGCATGAAGGCGAAGGCGCCAGCCGCGACCAGTCCCGGCCCGGAGACCGGCAGCACCACCCGGTAGTACGCCTGGAGGCGGTTACAGCCGTCGACCAGGGCGCTCTTGTCCAACTCGTCCGGTATGGTCTCGAAGTAGGCCTTCATGATCCACACGGTGAACGGCAGCGTGAAGGCGCAGTAGATGACGACGAGTCCGGTGAGCGTGTTCTGGAGCCCGAGCGCCCGGAGCATCAGGAAGAAGGCCGGGACGAGGACCACCGTCGGCAGCATCCGCGCGAAGAGCAGCGCGAAGAGCGACAGCGTCTTCAGCGGGAACCGGTAGCGCGCGTAGGCGTAACCCGCCGTGGTGCCGATGATCAGGTTCAGCGCCGTGACCGCCGACGCGACGATCAGGCTGTTCAGCATGGACGGCAGAATCCTGGCGGCTTGGCCCTCGGCATGGAATCGGACCAGCCCGAGGACCATCCGGTAATTGTCGAGGGTGACCTCGGGCGGAACGAAGGAGAGCGGCCTGGCCATCAGATTCCGCTGGTAGGAGATGCTGGTGACCAACAGCCACACGAAGGGGCCGATCAGCCAGAGGGCCAGCGCCAGGATCAGCCCGTATAAGACGAGCCCGCTGCCGACGGAGCGCGTCTTGTAGCGGCCGCCCCGGTAGTCTCGGTTGGCCGCGGCCGTCGGCGCTATCGTCGCCATCACGCGGCCGGCTCGAAGCGGGCCAGGATCAACCGGTAATAGACGAGCGTCAGGAGCAGACAGAGCGCGGTCAACGTGTACAGGATCGCGGTGCCCGGACCGAACTTGAAGAATGTGAAGGCGGTCTGGAAGCCGAGCCACGCCACGGTCGTCGTGTCGTGAGCGGGTCCGCCCATGGTCAGGACATAGATCAGGTCCAGCATGAGGAAGGCGTTCACGGTCGCCAGCACCGTGACCAAGAAGAGGATCGGCCGGAGGGCGGGGAGGGTCAGATAGCCGAAGCGCTGCCAGTATCCCGCCCCGTCCACCTCGGCCGCGCTGTAGACGTCCACTGAGATGGACTGCATGCCGGCCAGGAACAGGAGGGCCGCGAACGGAGCCTGGTTCCAGGCGTAGACCGACACGAGGACGTTGAGCGCGCTGAATCCGTCCTTGAAGAACGCGATGGAGCCGTCGACGAGGTGCAGGTTGTAGAGCAGCCCGTTGAACGCCCCGAACTCGAAGTCGAGAATGCCGATCCAGAGCAGCCCCACCACCACGCGGGACAGCGACCACGGGATCAACAGCAGGCTGCGCAGCAGCGGACGCCCGGCGAAGCGCTCGTTCAGGATGAGCGCCATGCCGAGTCCGACCAGTGTGGCCTCGAGCACGAAGGCCCCGACGAAGTAGAGCGTGCGCCAGAGCGAGCTCCAGTACAGGGGATCGTCGAAGATGCCGACGTAGTTCTGAAGCCCCACCCACCGGAACAGCGGCACCCGGACACCGAAGAGCTCGAGCGCCGGGCCGCTGGTCCGGAGCACGTTGACGTCGGTGAAGGAGAGCCAGAGCGAGTAGAGGAGCGGGAGCATGACGACGGCGAAGATCGCGAGTAACGCCGGCAGGACGAGGAGCAAGGCGAACCGCCCCTCGGAGAGGCGGACCCCGAGGGTCATGGGTGGCGGCTACGCCAGCGACTTCTGCAGGCTGGCGAGCTGCTTGAGGCCCTTCGGCACGGTCACGCCGCCCCGGATGATGTCGTGAACGATCGCGAGCGCCTTTGTGTCGTACTCGGCGTACCACGGCTCCTTGTAGGCCCCGATGACCTTCCCCTTCGTGGACTGCAGACGGAGAAGCTTGAGGTCGACCCAGCGGTCGTACGATTGGACGATTTCCGGGTGCTCGTACATCTCCGGGTAAGGGTTGTCGAGACCGGCGATCAAGCACCACTGCCGCTGGACGTACCAGTCACCGTTGAGGTTTCCGCCGAGGAACCGCGTCAGCTTCCATGCATCTTCGAGCGCCTTGGTCCTGGCGTTCAGGACGTAGGAGTCGGTCCACATATAGGTGGCACCGGTGCCCGGGTACATCGCCATCCTGGCCTTCTTGGGGGCAAGCTTGGAGTTCTGGGGCTCTCCGGCGATGGTCTTGAGGTAGTAGGAGTGATTGGTGTGGTAGGCATACCGCCCGGCCCAGAACAGCCGGTGGACGTCGGTGGACGAGGTCTTGGTGAGAACCTCGGGGTTCACCAGCCCCGTCCTGTACATCTTCTGCCAGCGCTCCATGGTCCGAGCCGCCCCGGGCTCCTGATCGACGATCACGCGATTCTGAGCATCGAAGACCTGGGCGCCCTCGGAGAAGCAGTCGCTCATGAACTGCGGCATCGTCTCCGAAGGGCCGTGGCTCCAGTTCGGCAGGTGTGCTTCGTGCAGTGCTCGACCAGCTCGTCCCAGCTCCTGGCGGGCACGCTGATACCGGCCTGCTGCAGCATCGGCTCGTTGTAGATCAGAGTAAAGAGGCTGGTGAAGTACGGCACTCCGAGGAGTTTCGAGCCGTCCTTGCTCTTGAGGCTGTCGAGGTTCGCGGGCGTCATCTTCTTCTTGAGCTCGTCGACCCCGGGGAGGTCGTCCATCGGACGGATCAAGCCATTCTCATACCAACGTTGTCGGTTATTGTGGACGCAATACATGACGTCCACGACGTCGCCTGCCAGTGCGCGCGTCTCCATCGTCGGGTGATACTGCACCCAAGGGAGCGGCTCGTACTTTACCTGGCCCCCGAACTTCCGGTTGTAGAAGTTGACATAGTCCCTGACGGTGTCGGGCTTGAACACCCAGCCCGAGAAGGTGATCGGCTTGTCCGCATGCGCAGCACGGGAGAGAACGTTGCTCGCCGCCAGCCAGGTGCCGAGGACTCCCGCGTTCCTGAGAAATGTCCGCCGGTCGATAGTCCTCATGGGGACCCTCTCGCTCGGTCTCGGGCGTCTCGGACGGCGCCGCGTGTTGGCCTGTGCACATGCGGCGGGATGGAAAAAGTGACGGGATTGTGCGCATCGCCTTTGGATGTTGTCAAGGGCGCGCGCACGGATGCTGCGCGCAGGACTCAGCTCGGTAGAGGCCAGCACCGTAGATGTAGGCCGCGACCGCCGGGTCGACGAGATCCTCGAGCCGCTGACCGCTGCGTGCGGCACGGCGAACCTCCGTGGCGGAAATGCGCTCGCTCACGCCGGGCAGCAGATGCAGCATCGCACGGTCACGCACGCGCTCGGGCAGCGCGGCCAGCGAGAATCCGGGACGGCTCGCCACGACGAATTCCACCTCTCGCGTGAGGACGTCCGCGCCGCGCCACGTCGCGATGTCGAGGAACGCGTCGGCGCCGATCAGGAAGAACAGCCGGTCGCTCGGGCCGAGGGCGCGCCGGAGCCGGCGCACCGTGTCGATCGAATACGTGGCGCCGGCGACGAGATCCGGATCCTCCAGCCGTGAGGGCACGAACGCGCGCTCACCGGCGGTCGCGAGGACGACCATGGCGTGGCGGTCGTGGAA
>VBFO01000022.1 GCA_005881025.1 Chloroflexota bacterium | reverse complement strand
CTGGATGACGCTGGGCTCGCTGGTGATGGAGCTGTCGGCGGAGCCGGTGCTGCACTTCGCGCCTGGCCCGCCCGCGGATACGTCTTACTCGGAGATTCGCTTCGAGTAGGCGCTTTCGCCGACGTTCTGGTCGAACCAGCGTTTCAGGTCCATCCCGTCCCTCCACGTCGTCCTGACCCGCTCCAGCGCTTCGCGGCTCGCGATCCAGCGTCCGACCGGCCACCGCCTCCAGTAGATCAACCGCTTGTGGCGCAGCAGCTGCCCGCGGGGATGGTCTTGCGGGTACGGAGCCGGAATTCTCTTCAGCTCGGGTTGGTCGAGCTCGTAATCGGTGGCCCGCAAGGCTTCGACGATGCCGGCCAGCTTGTTCCCGGTGCGAGCCGCCGCCACGGCCTAGCGATACCGCGCCAATTGCGGCGCATCCAGCATGTAGCGTCCACCCGCCGCCACCAGCCCTTCGGCGTCCAGCGCGACGTAGCCACCTCCGCGCGCGTCTGCGTAGATGTTCGTCTTGTACGGCGACTTGTCGGTGGCGAAGCGGATGTCACGGTTGGGCCTGGCCAGGCGGGCGGGGCCGTAGTCCGGCTCGAGCTCGGCCAGCAAAGCGGCCATCGGTGCCTTGATCTCCACCTCGTACTGCTTCCGGTGCGCGTCGAAGTACGCCTTGGAGTTGTTGGCTTTGAGGCCCAGGAAGAAGCCGCGGAAATCTCCTTTCCAGCCGTCGAAGGTGCCGCCGCTCATGGGCCGCCCGCCTTGCGGAAGAACTCCATCACGTCTTCCTCGCTCGGCACGGAAAGCACGTTGGCCCGCGCGAACTCCCCCGCTTCCGTCCATGCCGTCTGGCGGATGCGAGCGGCGGCGGCCTCGCGGTCGTAGTCGGTGCGGCGGAACCTGACCTCGGAGTCCAGGAGCCCCCAGAAGGCACCTGGCTCCTCGTACGGCATGCCAACGCTGCCGGGGTTGATGAGCCGCACGCCATCAACCGAGCGTTCGAACTGCATGTGAGTGTGCCCGCTCACGATCAGGTCGGCGTCCGCTCCCGCGATGAGCTCGCGCACGCGGTCCTCCGGAGTCAGGGCGGTGAGAATGTCGAGGTCGTTGCGCGGCGAGCCGTGACAGAAGAGGACACGCCCGACACCACCGAGCTCCAGGCGCACGGTGTCGACGAACGAGGCCAGGAAGTCACGCTGCTCCCTGGAGATCTGCGTGGCGCACCAGTCGGCAGCGGGCCCAGGCAGGCGCGGCTTCTCCGTGCCATCGAAGGCGGCGATCAGGCCGCGATCAGCGTTGCCGTGGACGAAATGCGCATTGTCGAGGGTCCTCAGCCGCTCGATCGTTTCAGCTGGCATCGGGCCTGAGGCGACATCGCCGCAGCTGATGATCATGTCGACATGCTCTCTTTCGACCTCCGACAGGACGGCGTCCAGAGCGGGCAGGTTGCCGTGGATGTCCGAGATCACCGCCACCCGCATCTCCACAGGGTAATTGGACATTGCAGAATGGGCCCTCCATGACAGATCAGGCACCACTCGTCGACACCACGCGGGCTGATGCTTCCGCGCATGTGATCGAGGTCCGGGATCTCGTCAAACGCTACCGAAAGGGAACCGTGAACGCCGTCGATGGGGTCAGTTTCGACGTTGAGGCCGGACAGTTCTTCGCCCTGCTCGGCCCGAACGGGGCCGGTAAGAGCACCACGATCTCGATCCTCACCACCACCCTCGCACCTACATCAGGGACCGTGAGCATCTGCGGCCGCGACGTGGTGGACGATGCAAGCGCGGTTCGAGGGCAGGTTGGAATCATCTTCCAGAATCCTTCGCTCGACATGAACCTCACGGGGGAGGAGAACGTTCGCTTTCACGCGATCCTCTACCACCTCTACCCATACCGACCGCTGTACCGGATGATGCCGTCGGCCTACCGTCATCAGCTCAAGGAGCTGGCGGACGTGCTTGGGCTCGGCCCCGAATTGTTCAAGCCGGTCAAGCGGCTGTCCGGCGGGATGCGCCGCAAGCTCGAGATCATTCGAGGCCTCATGCACCATCCACGTGTCCTCTTCCTCGATGAGCCCACGAGCGGCCTCGATACGGCAAGTCGCCGAAGCCTGTGGCAGTACATCCGCGACCTGCGCCGGCGTCACGACATCACCATCTGTCTGACCACCCATCAGCTGAACGAGGCTGAAGAAGCCGATCAGGTGTGCATCCTGGACCACGGTCGAGTCGTCGCCAAAGGCACGCCCCGTGATGTCAAGGCTCAGCTCGTCCACGAGCGGCTGATCCTGGACGCGGTGGATCGAGACGGACTGCGACGGCGGTTGCGTGAGCTCAACGTTCCGTTTCGCGATGACGGCGCTCTCGTGATCGAGCTAAACGGCCGGACAGCGCATGAGATCGTGCGCTCCATTGAAGAACCGCTGACTGTGCTGCGGACCGAATCGCCATCTCTCGAGGAGGCATATCTGCGGATCCTGGCGGCGGGCGATGAGTGAGACGAACGCGATCATCGCGATCGCCGCCCGCGACATGCTCAAGTTTCTCCGCGACCCCGGCCGCCTCGTCGCCGCCGTGGTGTTCCCGTTCGTGATGATCTTCTTGCTCGGTGGCACGCTCCAGCTCAATCTCGGGCGCTCCACCGGGTTCAACTTCATCGCCTTCACGTTCACCGGTTTTCTCGGGATGACGCTCTTCCAGTCCACCGCCCAGGGCCTCACGTCTCTCATGGACGACCGGCAGAACGACTTCGCGCAGGAGCTGTTCGTTTCGCCGGTGTCGCGTTACTCGATCGTGTTCGGCAAGATCCTCGGCGAGGCGTCGGTGGCCATCATGCAGGTGCTGCCGATGATTCTCTTCGCCGTGATCCTTCGCGTACCACTGACGCCGGCGCACATCGCGCTGTTGGTGCCCGTGGCCATCCTCTCCTGCTTCATGGGTGGTGCTTTCGGCCTGCTGCTTCTGAACACGATGAGTGACTCGCGTGCCTCGAACCAGATCTTCAACTTCGTGTTCCTGCCCCAGTACTTTCTGGCGGGACTTATCAGTCCCATAAACATCCTTCCCTGGTACCTCGAGGCCCTCTCCCTGATTTCGCCGATGCGTTATGTGATCGACCTGACGCGCGGCGTCGTGTTCAACGGTTCGCCGGAATACAGCCGGGTCGTCCTCGCGAGCCCGACGACCAACGTGGCGGTCCTTGCCCTGATGTTCATGGTCTTCATGGTCATAGGCACGGCGCTCTTCGTGCGCCGGGAGACCAACCGCTAAGGCGTCTCAGGCCGGCAGTGTGTACGGAGAAGGCGCCGGCCCAAGCTGCGCGCGAGCCGCGGCGATGAAGATTGGGATGGCGAGCACCAGACCAAGACACGTGAGCGATAAGGCGACCCCGGCGGTATAGGTCACAGCTCGTGCCCATGGAGCACGCGAGAAGACGCCGGCGGTGGCGGCGAACGTGACCACGAACAGAAGCTCGAATACCGCGATGAGGACCATGGTGCCGGAGTCCAGGTTCTGCGGTGGGTTGCCAAGCATTCCTTTGACATCCGCCAGCGCGAGCAGGCCGAAGAGCGCGAGGAACCCCGTGAACAGATCGCTGATCAGCAGCACCACGATCAGGAAACCTCGAAGACCGGGTGACGGCGGAGGAGGCTCGGACTGCCGCTGCGATGTGCCGGCTGGCGAGCTGCCGGGCGGCACCGTACGAGTCAGCGGCTGCCAGTCGTTACCGTCCCACCAGTACCTGCCGTCGGGTGAGATCTGCAATTCCGTGGGTCAGTCTGCGCCTGGCCGGTCGCCCCGGCAACGGTTTTCGACAGAGGCCCGCGAAGGCGGCCCGAACGACCATTCGGGCTCAAAGGGCTGCATCCGCGGCAAAGCCGGCGACCATTTGCGCTCAAATGGCGCTTCAGCGGCCGATCGAGTCCATGACGAGCTTGAGGATGGTCGTCGAGGCGTTGAAATCCTGCGTCAGCCGGTTCTTGGTCAGGGCAAACGAGATCCCCGAGGCCGTGTCGCCGCAGGCGAAGCTGCCTCCTACCCCGCCGACACCGAAGACAGTGTCGGCCACCGCGCCGATGCCGCCGACCGCGTAGCCCAAGGTCCAGGTGGTGGGCTGGCCGAACACCTGGTCGGGTCCGCTGAACTGGACAGTGGTGGCCTCCCGGAGCCGCGACGGCGAAAGGAGCCTCTTGCCGTCGACCTCGCCGAGCAGCGACGCGTACATCTTGGCGATCGCCCGCGCAGAGGTCTTGCCCCCGGCCGGGATGTCGGCCGCCAATGTGTCCTCGCGGTTGCCGAACGCGGCGTTCGGCATCAACGACATGGGCGCGGCCTTGAACATCGGCAGGTCTTTCGGCATGTTCGCCATCTGCGCCATCATCTCCGGCGGCATCGGCGCGTCCTCCAGCACCCCCAGCCGCTTCTGCTCGGAGCGCGGCATGCCGAAGTAGAGCTCCTTGTCGACACCAAGCGGACCGGACACCTCCTCAACCAACACCTTCGAGATTGGCTTGCCAGTGGTGCGCCGAACGATCTCCCCAACGATGTACCCGAACGTGTACGCGTGGTAGCCGATCTTCGTACCCGGCTCCCACCACAGCTCCTGGTCGGCGATCGCGGCGCACATCTTGTCCCAGTCGCACAGGTCTTCGATAGTGGTGGTGAGCGGGATACCAGGGACGCCGGCGGTGTGGCTCAGGACGTGGCGGACGGTCACCTTCTCCTTGCCGTGGGCGCCGAACTCCGGCCACACCTCGACGACCGGAGTGTCGTAACCGAAGAGGCCCCGCTCAACCAGGATGTGGGTGATCGTCGAGGCAGCGCCCTTGACCACCGAGTAGCAGTAGAAAGGAGTGCCCGAGTCGACCTTCCGACCGGTCGCGGGGTCGGCCACGCCGGCGACCGCGTCGACGACCAGGTCGCCCCCCTTGTAGGCGGCTACCTGCAAGCCTCGCTCGGCACCGGAGTCGACCAGCTCGTCGATCTTCTTTTGAACCTGGGTCTGAACGTCGTTCATCGTCTTCATTGCATCCTCCTTTTTACGCAGCGCACTCGCTGTCAGCCATGACGAGCTGCCCCATCGAGGCTGTGCTGTGGCGCCGCAGCGCTGATATCGCCAGCACGAGCGTGATCACGATCGTGGCCGCACCCACGAGCCACGCCAGGTGATATCCGCCCGCCAGCGCCGCCGCCCCGTCTACACCATCGCGGACCAGATCCAATGTACGCCCGCCCGCCAGGGTCGCCAGCACCGCCAGGCCCAACGCGCCGCCGACCTGTCCAGTGGTGTTCAGAAGGCCGGACGCGAGTCCCGCGTCCCGAGGCTGGACCTCGGCCATCGCGATCATGGTCAGCGCCGGGAATGAAAGGCCGCCGCCCAGGCCGAGCATGGCCAGGGGACCCAGGAGGTTGGCCGCGTAGGTCGCGTCGGCCGGTCCGAAGCCTAGCCACACCAGGGCGACCACGATCACTCCCTGTCCGGACAACAGCACTGCCAGTGGCCCGAACCGGTTGATGAGGAGCGCCGAGAAGCGCAGCGAGAACAGGCCCATCACGACAGCGACCGGCAGGAAGGCCAGCCCGATCGCGAGCGGGCCGTAACCCAGCACCCGCTCCAGGTCCAGCGAGGCCATGAAGAAGAAGCCCAGGAAGGCTGAGGACATCAGCGCCTGGACCACGTTGGCCGCGGAGAGTCTCGTCGACGCGAACACTCTCAAGGGCAGGATCGGGTTGCGGCCCAGAGCCTGGCGGGCAACAAATGCGCCCAACAGTGCGAGGGCCACGCCCCCGAAGACCACGGTGTGCAGCGAGGCAAGGCCATAGTCCGAGGACTCGACGATGGTGTACACGCCAAGCATCAGCGCCGCGGTGACCAGCAGCGCACCCAGCACGTCGGCGCCCTCGCCGATCCCGATTCCACGGTCGGATGAGAGCAGTCCAGCCGACACCACGGCGGTGGCGACCCCGATCGGCAGGTTGACGAAGAAGATCCAGTGCCAGCTCACAGCCTGTGTGATCAGGCCGCCGGCGAGAAGGCCTATTGCAGCGCCGGCGGAGGCGACGAAGCTGAACACGCCAAAAGCCTTGGCCTGCTCATCGGGCCGAGGAAACAGGGTGACGATCATGGCCAGGATCACGGCCGAGCTCACTGCACCGCCGATTCCCTGCACGAAACGAGCCGCGATGAGCATCGGCTGATTGAAGGACAGCCCGCACAGGACCGAAGCCCCGGTGAAGATCACCAATCCGATGAGGTACACCCGCTTGCGCCCGAAGAGATCGCCAAGCCGGCCGGCCAGCAGCAGCAGGCCACCGAAGGCGATCAGGTAGGCGTTGATGACCCAGGCCAGGCCGGACTGCGAGAAGCCCAGGTCCGACTGGATCGAGGGCAGCGCTACGTTGACGATCGTCATGTCGACGACGATCAGGAGGAACCCGGTGCAGAGGATGACCAGCGAGAGCCAGCGAGTGTTTTTCATGCCCATTTAGACCTGTCCGACAAGGGAAATTAATCGGTCAGGAAAGGGCCAAATTCCCGATTAGTTTCGGTGCGCCTGGCGGTCTATACATGGATGACGGGTGCCCGCGTGGCGCTGGACTGCGGATCGATCGAGCGCCCGAGTCTGGCCACGATCGAGCACATCGCCCGCCTGCGGGTGGGCCTCAAGCGCGGCGGCTGCGAGCTGTGTCTGGGTGCGCCGAGCGAAGAGCTGCTTGCGCTGATCGCCTTTGCGGGCCTGAGCGAAGTCCTACTCGTCGAGACGGAGTGGCAGGCCGAACAGCGGAAAGAGCCTGGCCGTGTCGAGGAAGAACGTGAACTCCCCAATCCGCCCGTCTGACAGCTCGAGCACTTGGAGCGCCCAGGGCTCATAGCCACCATTCGGGCTCGGCTTGTACTGACCGAACGTGGGCATGCCGTTCGCTGATCTGGTCGGAATCACGCGCGAGCCCTTGCAACCGATGCCCGGGCCGACCCACCAGGCCAGGATGTCGTCGCGACCACTGAGCCACATGTCGTAGGGCGGCATTGACTGGAAAGCGTCCTCGCGGATGAGTGAGGTCAGAGCCGTCATGTCGTAGTCCTCGAACGCCTTGACATAACGCTGCAGCAGCTTGCGGTCCGCGTCGTTCAGCTGCGGCACGGGGTCGGCGGTGCTGACGTTGCTCTTGGCCAGGGTTGCCCGCGCGCGTTGAAGGGCGCTGTTGACCGATGCGACCGACGTGTCGAGCAGCTCGGCGACCTCGGTCGCCTCCCAGCGCAGCACTTCGCGAAGGATCAACACCGCTCGCTGCTTGGCGGGCAGCCGCTGCAGCGCGGCGATGAAAGCCAGCCGGATCGACTCGCGGGCCACTGTGACTTCGGCGGGGTCGCCCTCGGGAGCGACCTGCAGCTCAGGGATCGGCTCGATCCACGTGGTCTCGGACCGCGTGTGCAGGTTGGCCTCGATCGGCTCGGACGAAGGCCCGAGATCCATCGGGCGGGCGCGGCGCTCACGGCTCTTGAGCATGTCGAGGCAGACGTTGGTGGCGATGCGATAGAGCCACGAACGCATGGCCGCGCGACCCTCGAACCGATCTCGGCTTCTCCACGCGCGCACGAATGCGTCCTGGACGGCATCCTCGGCGTCGAAAGGCGTGCCGAGCATGCGGTAGCAGTAAGCGGTCAGCTCAGAGCGGTGCTGCTCCAGCTCGCCGAACGCGGGCGCAACGGCGACCGTGGTTTCGTGCACATAAGGATTCTAGACAGCTCTGCGAAGCGGTTCGTCAGCCGGCGCCTGGCGCCATGCTTCCACAAGACCCTCCTCCATCCAGGAGTATCGGCCCTCCAGCATCCGCCTTGCGGCAGCATTGTTGCGAGCGTCCTCGTTGTGCCAGAGGTCGTGGAACAGATGATCGATGCGCCGGCGCGACTGGCGGGCAAAGAGGTCAGCCAGCTCGATCGCGTTCTCGTGGCCTTCCTCGGCAGTGACGGTCACCGCGTACGTGCAGGCCGCGGCCAGGGCGTAAAGCTCTGCTCCGATGTCGACGACGCGGCCGAGGAACATCTGCTTGCGCTCCAGGCGCGCGCCGTACCGCGACATACCCATGAACAAGGAGCGCGCCATCTTCCGCGCGGTCCGCTCCGCATAGCGGACGTGCGGCGCCAGCTGCCCGAAGTCTCGATACGAGAAGGGCACCCGGCCCTTGCCCGCGGCCAGTCCAGGCAGCCATCGGGCATAGAAGCGGGCCGCGCCGGCCGCGGCTTGCGATCTTGCCTTGAGGTCAGCTTTTGGATCGATGAGGCCGCCCGCAGCCTCCAGGTGCGGATCGAGCGCTTCGCGCGCGATGAAGAGCCGCATGATCTCGGACGAGCCTTCGAAGATCCTCGCCACACGCAGGTCGCGCATGATCTGCTCGACCGGGATCGGACTCTCGCCCCGAGCCTGCAGCGACTCCGCAGTCTCGTAGCCACGGCCACCGCGAATCTGCATGAGCTGATCGGCGTTGCGCCACGCGGTCTCCGACACCCACAGCTTCGCGAGCGCGGCTTCGAGTCGGATGTCGTTACGCTCCTGATCCGCAAGCGCGCCCGAGAGCTCGACCACCGCCTCCATCGCGAAGGTCGAGCCTGTCATGTCCGCGATGAGCTGCGCGATGGCCTCGTGCTCGCCGATCGGACGGCCCCACTGAACCCTTTCCTGCGCCCACTCGCGAGCGATCCGCAGTCCCGCCTTGTTGGCCGTGAGGTTGGTGGCGGGCAAGCTGAGGCGACCGGTGTTCAGGGTGACTAGCGCGATCTTCAAACCCTGACCCTCTGAGCCGATCACGTTCTCCTTGGGCACGCGCACGTCGCGGAAGCCGAGAACTCCGTTCTCGATTCCGCGCAGGCCCATGAACGAGTTGCGACGCTCGACCTCGAAACCTGCCATGTCGCTCTCGACGATGAAAGCGGTGATTCCACCGGCGTGCCCATCGCCCTGGGGGACGACTGCCATCACGATCAGCAGCTTTGCGATCGTTCCGTTTGTGGTCCAGAGCTTGGTCCCGTTGAGGATGTAGGCCGAACCATCTTCAGTCGGCACGGCCGTGGCCTCGAGCCGCGCCGGGTCCGAGCCCACGTCGGGTTCGGTGAGCGCGAACGCGGAAACCTCGCCGCGAGCCAGCCGGGGTAGGAATCGATGCTTCTGCTCGTCGGTGCCGAAAAGCTTCAGCGGCTTCGGCACGCCGATGGATTGATGGGCGCTGAGCAGGGCACCGATCGAAGAGTGGGCGGAGTTGGCGCGCTGAAGACCGCGGTTGTAGTAGACCTGGCTGAGGCCAAGGCCTCCGTACTCCTCGGGGATGTTCATGCCGAACGCACCGAGGTCGGCCAGCCCTTTGATCACGCCGGCGGGAATCCTGGCCTCGCGCTCGATCTCCAGCGGGTCGACGGCCGAGCTGAGGAACGCTGAGAGCCGCTTCAGAAACGCCTCCCCCTTATCGACGTCGGCCGGCCGCTGCCGGGGAAACGGATGGATCAGATCAAGGGCGAGCCTGCCCAGGAACAGCTCGCGGCCGAAGCTTGGGCGGGCCCACCCGCGCTCGCGGGCGGATTCGGCGACCTGCCGGGAATCGTCGGCAGTAACGGGCTGTACCTTCATCTCTCGGTCTAAACGCCCGAGACTGCCGGGTTAACTGGTATGAAGCGCGCGCGCCAGCACGAAATACGTCGGGCTCTCGGTCAGCTCATCGTCCGGCCGGCCGCCCATCCACTCGAGCTTCAGCCGATGCCGATCGAGCCGCTCCTCGGTCTGCTCGGGGGCCGTCACCGCGCCCTCCAGCTGATCGACGATCTGGGTGACCACCGAGCCGTCGGGCAATGTGTAATCCACCTCCATCACGCCGCCGGCCACGCGCAAGCCCGCGTGATCGCCATGGGCGATCCAGTGAGGATTCATGAGCTCCATTCCGAGGCGTCCGCCCGCGCGCACATGCCGTGCCGCGGCGGCGAGATTCGCATCTCGGGCAAGGATGCTGGAGGGCCCGATCACCAGGTCGAATCCACGTTTCAAACGCAGCTCTTCTATGAGCGCCTGATGAACCTCGATGCCAGGGATGCGCTCACGCATGCGGGCGAGCATGGCGGGATGTGCATCGACCCCGACGAGCTCGATTCCGGCCCGGTGCAGCGGAACGGCCAGGCGACCCGCGCCGATGCCGAGATACAGGACAGGAGGCTCGGCAGCCTTGCACCAGTCCAGCCATGGCCACAGGTCCTCGGCGTCGGGCAGCGAGGCGTAGAGGTCAGCGAATCCCGGATCCGGATTCCGGGGATCATCTCGCACCCTCTCTGGAGCTATTTGCGACCTGCTTCCTGCACCAGCCAGTGGTTGCCGTCGGGATCCTCGAAAGAGAAGAAGGACGCGAAGTCCGCGCGGGTCGGGTCGGGACCCGGCTGCCGGCCGCCAGCCCCGAAATGAAACATGTCGCTTACCTCGACGCCGCGATCCCGCAGCTCCGACTGGGCGGCGTCGAGGTCGTTGACCACCATCTGCAGGCCGGGCATGTGGCCGGCCACGTCGGGATTCTTCATCAAAGCGATCGAGCACGCCGACCCTGTCGGGGTCAGCTGCACCACGCGAAAATCCTCGCCTGCGCTGTGGTCGACGTCCACTGTGAAGCCCGCCTTTTCCGAGTAAAAGG
>VBFO01000021.1 GCA_005881025.1 Chloroflexota bacterium | reverse complement strand
GCCGTACACGCCGGTGCGTTGCATCACGTCCAGCGTTTCGGGCCGGATCGTGGTCACCGAGTCGTGCGGGTACACGCCAGACGCGTACTGGGCGATCACGTCGAAATGGGCCGGCTCGTCGACTCGCGACCAGACCGGCTGGGCGACTGCCATGACGAGAGCCGGCACCAGGCCGATCGCATAGGCGATCGCAAGCGCCTGGCGCGAGCCGGCCGCGCCTAGCGACAGGGTGGCCTCTGCAGGTTGACCAGCGCCCGACGGTAGTCCTCGAAGTCGGTCACTGGAAGAGGCGGCGCGGGATCGCCATAGCGGTCTACTGCGCGGTAGTAAAGATCCGCGCTGGTGACCTGCGGCATGACAAGCGGATCGACTCCTTGAGGCGCGTTCGCACAGGCTGTGTCGCGCGCGTAATCGAGCGCTTGCAGGTCCGCGCCTTCTCGCTGCATCTGCGCCGTCTTGGCCGCCGCGAACTCAAACAGAAGCGCTCCGCTGTTGAAGCAAGCAAGGAAGACCGCGGCCATAAGGACCGGGCGCCACGTGCCCCGCCAGGGGAGGCTCCGCGCGGCATCCCCCAGCAGCAGGAGCCAGAGGGCCGCGCCCTCATACACATACCGGCCGGCTCCGGCCTGCTGGTAGCCGAACTGGGCCCGGCTGATGCCTGTCACGACATAAAACGTGACGAGCGCCGCCGCCACTCCCAGCGCGAACGCGTCCGGGCGGTGCCGCCACCAGGTCCAGCCCACGATGGCGCTGCCCACCACCAGTGCCACAGGTGCCGCCCAGCCACCCTCACCGATGAGGCCGGCCGCCGCGGAGCCAATGCCCCAGGCCGCGTAGCCGGGAGCGAGCAGGAGGTTGCCCGCGGTAGGCGGCGGAGTCGAGGGAGCGCCGCTCCGGCCCAGCACCAGGTACCACAGGAGCACGGCGGCTGCCACCGGGACCAGCCAAAGGACCTCGCGGCGTCGATCGGGCGAGGCGGCGAGGTGGACGCCCACGGCCACGGCAAACGCGATGCCGATCCCGGAGAACATCAACGAGGCCGCCGTCAACGCGGTGGCGACCGAGAGGGTCGTGCGTGTGCGCGGCAGCTCCAGCGCGAGCAGAGCGCCGAGTCCACAGGCGACCGAGCCGACGAACGTGATCTGAAATGCCCAGAGCAGGTTCTCCCAACCGGCGCCGAGGAAGAGCAGGAGCGCCGCCGCGCTCATGCCGGCGACCTCACCGCTTCGCCTCCGCACCAGCTCGAAAACCAGCACCACGTTGGCTCCGTGCAGCAGCAGGAGCACACCCATGTAGGGGACATAAGTGCGTAGTCCAGCCGTGTTCAGCAGGATTGCGTATATCAACTTCGGGATCATCGAGGGATGTTCGTTGTGAGGCTGCAGGTAGCTGAGCCAGGTCCAGTCAGGCGCAGCCAGGATGAAGTCCCACTCGTCGAAGTAGAAGTTGAAGCCGCGGGACATGAGCAGGATCGCCGCACAGCCGGCGACTGTCGCGGCGATGACGATGAGGCGAGCCCGCCGGACGCGGGCCTCGCCGACGGTCAAGCCGCGGTCGTGATGGCCCTGGCTCGCGAACGCCTCCGGCTGGGAGCCAGCAGGAACGCGAACCAGATCCCCAGCGCCACCAGGAGCGGGATCGGGCCGAGCGGCCAGGCCAGCTCGATCGTCAGCGCCACCGACACCAGCCATGCCCTCTGCCACAAGGGGGGATCATCGCGCCAGAAGAGCCAGGCTGCACCCAGCAGAACCATGAAATCCTGCAGGTGCCAGTAGCTCGCCCCGAGGGCGCCGGCTACCAGGCCGAGCGCGATGACGCGCCCGGTGGAGGCTCTTCGGTCGATGTAAGCGCCGCCGGCCGCCGCCGCCAGCACGACGCCCTGCGCCACGTAGCTGAGCGGCCCAGGTCCTAGCAAGAACGCCAGAGTGAAGTAGCGATTGTTCGGCAGCGTCTGCGCCTCGGCTAGGAGGCTTCGGTAGTCCGCCAGCCCGCCGGCGCCCAGCATCGCGATCGCGACGGCCGCCAGCACGGCCAGCCCGGCGGCCCATGCCAGCGCGATCCGCCACCGGCCTGAGAACAGGAGGACGATCGGAACGGCGAGCACCAGCTGGGGTTTGAGGCTGGTCCCAAGGGCAAGGACCAGGCCGGCCCTGTAGGGCATGTCCTTTTCAGCGAGCTTCCAGCACGCCAGCACGGCCAGCAGCACCAGCGGGGCCGGCTGGCCGTACTGAAGCGCGTACAGCACCGGATACCAGGCGAAAGCACCCACCAGCCACATCCAGCGCGAAAGGGCCCGACCTGGCGCAGCGAGCCACCAACATCCGACGATCGCCGCCACAGAGATGACGAGCCACGCGTAGAACGCATTCGCCGCACCGAGGCCTGTCAGCAGAGCCGTGACCCAGGCCAGCGGGGGCGGTGCAAGGTAGCGCTGGCCGTCGTTGAAGAACACGCCCGGTCGCAGCTGACCGAACAGCTGATGCTGGAGGCTCAACGAATAGATGTGGTTCCAGCCGTGCTCGAGACCGATCCGGGCAGAGATGAAGGCGAGGGTGAAGTCGTTGGCGAGCGGATCTCGCGTGATCGGGATCACGACGACCCAGTAGCCGGTGACGGCAGCGGCGATGAGAAGGAACCAGGCCAGTGCGGCGAGACCTAGATTCCGGCGAGTCGCGACTGCGATCAGCTAACTCCGCTCGGATAACGGGACGGGCTTTCTGGGTTCCGGACCTATGTATTCCGACTGCGGCCGGATGAGGCGGTTGTGGGACGCCTGTTCCAGCACATGAGCCGACCAGCCGGCGACACGCGCGACCGCGAAGGTCGGAGGAAACAGGTCCTTCGGCAGCCCTATCGCCTGCAGCACGCCTGCCGAGTAGAACTCCACGTTGGTGGCCTGCGGTCGCTCGGGGTGCTCCTCGTGGAGGATGGCCAGTGCCGTCTCCTCGACCCTGGACGCCAGGTCGTAGAACTTCGGGTTCAGCCGCTGGCACATGGCTTTGAGGATCTTCGCGCGCGGGTCGTACGTGCGATACACCCGATGTCCGAATCCCATGAATCGCTCCTTGCGCGCACGTGCCTCACGCATCCAGCGCTCGGCGTTTTCTGCTGAGCCGATCTGCTCCAGCTGGTCCATCACCGCGGATGGAGCCCCGCCGTGGGCCGGTCCTTTCAGGGCGCCGATGGCTCCGACCAGACAGGATGCGAGGTCCGAGTCCGTGGACGCGATCACGCGCGCGGTGAAGGTTGAGGCGTTCATGCCGTGGTCGGCAAGCAGCACCAGGTAGGTGTTCAGGGCGCGGACCAGGTCCATGTCCGCTTCGGTTCCGGTGAGCATATATAGGTAGTTGGCGGCGTGGCCGAGCTCGGCGCGGGGCTTGACCGGGTCGAGGCCTTGCCGGCGCCGGTGGAAGGCAGCCAGGATCGTAGGAAAGGATGCGGTCACATGGATCGCGGCGGGGATGTTCGGCTTCTCGAGGCGGTGCCGCACTCCCTGCACCGAGACGACGCTGCGGAGGACGTCCATCGGATCTGCATCTGTCGGAAGCGCATCGAGCGCCGCCGCCGCGGCCTGCGTCAGGCTGCGCGACCCGGACAGCTCAGCCGCCAGGCCGTCGAGCTCGGGCCGATTGGGCAGGTGGCCGAACCAGAAGAGATGGGCGACCTCTTCGAACGACATCTCCTCGGCCAGATCAGCGATCACGTAACCGCGGTACACGAGCCGCCCGTTCGCGCCGTCGACAAGAGAGATCTCTGTCTGCGCCGCCACGACTCCCTCGAGGCCGGGGACGTAGTCAGGCATTCAGCGCTTGTCTGCTGGAAGTGGTTTCTGGCCTGGCTGCGGCCCGATCCACACCGACGCCGGCCGGATGATGCGGAGGTCTTCCATCGCCTCGAGCACGTGGGCGGTCCATCCGGCGACCCGTGAGGTCGCGAAGAGGCACGTGAACATCTCCTTGGAGATGCCGGTTCCGGTGAGCACCACCGACGCCCAGAAGTCGACGTTGGTCGCGTTGGGCCGCTCTGGGTGCGCGTCGTGCAGGATCTTCAGGGCCACCTCTTCGGTGTGAGCTGCGACCTGATGCAGCTTCGGGTCGGCTGTCTTCGCCATCTCGCGCAGGATCTTGGCCCGCGGGTCATATGTCCTGTAGACGCGGTGGCCGAAGCCTGGAAAGCGGGCGTGCTTGGCGTGAGCATCGCGAAGCCAGGCGTCGGCGTTCTCGACCGACCCGATCGAGTCCAGCATCGTGCGCGCCGCGTAGGTCGCGCCGCCGTGCGCGGGGCCTTTCAGGGCTCCGATGGCACCGACCACGCACGAGGCCAGGTCGCTGCCTGTCGATGCGATGACGCGGGCGGTGAAGGTCGAGGCGTTGAGGCCGTGGTCGGCCAGCAAGACGAGATAGGAGTCGAGCCAGTGGATCCGCTCGGTCGCCGGCTCCTTGCCGTCCATCATCCAGAGCAGGTTGGCGGCGTGACCAAGCTCGTCGCGTGGCTCGATCACGTCTCGCCTCTGACGCCGCCGGTACGCGCCGGCGACGATGGTCGGCATCACCGCCGTCAGGGCGACAGCTTCGGGGATTGAAGGCTTGGTCAGCGTCTTCGAAGCGGCCTGCGCCGAAAGCACTGTTCGCAGCATGTCCATCGGGTCGACATCAGAGCCCAATGACTCGAGCGTTCGGCGGGCGGATTCGTTGAGCCTGCGAGCACCGACCATCTCGCCACGTAGCGCATCCAGCTGTGATTTGTCGGGCAGGTCTCCGTGCCAGAGGAGGTATGCGGTCTCTTCGTAGCCCGCGGCGGGAACGAGATCCTCGATCAGGTAGCCGCCTCGATAGATCAGACGGCCGTTGGCGCCGTCGACCTCGCTGACTGCGGTCTTGGCGGCGACAACCCCCTCGAGCCCAGGACTGAATTCAGTAGGGCCCATCCTGCCCGCGTCAGTCACATTTCAAATCTTAGGGAGACCCGTTAGTGCGCTCCGGTGCCGGGATCCATGTGCACGTCCAGGTGAACCGCGGGCACCTGAAGCTCGACCTCTTGCTGAACGGCCTGGGCGATGTCGTGAGCCTGGATCAGGCTCGCGTTCGGCGCGCAGTCGATGTGCATCATCGCGACCAGCTCGCGCCCAACCCAGCGTGCGCGCACGTCATGGACGCCAAGCACCCCTTTGACACTGCGGGCAGCGGAAGCGATCTGATCGATGAGGTCGGGATCGACCGCATCCATCATCCGCAGCACCAGCCGGCCGACGGTGCCGGCGAGGATGTAGACGATCGCGATCGTGATGGCAAGGCCGGTGAGGGGATCAGCGATCGCGATCCCCATCCACGCGAGCCCCAGCCCTGCGAAGGCCCCTGCCGACACCAGGGCATCGAGGCGCGAATGGATCCCGTCCGCCTCCAGGGCCAGCGAGCGGATGCGCCTGCCGACCCTGATCTTGTACTCCGAAACACCCAGGTTGGCGACGACCCCGATCGCAGCAGCCAACAGGGACGGGCCGATTCGGGAGATGGAGTAGCCCTCGCTGGACAGCAGCCTGCCCAGCGACTCGAAGGCCGCCGCGGCGGCGGTGAAGACGATGATCAAGATGATCACCAGAGTCGCCACGTCCTCCACGCGCCCAAAGCCGGACGTGAAGCGGCGTGTCGCCGGCCTGCGAGCCACCGCGAACGCAGCCAGCAGGACCAGCGTGGTGAGGACGTCACCAGCGTTGTGGAGGGCGTCGGCCAGCACGCCGGCGGATCGGCCCGACGCCGAGGCTGCAAACTCGATCGCCGCGGCGGCGCCGAGCACGAAGGCGCTGACCACGACGGCGCGTGTCGCTGCCCCCTCATCGGAGGGGGCGTGATGGTGGTCGGCCGTCACGGGTCACATTCTCGCGGGCGTGATCTCCGACCGTAGACTCGGGCGGTGGCCAGGGTCCAGCCTCAGACAGAAGGTCGGGCTCTGCGGGTGGTGGTTGGGGTTGCGGTGCTCCTGCTGGTGGCGACCGCGACGGGCTACCTGGGGATCGTCGCCATACAGGGCGGACCGCCTCCCGACAACTTCCTCACGGTGCCGTTCGTCGCCGGTTATCTCGCCCTGATGGCCCTGTTCCTGGCGGCTTCGCTGAGCGGTGCTGCGCCCATTGCGTCGATGCGCCCGGCCCTCAGGGCTGCACCCGCCGCGGGCCTGATGGTGCTCGGCGTCCTGGCGATCTTCTCGATCGGGCTTCCGGTGCTGATCGCTGCATCACTCGCGACGGCCGCCACCGTGGTGACATTCGTCACGCAACCCGCACGCGGCGCGGTCGTGGCCGCGGTGGTGGCGGGGCTTATCTCCGTGGCGGCTTTGCTGGCGGGTTTGGAGTTCACCTGGCACTACGTCGTCTGCCCGCCCACCGGCCTCACCGCCGGCACCACCGCGGGCATCTTCGTCCCGAGCTACAGCTATGAATGCAGCTACGGCCATTTGACGATCAACAGGTGACTCGCTCCACGGATTCCGCATGTTTGGCGCAAGGCGTGCGCATCGCGGGTCCGGGATTCGCCCGTTTTGTACAAAACGGGCGGTATCGAACGCTCGGCTAGACCATCCCCAGCTCCCAGCGCGCCTCTTCCGACATGCGCTCTGGGGTCCAAACCGGCTCATAAACGATGTCCACTCCCGCGTCCTTGACGCCGGGCAATGTCATCAGGTGATCACGCACGTCCGCCATCACGTCTGCCGCCATGGGGCATCCGAGAGCCGTGAGCGTCATCTTCACGTCCACCCGCTCGGGCTTGATCGCGATGTCGTAGACGAGACCAAGGTCGATGATGTTGACCGGGATCTCGGGGTCGAAGCACTCGCGCAGCACGTCGATGACGTCCTCTGGCTTGAGCGTCGACTCCGGTGCGACCTGGGTCGTGGGGGCAAACTCGGTCATGGAGCTTCCAGCGGCAGGCCGGCGTCCTTCCAGGCCTTGGTGCCGCCCCTGAAGCTGACGACGTCCTTGACACCGAGCGCGACAGCCATCTCCGCGGCGACCGCAGACCGCTCGCCCACCGCACAGACGAATATCGTCCGGTCGTTGAACTTCTGGGCTGTCGGGTTCGCGAGGATGTTGTTCAACACCACGTGTCGCGCCCCTGGCAGGTGGCCTTTGTTCCACTCCCAGTCCTCGCGCACGTCGACGACCTCGTAACCCTCGTCGATGAGCTTGCGAATGTCGTCCAGCTTGAGGTCGCGAAAAGGCGCGTCCTCGTTCGTCATCTTCATCTCCTACTCCTCGTCCTCAGCGGCAAGCCCGTAGGCACCCACCTTCAATACTTTCAACGGCAGCAGGGCGCACTTAATTCGTGCGGGCGAGATCTCGATGCCTAGCTCGCCGAGGACGTCGTCCTTGTTGATCCTCTTGGCGTCATCGAGTGGGATGCCCTTCAGGCGCTCGGTCAGCAGCGAGGCTGACGCCTGCGAGATCGCGCAGCCTCGACCGTGGAACCGGATGTCGTCGATGACGCCGTCCTTGATCCGGAAGTCCATCCCGACCACGTCCCCGCATAGCGGGTTGTCTTCCTCATGAGAGATGTCCGGGTGATCCAGGCGCCCGTAGTTGCGCGGGTTCTTGTAGTGGTCGAGGATGTACTCGCGGTAAAACTGGTCATCGGCGCTCGGAGGCGTGCTCACTTGAAGATCCGCTGGGCCTCTTTGATGGAACCGGCCAGCCGGTCGACCTCGTCCTTCAACGTGTAGACGTAGAACGAGGCGCGGGCGGTCGCCGGGACGCCCAGCCGGGTCATCAGAGGCATGGCGCAGTGATGGCCGGCGCGCAGGCAGACCTGGTCTCGATCGGCGATGGTGGCCAGGTCGTGCGGGTGGATCCCGTCGAGTGCGAAGGAGATCACCCCAGCCCGCCTGGACGGCGGCGGCCCGAACAGGGTCAGCCCCTCGATGTCGCTGAGCGTCTCGTAGGCGTAGTCGGTGACCTCGCGCTCGTGGGCCAGCACATTGTCCATGCCGAGCCCGTCGAGGTAGTCCACAGCGGCACCGAGCCCGATCACCTCGGCGATCGCCTGGGTGCCCGCTTCGAACTTCCACGGCAGGTCGTGATAGGTAGTGCCCTCGACGCGGACCGTCTTGATCATGTCGCCGCCGGCGAGGAACGGATCCATAGCCTCGAGCAGCTCCCGCCGTCCGTAGAGGATCCCGGCGCCGGTCGGGCCGAGCATCTTGTGACCGCTGAACGCATAGAAGTCGCAGCCGAGATCGCGCACGTCGACACGCTGATGCGGAGCGCCCTGGGCCCCATCGACCAGCACCGTCGCGCCCGCGGCTTTGGCCGCGGCGACCATCTCGTGGACAGGGTTGATGGTGCCGAGCGCGTTGCTGACGTGGCTGAACGAGACAAGCTTCGGCTGTTTTTCAAGCAGCTCCCTGAACTGGTCCTGACGCAGCTCACCCCGATCGTCGATGTCGACGTACTCGATGTTGGCGCCGTTGGCGGTGGCAAGGATCTGCCAAGGCACGATGTTGGAGTGGTGATCGAGGATCGTGAGCACGATCAGGTCGCCGGGCTTCACGTTCGCGCGGCCCCATGAGTAAGCGACGAGGTTGATGGCCTCGGTGGTGCCGCGCGTGTAGATGATCTCCTTGGTCGAGGCCGCGTTGATGAAGGCGCGGATTTTCTCTCGCGTGGCCTCGTAGCGGTCGGTCGCCTCCTCCGCGATGTGGTAGGCCGCGCGGTGGATGTTCGAGTTGAACTTCTCGAAGTACTCCATCATCGCGCCCGTCACCTGGCGCGGCCGCTGCGAGGTGTTGGCGGAGTCGAGGTAGGCGAGGCCGTTGTCGAAGATCGGGAAATCACGCCTTACCGCCTTTACGTCATACATCGACATAGACCTCGCCGTCCTCGATCTCCACGGGGTAGACCTTCGTCGGAATCACAGCCGGCAGGCCCGTGACCTTTCCGTTCTTGAGGTTGAACCGCGAGCCGTGCTGCGGGCATTCGACGTCGAGGCCGAAGAGCTCGCCTCCGCTGAGGAGGAAGTTCTCGTGCGTGCAGATGTCGTCGATGGCGTAGAAGTTCCCATCCTCCGCATGCGCCAGGCAGATCTCGTTGTGATTCGCCATCACCGGCTTCACCGTTTCGATGGGAACCTCATCGACCGAGGCCACGCGGACCCTAGCCAAGCCTGGCCTCCAGCTCCGCCTCGATCAGCTCGCGTGCCTGCTGGAACGGGATGCGGTCCAGGACCTGGCCGAAGAAGCCCTGCACGATCATCCGCTTGGCTGTCCTCTCAGGAATGCCGCGTGAGCGCAGATAGAAGAGGTGGTTGGGATCGACCGGACCGACCGTGGCCCCGTGCGTGCAGCGGACGTCGTTGTTGTCGATCTCGAGCATCGGGATGCTCGTCGCCTTGGCCTTGTCCGAAAGCACGAGGTTGCGGTTGGCCTGGTAAGCATCCGAGCGGGCGGCCCCTTTCTCGATCCGGATGAGGCCGGCGTACACGGTCCGGGCGACGTCCTGCAGCGCGCCTTTGAACAGCAGGTCGGAGGTGGTGTTGCCGACCTGGTGGTCCTGGAGGGTATGGAAGTCGAAGAACTGCTCGCCCGACGCGAAGTAGATGCCCTTGAGCTCAGCGGTCGCGCCGGGTCCAACCAGTGACGCCTCCACCCGAGTCTTCGAGAAGCGGGCGCCGAGGGTGACGTTGAAGAGCTTGAGGGTGGAGTCCTTCTCGAGCCGCGCGCGCTGGTCTGCGAGGTGCCAGGCGTTGCGGCCCCACTTCTGCACCGCGACATAACCGACCTCAGCGCCTTCACCCACAAAGATCTCGGCCGAACCACTGCGATACCCCTCGGTCTCGTCACCTTCGGCGATGTACTCGTCGAGGTAGTTGAAGCGCGCTCCCTTGCCGGCGACGATCAGGGTGTGGGGCAGGACCGAGGTCCCACCCTCATGCGAGAAATGCTGGCCGAGGATCGGCTCGTCGATGGTGACGCCGTCGGGCACGTAGACGAAGTTCCCTCCGGTGAAGAAGGCGGCATGCAGCGCGGAGAACCGGTCGCGATCCGCTCGCACCAGTGAGAAGAGCAGCGGCTCGATCAGCGACGCGTGGCGTTGGGCCGCAATCGCGAGCGGCTCGAAGATCACGCCGCTGGGTAGGGCCGAGCGCTCAGGCACGTGGCCGTTGCGCTGCTCGAACCTGGCGTACGCCGGCAGGTCGAGACCCGCGAGGTTGGTGCGCCTCCATTCCTCGTCGGTGCGGCTCGGCAGGGGCAGCCGCTCGAAGCTCGAGAGCGCCGTGCGGCGGCGGTCGAGCAGCCAGTCGGGTTCGCCCTGGACCGCTTGCTCCAGGGTTTCGGCGTTGAAGCCCATGCTCAGCCTACCGAGCCCTCCATCTCGAGCTGGATGAGCCGGTTGAGCTCAACCGCGTACTCGAGCGGCAGCTCCTTCGTGAACGGCTCGATGAAGCCGTTGACGATCATCGTCTCCGCCTCATTGCGGGTGATGCCGCGGCTCATGAGGTAGAAGAGCTGCTCATCGGAGACCTTGCTCACCGTGGCTTCATGGCCGAGGGTCACGTTGTCGGCGTCGACGTCGTTGTAGGGGTACGTGTCGCTGCGCGAGTTGTCGTCCAGGAGCAGGGCGTCGCATTTGACGAAGCTCTTGGAGTTGTTCGCGCCGGGGTAGACCTTGATGTGGCCGCGGTACGACGTGCGCCCGCCGGCCTTGGAGATCGACTTCGACGTGATGGTCGAGGTCGTGTTGGGCGCGACGTGGATCATCTTGCCGCCGGCGTCCTGGTGCTGGCCCTTGCCGGCGAACGCGATCGAGAGGACGTCTCCCTTGGCGCCAGGCTCCATCAAATAGACGGAGGGATACTTCATCGTGATCTGTGATCCGAGATTCCCGTCGACCCACTCCATCGTCGCGTCGGCATAGGCCATCGCCCGCTTGGTGACCAGGTTGAAGACGTTGGTCGACCAGTTCTGGATGGTCGTGTAGCGGCACCTGGCGTCCTTCTTGACGATGATCTCGACCACCGCCGAGTGCAAGGAGTCAGACGTGTAGATCGGCGCCGTGCACCCCTCGATGTAGTGCACGAACGAGCCCTCGTCGCAGATGATGAGCGTGCGCTCGAACTGGCCCATGTTCTCCGCGTTGATGCGGAAGTACGCCTGCAGGGGGACGTCCACGCGAACGCCCTTCGGCACGTAGATGAACGACCCGCCCGACCAGACCGCGCTGTTCAGCGCGGAGAACTTGTTGTCAGCGGGCGGGATGACAGTGCCGAAGTATTCCTTGAACAGGTCCGGGTGCTCGCGCAACGCAGAGTCCGTGTCCAGGAAGATGACTCCCTTCGCCGAGAGCTCCTTCTGCAGCGAGTGGTAAACGACCTCTGACTCGTACTGCGCCGACACGCCGGCGAGGAACTTCCGCTCCGCCTCCGGCACTCCCAGCCGGTCGTAAGTCGCCTTGATGTCAGGCGGCAATTCCTCCCACGTCTTGGATTGCTTGTCCGACGCGCGAAGGTAATAGAAGATGTTCTCGAAGTCGATCACCGAAAGGTCCGCGCCCCAGTTGGGCATCGGCTTCTTGCGGAAGATCTCGAGCGAGCGAAGGCGGAACTTCGTCATCCACTCCGGCTCGCCCTTCATCCACGAGATCTCCTTGACGATCTCGGGGTTCAGCCCGCGCTTGGCCTTGAAGACGTAGTCCTCCGGGACGAAGAACCCGTATTTCTCCTTGTAGTCGGTGCCGACGTCGATCTTGGGGCTCGTCGCCACTCAGCTCACCTCCTCTTTCGCAAGCACGGCAGGTTCGTCAGCTTCCATCCATTCCGAGTATCCGGTCGTCTCCAGCCGGTCGGCGACCTCGGAGCCACCCGACAGCACGAACCGCCCGTCGACCAGCACGTGCACGAAGTCGGGCTTGATGAACTCCAGGATGCGCGTGTAGTGGGTGATGATCAGGACGCCGAGGTTGGGGCCGCGCATGCGGTTCACGGCCTCCGCGACGAACTTGATCGAGTCGATGTCGAGGCCGGAGTCGGTCTCGTCGAGGATCGCGATCTCAGGTTTGAGCATCGCCATCTGCAGGATCTCGGCCCGCTTCTTCTCTCCACCCGAAAAGCCGTCGTTGATGTAGCGGGGCAGGAACGAGTCGTCCATGTGCAGGACCTCGAGCTCGCCCTTGAGCATCGAGCGGAACTCTTTCGGCGAGACCTGCTTCGACTTGTCCTTTCCGTCATAGCCGCGCTGCGCGTTGATCGCGGTGCGCAGGAAGTTGGTCATCGAGATACCGGGTACCACCACCGGGTACTGGAAGGCGAGAAAGATGCCAAGGCGCGCCCGCACATCGGGTTCCAGGCCCAGCACGTTCTGCCCTTTGAAGAGCACCTCGCCACCGTCGATCTTGTAGCCCGGGTGACCCATCAGCGCGTACGACAGCGTCGACTTGCCCGATCCGTTCGGGCCCATCACCGCGTGCACCTCGCCTTTGTTGATGCCGAGGGTCACGCCTTTAAGGATCTCCTTGCCTTCGACGCTTGCGCGCAGGTCTTTGATCTCGAAATCAGCCAATTTGCTTTCCCCTCTCCCTGACTTGATAAGTGCAGTCCGCCGCCGCCTCGCGCACCCATGTCGACCGCTCGACCGATGCGCCCAGCAGGCGCTCGTACATCTGCTGCTCGTTCTGGCACGGGAGCGCCGTGCGCACCGCCACGTCCTGGATCGGGCAGTTGCAGTGCCGAATCGCGAGCCCCCCGTCCGGAAGCTGAACGACCTCCGCCATATGCCCGTGCTCGGTCGCGAGCTTGGCCAGCTCGCGCACCCGGGCGTCGAAATCAAGGCCTGCAAGCCGCGGCGCGTACTCGGCCTCCAGCCTGGCGGTCCGCTTCTCGAAGAACCGCCGCAGCTGCTCCTCGCTCAGGAACTCGACCAGGTCACCGGCCAGCTCACGATGGGCGTGTGGGAAGTGATCGGCGGCTGCCGGAGTGAGCGAGTACACGTTCTCGGGACGGCCGCGAGCGTGCGACTGGGCGTGGGCGACCGCCGCGAGCCCCTCGGCCTCCAGGCCCTCCAGGTGCTTCAGGGCGGCCTGCTTCGAGACCTCGAGATGCGTGGCGACCTCGCCGAGCGTGGCCTGCCCTCGAGTCTTGAGGAAGGCGAGAATGATCTCGCGCCTGGAATCCACGGATCTCATCGTACGAGTTTTTCAACCTCGACGTTGAAATAGGATGTGCTCCACGATGCGCCTGATCGCGGCCGTGCTGCTGAGCGTCGCGTGCCTGCTCAACGCCACCCCGGCGGCGGCGGCCGCCCATGCCTGGACCCCGATCGCGAAGGTGCCCGGCATCATCGACATCGGGGGGCCGCGCAAGGACGGTTGGTTCGTCGTCGCGGGCGCCGGGAAGCTCTACCTCGTCGATCCACTCGGAGCGGTCACTCCGTTTGCGCGGGGGACCGGCGGCTATGCCGATGACCGTGGGGCAGAAGCCTACCTCGCGGTGTCGCCGGGGTTGAGCGGACCTGGATGCGAGTTCGCGGCCGACGATGTCTTCATCCTCCGGCTCCACGCGCCATTGGGCGTCACCAGGGTCGACAAGGCGGGCCACGCAAGCCTCTTCGCCCGCGTTCCCGGAGTCACGGGTTTCAACGGGATCGCCTTCGACACCGTGGGCTCCTTCCGCAACCGCCTCCTGGTGACCAGTACCCAGCCAGGCAAGACGATCCTCAACGCGATCGACTGCAACGGAAGCGTCGAGAACATCACCCGCTCGGCCCCCCGGACGGAAGGCGGCATAGAGGTAGCACCGAAGGACTTCGGGCCGTTCGGCGGAGCCTTGATCGCGCCAGACGAGCTGGGCGGGAACATCTATGCGATCGCAGCCGACGGTAGCTCAAAGGTGGTCCTCGCATCCGGCCTGCCCACCGGAGGCGACATCGGCGTCGAAAGCGCCGGCTTCATTCCGCCGGGCATGGTCAGCGGCGGGGAGGTCTTTTATTCGGATCGCCTCACCCCTGGCAATCCGCACCCCGGCTCGGACTCGATGCTGCGGCTCTCGAGCTCAGACCTGCAGTCCGCCGGGGCCGGCCCCGGCGACCTGCTCGTCGCGACCGAAGGCGGGGCGAGGCTGATCTCGATCCACTGCGCGCCCGCCTGCGCCAAGGTGGACGTCGTCAGCACTGCCACCCGGGCGCACGGCGAGGGTCATATCGCGTTCCGCGTCAATGCCCCGCCGACCAGCCCGAGCCCCAGCCTGAGGCCCACGCCATCAGCGCCTCAGGGCAATCCGGTGTCCTCGTCCGCATCCCTGCCGATCGCGCTGATCGCCGTCATCGCGGCGCTGGTGGTGCTTGGGGTTGCGGTGCTGGCGGTGGTGGCGGTGCGGCGGGGGCGGGCGGGCTGACCAGTGAGCGGGTTGGGATCACCGTCTCGGTGATCTTCCCGTCGGCGAGCTCGACCCTGTAGGCCCTGCGCCCGTCGACCTCGGCCACCACCTCCTTCAGGACGGTCTCCTCGTAGAAGATCCCTGCCGAGTCCTCGACCGCGATGCCCGCCGGCAGGCCGTCTGCGACCAGCTGCTGATAGACCGGCCGCCGCCTCTCCTCTCCGTCGTAGTGAGGACAGACGCTGCCGGGCAGGAAACCGAGGCCGTCACGCAGCGCCGACAGCTCGAGCCCGAACGAGTCGGTGACCGAGCACTCGAACCAGCAGTTCATCCCGGCGCTGACGCCGCACAGGACCACGCCGTCGTCCCACGCCTCGCGCAGCGCCTGGTCCATGCCGTGCACGCGCCAGATGGCCAGCATGTTGGCGGTGTTGCCGCCGCCCACGTAGATCACGTCCTGGTCGCGGATGAGCGGCCGCCAGTCCGAGCGGGCGGGCGTACCGAAAAGCTTCAGGTGGCTCGGCCGGGAGCGGCCCGAGAACGCCTCATAGAAAAGGACGATGTGCGGGTCGGCGTCTCCCCCCGCAGTGCCGAGATAGAGCACCCGGGGATGGTCCTTCTGGGGAAGACCGAGGACGTAGTCGTCGAGCCTGGAGTAGCGCCCGAACCGGCTGAAGCCGCCACCACCGAAGGCCACTATCCGGCGAGGCGGCGTCACCGATGGCAATTGTGGCATCGCGTCGATACTTCGAACCCATGGATCGTGCGCTTCTGCTTACGGCACGAGGCCTCCGGGCATTCGGATTTGGCTACGCGGCGGTTCTGCTCGGCATCCACCTCGAGCGGCGAGGCCTCCCTCCACTCGGGATTGGGATCACTCTCGGTGTCGGTCTGGCGGCAGCCTCTTTGCTCGGCCTGGCCTCAGCCTGGGCCGCATCCCGCATTGGACGCCGAGGGGCTCTCGCCGCCTGCGGAGGGCTGATGGCGCTCACGGGTGCGGATCTGGCGCTGTCCACGTCTCCCGCGCTGCTGGCGCTGTCAGGGGTTACCGGGATGCTTGGCGCAGCCAGCGCGGACCTCGGCCCTTTCGCCGCAGTGGAGCAGGCCATGCTCGCGGAAGCGGCGCCCGCGTCAAGACGGAGTGTTGCGTTCGGACGCTACTCGCTCGTCGGCGGATTGCTCAATGCCGCCGGCGGGATGGCGGCCATTCTCGCGACCGCCGGCACGACTGCATCGTTCTTCGGCCTCTACGCGGTGATCGGGCTGGTGACCGGTGCCCTACCACTGCTCATGAGCGCGAAGGTAGAGGCTGCAGGGCCCTCTGTCGCGTTCGGCTCGTTCAAACCGCTGGCGTTGCTGGCGGGGCTCTTTGCCCTGGATTCGTTGGGCGGCGGATTCGTGGCGAATGCGGTGATCGCCTACTGGCTTCACGCCCGTTTCGGGGCGGGCACCACCTTTCTCGGCCCCACGTTTGCGTTCATCGCGCTCCTCCAATCGGCTTCGTACGAGGTGTCCGGCCGGCTCGCCAACCGGTTCGGCCTGATCAACACGATGGTCTTCACACATCTGCCCTCGAACCTCCTGTTGCTGCTCGTCCCGTTCAGCCCCACCCTGACCATCGCGGTGGTCGTGCTTTTCGCGCGCTTTGCCCTGTCACAGATGGACGTGCCTGCGCGGCAGGCATACGTGGTGTCCATCGTCCCGCCTGCCGAGCGCGCCGGTGCCCTCGCGATGACGGGCGCGGTGCGTGGCCTGGCGCAAGCCGTGGGTCCTATCGTGACCGGCTTCGCGATCGGCTCGGCAGCGTTCGGCCTGCCTTTCTTTGCCGGAGGCGGCATGAAGATCGTCTACGACGTCGCCCTCTACGGCGGGTTTCGCCACCGCCGCGCCGCACACGAAACCTGACGAGCGGACGCCGCTCGCGCGTTGCTCATTCATGCGGACACGCCTGATCGGTAGGTTGCTGGCCCTGTTAGGTCTCTACGCCCTGTTTCTGGCAGCGATCGGTAATCGGTTTGCGGGCAAGGGCGCAGACGGTTACACCACCGGCCTCATCGAGCTGCTGGTCGTGACAGTCGTCTTTCTCGGCATCTCGGCCTTCGTCGCCACCCGCCGCCCTCGCGAGCCGCTCGAGTAGCGTCTCCGCTAACGTCTCGGCCGTGCCCGAGGACCTCGCCGGGCTGGACGAAACCGAGCTTGAGCGGCGCATCTCGGAGGCCCGCGAGGGTATGCGACCCCTGGAGCAGGAGCTCGCGCGCATGCGCGCAGAACGCGATGTGCTGCTCACCGAACGCCGCCGTCGCGAGCGCTCGCGCCATCGCGAGACGCGCGCCGGCCTGAAGGCCGCCTTCAAAGAGGGGAGCTTCCCGACTGTCGCCGAGCTGGTGGCCGCGGCGGAGTCCGGTGCGCTCGATGACTATGCCTACAACCTCAAGACCGGCGGCGAGGTGCGGCTGGGGTTCCCCGGCGCTCGCCGGCAGGCCTTGAGCTTCACAGACGGTGCACAGGCCCAGCAGGCTGCCGATCTTGCCGAGGCGGCCCGCCTCTACGCGGCCGGATGGGAGCTCGGAAGCCCGGGGCGGCCTGGCGTCCGAGTCCACTTTCCCGGCACCCGGCAGGAGCGGGTCGTGGCTGCGGATGAGGTTTACGCACGGCCTCGCGAAGATGGTGCGTAACAGTCGCGACCGGCCTGCCGTTTAGAATCACACAGCTTCTCCAAACATGTCTCGAAACGTACCTGAGAAGATCACCACCAAGGGGGGCCACAAGCCGCGGGCCCGCATCCACGCCGGCTGGTCCCCGATCGGACAGCATCACCGGCGCGTGGCGGTCCTGCGCGCCCTCGGCGCCGTCGTCGCGGTGCTGCTCGTCCTTGGATTCGCGGCCGACGCCTATGCGCAGTCTTTCTTCGACAGCCTGCCGTCGATCCGCGGCCTTGACAGCTCCACCTTCGAGGGCGACACGGTCCTCACCGATCGCGGCGGCGGGACCCTCCTGGCTCGCATCGGCAACGAAGGCAACCACCGCCAGGCGGTGCGCTTGAAGGACATCAACCAGATCATGATCACGGCCACCGTCGACATCGAAGACAAGGGCTTCTACACGAACCCTGGCTTCGACTCGATGGCCATCCTCCGCGCCATCTACGACGACCTGCGTACGGGTCACATCGTCAGCGGCGCGAGCACGATCACCCAGCAGCTCGCCAAACAGCAATTCCTCACTCCCGATCAGACGTACAGCAGAAAGCTCAAAGAGCTGGCGCTTGCCTACGAGCTGAGCCAGACCTATTCGAAGGACCAGATCATGGAGCTCTACCTGAACAAGAGCTTCTACGGGTCCCAGTCCTATGGCATCGAAGCCGCCGCCCAGAGCTACTTCCACACCTCGGCAGCCAAGCTCGACCTGGCCCAGGCCGCGGTGCTCGCCGGTCTCCCCCAGGCGCCCACCCAGTGGAACCCCGTCCTGCATCCCGATGCGGCGAAGGTGCGCCAGGCTCAGGTCCTGCAGGCGATGGCGCGCAACGGCGACATCTCGGTGGATGCGATGAACGCAGCGCTCACGGAGAAACTGACCTACTACGCCCCCATCAACACATTCCTCGCCCCGCACTTCGTCGACTACGTTCAGGACGAGCTCCGCCAGCTCGGCTTCCAGCCGGGGCTGCAGCAGCTCAACGTGAGGACGACCCTCAACTGGAACCTGCAGTCCGCGGGCGAGTCGATCGTCCGCAGCAACCTCGCCGCCAACCTGTATCGCGATCGAGGCGGTCTCCTCTCGTCGGCCATGGTCGCCGAAGACCCGCGAACAGGTGACATTCTCGTCATGGTCGGCTCGCCGGACTACAACGCGCACGTCAACGGCGGCGAGATCAACCTGGCGACGACGCCACGCAACATGGGGTCGTCGATGAAGCCTTACACCTACGGCGCGGTCATCAACGCACGGGTGGCGACTGTTGACACGCCCATCTACGACGGTCCCAGCCCGCTGATCTACAAAGATGCCTACAGCACGACGAAATTCTTCAACTACGACGGCAAGTCGCATGGCGTGCTGCCGCTGAAGAAGGCGTTCGCCAACTCGCTCAACATCTGCGCGGTCAAGGCCGAGCTATCGATCGGCGTGCCGTCGGTGCTGGCGTGGATGCGAAACCTCGGCATGCAGCCTGTGTACACGAGCCCGAACGGCGTGAAGGACCCCAACGCAGCGCCTGACGTGTACGGACCGAGC
>VBFO01000042.1 GCA_005881025.1 Chloroflexota bacterium | reverse complement strand
CCGGGTCTGGGCATCGAGCGTCGACATGGCGCGCCGCAGGTCGGTGACATCGGCGCTGTCATCAGGGACCACCTCCGGCGCAGCATCGATAACGCGCTTCGCACGGCGATTGGCCATCTTCGATTCGTTCGCCACAATCGCGAGAAACCACGGCCGCAGCTGTGCACCTCGGCGGAACGTGTTTCGCTTCCACCAAGCCTTCAGGGCGGCCTCCTGGACGACGTCCTCCGCCTCCTCTCGCCGCCTCAGCATCGCGTAGGCGAGCCGGAATGCCATCGGCAGCAGTGGCTCCAGCGAGCTCGCGAACGCGGCCTGGTCGTCGAGGCTCGCATCGTCCGCGGCCATGCCCGCAACCATCATTTGTTGTAATGCACTATGCGGTGAGCGACCAGACCGTTACAGACGTCCTTTTTGTCTGCGTTCACAACGCCGGGCGCAGCCAGATGGCGGCTGGGCTGCTGAATCAGCTAGGCGCCGGGCGGGTCCAGGTGCGCTCGGCCGGCAGCGAGCCCGCCGATCGCCTCAACCCGGCGGTCGTCGAGGCCATGCGCGAGATCGGCGTCGACGTCAGCCACGAGTTCCCCAAGCCACTGACCGGACAGATGGTGAAGGCCGCCGACGTGGTCATCACGATGGGTTGCGGCGACCTGTGCCCGATCTACCCTGGCAAGCGCTACGAGGACTGGGAGCTGGAAGACCCGGCGGGCAAGGATCTCGACACGGTGAGGCGGATCCGGGACGAGATCAGCACGCGAGTGCAAACGCTGGTGTCAAGCCTCTCCGTCAGATAGGACCCGGCGGACCTCGCGCGCGACCTCGATGTCCTCGCGGGCGTGCACGACCAGCGTCCTCACCTCTGCATCCGGGGAGCTGATGTCCTTGTCCTCCTGCGCCACCCCCTCATTGAGACCGGCCTCAATATCGAGTCCCAGGAAGCCAAGCCCCGAGACAGCGGCGGCGCGCACGGCCGGCGCGTTCTCGCCCACACCTCCGGTGAACACCAGCGCGTCCAGCCCGTTCATGGCCGCGGCCATCGAGGCGATGGACGAACGCAGGCGGTGGATGTAGACGTCGAACGCCAGCCGGGACCGCTCGACGCCGGAGGACACACCGCGCAGCACCTCCCGCATGTCGGCCACCCCCGCCAGCGCAACCAGGCCGGAGCGCTGATCGAGCGCCTCGTTGAGCTGCGCCTCGGTCATCCCCTCATGGCGCTGCAGCCACAGCAGCATCCCGGGATCGACGCTGCCTGATCGCGTCGCCATCACCAACCCCTCGAGCGGGGTGAAGCCCATCGTCGTGTCCACCGACCGGCCGCCAAGGACCGCCGCCAGCGATGCGCCCGAACCCAGGTGGCAGGTCACCGCACGCACGAACGCCTCTGGCCGCCCGAGCATCTCGGCCGCGCGCCGCGAGGCGTAAGCGTGCGAGTACCCGTGGAACCCGTAGCGCCGGATGCCGAGCTCGGTCCGCCACGTCAGCGGCACCGCGTACGTCGATGCCTCTGGCGGCAGCCTCGAATGAAACGCGGTGTCGAAGCATGCGACAGCGGGCAGGCGTGGCATGAGCACGTTCACCGCCGCGATGCCGGCCAGCGCCGCCGGCATGTGCAGCGGCGCCAGGTCTGTGATCGACACCAGGTACCTCACGACCTCGGGGTCGATCCGGACCGATGACGGATAGCGCGGACCTCCATGCACGACCCGATGCCCCACTGCCTCGACCCCCTCCATCTCGCGCAGCGCGCCCTGCAGGTCGGAATCCTCGTAGCGGCCGGCAGCTGCCTTGAACTCGTGCTCGACCGCCACCGAGTCGTCATCGGCGAGCAGGCTGACCTTCAGCGAGCTGGAGCCGGCGTTGACGACGAGGACTCTCAGTGCGGCCAGACCCAGTCGACGATGTCAGGCGCGTCCTGGCCGTGGTCGCGCGTGTACTGGCGGTGACGGATCCGTTCGTCCTCCATTCGCTGGCGCACGTGCGCAGCTCTGGAACCGAGCTCCGGCACCCGATCGATCACGTCCATGACCAGGTGGAAGCGGTCGAGGTCGTTGAGCATGACCATGTCGAACGGGGTGGTCGTCGTCCCCTCTTCCTTGTAGCCGCGTACGTGGATGTTGTCGTGGTTCGTCCTGCGGTAGGTCAGCCGGTGGATGAGCCATGGGTAGCCGTGGTACGCGAAGATCACCGGCCGGTTGGTGGTGAAGAGCGTGTCGAACTCCGCATCCGAAAGGCCGTGAGGATGCTCCGAAGGCGGCTGCAGGCGCATCAGGTCGACGACGTTGATGACACGCACCTTCAGGTCAGGAAGGTGCTGCCGGATGAGGTCGGCCGCGGCCAGCGTCTCCAGGGTCGGGATGTCGCCTGCGCAAACGAGCACGACATCCGGATCACCGCCGCCGTCGGTCGAGGCCCAGTCCAACGTGCCCAGCCCGCGGGTGCAGTGAGCGATGGCGTCGTCCATCGACAGGTAGTTGAGGGCGGGCTGCTTGCCGGCGACGATGACGTTGATGTAGTTGCGGCTGCGCAGGCAGTGGTCGGCGATCGACAGCAGGCAGTTCGCATCCGGCGCGAGATAGACGCGGATCACCTCCGCCTTCTTGTTCACGACGTGGTCGATGAAGCCAGGGTCCTGATGGGTAAACCCGTTGTGGTCTTGACGCCAGACGTGCGACGACAACAGGTAGTTGAGGGAGGCGATCGGCCTCCGCCACGGCAGGTCGCGCGTCACCTTCAGCCACTTCGCATGCTGGTTGAACATCGAGTCGACGATGTGGATGAAGGCCTCGTAGCAGTTGAACAGGCCGTGCCGGCCCGTGAGGATGTAGCCCTCGAGCCAGCCCTCACACAGGTGCTCGCTCAGCACCTCCATCACGCGGCCGTCCGGCGCGAGGTGATCGTCCCCTGCCACCACCTCCGCGTCCCAGGCCTTGTTGGTGCGCTCAAAGACTGCGTTCAGGCGGTTGGACGCGGTCTCGTCGGGGCCCATGATGCGGAAGCTGTCGGGGTTGGCGACCACAACGTCTCGGAGGAACGCGCCCAGCACCCGAGTCGCTTCACTGGTCGAGGTGGCCGGCGTAGGCACGTCCACTGCGTACTTGCGGAAGTCGGGCAGGCGCAGCTCCTGCAGCAGCTCGCCGCCGTTGGCGTGCGGGTTGGCGCTCATACGCCTTCGGCCGCGAGGCGGCAGCGCGGCGAGCTCCGGCTTCAAAGCGCCGTCGGTGGTGAACAGCTCACCCGGACGGTAGCTGCGCATCCACGAATCGAGGATCTGCATGTGGTCCGGATGCTTGATGAAGTCCGCCACCGGCACCTGGTGCGCGCGGTATGTGCCCTCGACCTGCTCTCCGTCCACGACCTTCGGCCCTGTCCAGCCTTTCGGTGTGCGCAGGACGATCACCGGCCAGCGAGGGCGATCTTTGCGGCCATCGCTTCGCGCCCTCTTCTGGATCTGCGCGATCTCGTCCAGCGCCCAGTCGAACGCGGCCGCGATTCGTTGGTGCACCACCTCCGGCTCATCGCCCTCGACGAAAACAGGGCTGTGCCCGTAGCCCTCGAGCAGAGACGTCAGCTCTGACTCGGGTATGCGCGCGAGGAGAGTCGGGTTCGCGATCTTGTACCCGTTGAGATGGAGGATCGGAAGCACCGCACCGTCTTGCGCAGGGTTGAGGAACTTGTTCGAGTGCCAGCTGGCTGCGAGCGGTCCCGTCTCCGCCTCGCCGTCACCGACGACGCAGAAGACGGTCAGGCCGGGGTTGTCGAAGGCAGCGCCATACGCGTGCGTGAGCGCGTACCCGAGCTCCCCACCTTCATGGATGGAGCCTGGCGTCTCGGGCGCGACGTGGCTCGGGATGCCGCCTGGGAATGAGAACTGACGGAACAGCCGGCGCATGCCTTCGAGGTCGCGAGTGATCTGCGGGTAGACCTCGGAGTACGTGCCCTCGAGGTAAGCATTCGCAACCAGGCCTGGCCCCCCATGGCCGGGCCCGATGATGTACATCGCGTCGAGGTCGCGCTTGTTGATGACGCGATTGGCGTGGGCATAGATCAGGTTCAAGCCGGGCGTCGTGCCCCAGTGGCCGAGCAGACGTGGCTTGATGTCCTCGAGCGCGATCGGCCGCTGGAGGAGCGGGTTGTCGAGCAGGTAGATCTGACCGACAGACAGGTAGTTGGCGGCGCGCCAGTAGGCGTCGATCAGGCGGACCTCGCCGGGTGCGAGCGGTGCCTCGGCGGGCGCCGTCTCGGCCTTCACCTAGCCGGCTTCCTCACGCCGCGAGATCACGGCGACCTGCTCCCGAATGTCGACCATCAGCTTGCCCGGAGGCGTGTCCAGGGACGCGGACAGGTGTCCGGCCACCAGCCGCTCGAGCGGCTTCGGCAGCTCGTGGATCAGCTCCGCGCGGGCCTCGCCCGGCCCCGACACGAGGATCCGATCGAACTCACCGTTCTTGACCTCTTTGTCGATCATCTCGACCACGCGCTTGAGGTTGGCCCTGGCCCGATTTTCGGCCTTGCGCTGGTTGCTCGGCGCCGAGGTCCCGCCTGCCCGTGAATGGCGGACCGACTGGCCTGTCACGTGCTGCAGAGGGATCACCTCGCCGAGGATCGACGCGAAGATGCGCGCCTCGCGCTTGTCGACGACCACCACCAGCGAGGGCGGGAGCCTCCGCAGCATCAGCTCGAGGGGCTCGAGCAGCGGCCGGCCGACCTCGATCCTCGGCGGCACGGATTCGGGAAGCCGGATCAGCGACTGGAGGCCGAGTGATTCGTTGGAGAAGGCAGCGATCCCCGGTCCCCCCGCGGGTCGCACCAGCTTGAGATGTGTACGCAATCGTGCGAGCTCGGACTGCAGCACCTTCGCCTGCTTCTCATCCAGCCGGCCCTTGTACTCGGCCGCGAGATGGTTCAGCAGCAGGTCGTAATGGGCGGCATCGAAGCCCTCTGCACGCACCGGCAGGTAGAGGCTCAACGTCCTCTCGTCGGCGGTCTCCAGCTGAGGTTGCAGCTTGAGCAGCGTGATCAGTGGCTTCGTGTGCAGCTTGATGGTCATTCCCCACGCCTCCTGAAAGTTGGTTCTGCGATCCATGATGGACCTTCCCCGGCCGCCGATAATCGTGACGGCAGATGATCGAGGCTGGCTTGCAGGCCCACGCCGCACGTCAGGCAGTGCGGCTCGAGATCGTGACTGTGATCTGGATGGCGTTGGAGGCAGCGCTTGCCATCGGCGCCGGAGTGGCGGCGCGCAGCGTCGTGCTGACCGCATTCGGCGTCGACTCCGTGGTCGAGCTGCTGAGCGGCACCGTGCTGGCATGGCGAATGTCGGTCGAAGCCGGCGGCGCCGGCATCGCTCGGGTCGACCGGGTCGAAAGACGGGCAACCATGGCGGCCGCGGTCCTACTGGTGCTCCTGTGCGCCTATGTGGTGATCAGCTCTGCCGGCGGGCTGCTGCTCGGGATCAGACCGGACGGGTCAGTGTTGGGCATCGTGGTGGCGGCGGTCGCTGTCATCGGCATGCCGCTGCTGGCGTGGGCGAAGAGGCGCGTGAACCGGCGCCTGCAGAGCGCCGCCCTTCGTGCCGACATCGCGGAGACCGTCACCTGCGCGTACATGGCGGGAGTGACGCTGGCGGGCGTGGCGCTCAGCATGCTGCCGGGCGCATGGTGGCTGCAGTACGTCGCAGCCCTCGCCCTGCTCATCTGGCTCGTGCCCGAGACGAAGGAGGCGCTCGAAGCCGCTCGCTAGCCGGGTTTGTGCTCCAGCATCTCGAGGATCCGGTGCTGCTGCTCGAGGATCCGGCGCTGCTGTTCCAGCATCTCGAGCTGGCGCACGTTCATCGCGTGCAGCGTGGTCAGCGTCAGGTGGTCGGCCTCCGCGCGCGCGTCCTGGCTGGTCGAGATCACGTTCTGCCCGACGATGATGATCGGCAGCAGCACGAGCTGCAGGAAGGTCTGCGCGATCCACGCCACGATCACGATGGTGCTGCCGGTGGCGATGGCCGCGGGCAGGGAGACGAGCGCGATCAGCGTAAAGAGATACGCCGTCCACATCGTGCCTACGGACCGGGTGATCAACACCGCAAGGGAGCTGTTGAAATTGCCGATCGCCCCTGCGCCATGGACTTTGGGGCGGATCGTCCGGGTCGTGATCAGCCTCGGCTTGTGCACCGTGGGGTCCGCCAGCGCCCTGGCGTAGGCCTCGCGGTGGGCCGTGTTGATGCTTCTCCGCTCGTGCTGCTCTTGCTCGGTCATCGTTCCTTCACCTCAAATTCGCGCTGGGCGGAGAATATCTGCTGTGGAGAAGAGGCGCGTCATGGTGACGCAGCTGCTGCGCAGCCCGGTGCTGAACGCGGCCGGCGAGCAGGTGGGCCGCGTAGAGGACTTCATCGCCAAGCTGGCGGACAGCGGCTACCCGCCGATCACCGGCCTCAAGGTCGGGGTGGGGGGGCACGACGTGTTCGTCGGGCTGAAGTTCGTGGAGAGGCTGGAGCCGAACGCAGTCAAGCTGAACATCAGCTCGCTGGACATGACCGAGTTTCAGCGCCGCCGAGGCGAGGTGCTGCTGGCGGCGGACGTGCTGGGCCGGCACCTCATCGATGTCACCCGCGGCCATCTCGTGCGCGCCCACGATCTGGTGCTGGCGGAGGTGGACGGGCAGTGGCGGCTCCTGGGTGTGGACCGCAGCCCGCAGGCCTGGCTGCGGCGGCTGGTCCCCCGCCGCGGCCGTCCCGATCTCAGGCGCCACGCGCTCCTGGACTGGAAGGACGTGCAGGCGTTCGTGGCGCACGTGCCGACTGCGAAGCTGCTGGTGCCACTCCAACGCCTGCGCCGCCTGCATCCGGCACAGATCGCGGACCTCGTCGAGGGCGCGTCGCATGCGGAGGGCGAGGAGATCCTCGACGCCGTTGAGAGCGACGTCGAGCTCACCGCCGACGTCTTCGAGGAGCTGGACGACGAGCACCGCGCGGAGTTCTTGAAGTCGCGCACAGACGCGGAGGCGGCTCAGGTCCTGGACCGCATGGCGCCGGATGATGCCGCCGACCTGCTGGGGGAGCTGGAGCAGGAGCGACGGCTGCCAGTGCTGAACATGATGTCGGCGAACCAGCAGCGCAAGCTGCGCAAGCTGCTGCAGTACCACCCGAACACAGCGGGGGGCATGATGAGCCCCGACTACGTCTGGGTGATCCGCGGCGCGACAGTGGCGGAGGCGCTGGAGGCGGTGAGGACCGACGACAAGGCTCCCCACCAGCTGCTGAACGTCGTTTTCGTGACGGAGCCCGACGGCAGGTACATAGGCAGCGTCCCGGTGCCGGTCCTGGTGCGATCGGATCCCACGGAGAAGCTCGAGGCCCTGGAGCTGGTCGACACCTCGGTGACGACAGCGACCGACCTGACCGACCTCACGCTCACGATGGCCGACTACAAGCTGATCGCTCTTGCGGTCACCGACGCGGCCCACAACCTCGTCGGCGCGGTGTCCGTGGACGATGTGATCGAGGCGGTCGTGCCCGAAGACTGGCGGGCACGACTCGAAGCGTCCACGGGGGTCTGAGTTTGATGGCCGAGCGCGAGCCGCCTCAAAACGACTCGCGAACGGTTTCCAGACAAGGCGTTCTGGATGAGACCGGCGACATCCATGGCGCGTTCGGGACCATCCGCCTCAGCGATGTAACGCCGCGCCGGACCTGGAGGCAGCGGCTGCTCACTCTGGCAGCGATCATCGGCCCGGGTCTGATCGTGCTGGTCGGCGACAACGACGCTCTGGACCCTGCTGCTGCTGGCGCCGGTGCTGATCGTGAACCAGGAGATGGTCGTGCGCCTGGGCGCCGTCACCGGCGTCGGGCTGGCCAAGCTCATCGTCGAGCGATTCGGCCGCTTCTGGGGCTGGTATTCGGTGGCGGGGCTGTTCCTGCTCAACTTCCTCGTCATCAGCACCGAGTTCATCGGCGTCGGGCTGGCGGCCGAATACTTCGGGTTCAACCGTTACATCGTCGTGCCGATCGCGACGCTGGTCCTGATCGGCATCACCGCGAGCGGAAACTTCCGCCAGTGGGAGAGGGCGATGTTCGTCTTTCTATTTGCCAGCTTGCTCGTGCTGCCGCTGGCCGCGCTCAGCCATCCCTCGCCGGGCGCCGTGCTCAGAGGCTTCCTCGTGCCAGGAATCGACGGAGGGATCACCGCGTCGGGGACGCTGATGATCTTCGCCATCGTCGGCACCACAGTCGCGCCGTGGCAGCTCTTCTTCCAGCAGTCGAACGTGGTGGACAAGCGCATCACCCCGCGATGGCTGGACTACGAAAAGGCGGACACGGTGCTCGGTGCGATAGTGGTGGTGGTCGGAGCGGCGGCGATCATGATGGCGGCCGCGTCCGCCTTCGGCGGCACCCGCGATTTCGGCCACTTCAGCAGCGGCCTCGAGGTGGCGCAGGGACTCGCGCGCAATCTTCATCCGGGCGTTGGCGCCATCTTCGCGCTGCTTCTGCTCGACGCCTCAATCGTCGGCGCATCCGCCGTGACGCTCGCGACCTCCTACGCGTTCGGTGACGTCTTCGGTGTGCGGCAGTCGCTCAACCGGCGCATCGGCGAGGCCAAGACCTTTTACGGGAGCTACACGGCGATGGTCCTGCTGGCGGCCAGCGTGGTCCTCATCCCGAGCGCCCCGCTCGGGCTGATCACGACAGCGGTGCAGGTGCTGGCCGGCATCCTGCTGCCAAGCGCCACGGTCTTCGCGCTGCTGCTGTGCAACGACCCCGAGGTGTTGGGGCCCTGGATCAACCGGCCGTGGCTCAACGTGATCGCGATCTTCATCGTCGGCGTATTGCTGGCGCTGTCGACCATCCTGGTCCTGACCACTGTATTTCCTTCCATCGACGTTGGACGCGTTGCGCTTGTGCTCGGGGTACTGGTCGGCGCCGGCACCGTGGCGGCAGCGGCGTGGGGGGTCCGCGTCCAGGCTCGGCTTGCAAGCGTGCCCCGGATGTCGAGAGAGGAGCGGGCGAGCTGGCGCATGCCGGCCCTGGCCCTGCTGCAGCGCCCGCCCTGGTCAGTGGTGCGCAGGGTGGCGATGGTCGCCCTCAGCGGCTATCTCGTGCTTACGATCCTGATGCTGATCGTAAGAGCGATTCAGATTGCCCTGAAACCGTTCTCTTAACAGAACAGTTACAAACCTGTACCTCGTCCATGAGTAAAATGGTCGCCCGTGCCGCTCGGTAGCACACCGGGCCGCCGCGCTCGAGCTTCGCGCAGGCGCCTGAATCCAGTCCGCTCCACCGTCCTTGCCGCAATGGCAATGGGTCTGTCCATCGTGTCCGGTGGGCTGGCCTATTTCATCCCTGCGGCCTACACGGCGGTCCAGGCCACCGGCCAGGTGGTCGAGATCGCCTCGCCCTCTCCCTCCGGCCTGCTCTTCTCGCCCACAGCGTCCCCGAGCTCGCCGCAGCAGGTGGGCGCGTTCACTGTCCTGTTGCTCGGCTCGGATGACGACTCGAAGTTCTCCAGCGACCACGTGCTGACGCAGTCGATGATCCTGGTCAGAGTCATGCCGGCGACGAAAACAGTCGTCATGCTCTCGATCCCGCGCGACCTCTGGTTGCCGTTGTCGACCGGAGGCATGGGCAAGATCGACGGCGCCTACTCATACGGCCGTGCCGGAGCCGCCATCGCCACGGTGCAGGAGAACTTCGGCGTCCACATCAACGACTACATCTGGGTCGGGCTTCTGGGCCTGATCCGGGTGATCGATGCCATCGGCGGGATCGACATCGTGACCTCCAACCCGGTGCTCGATGACTATTACCCGCTCGACATCAACACCAACAGCCCCTACGGCTACTCGAGGATCGCGGTCCTCGCCGGGCCGCAGCACCTCGATGGGACTCATGCGCTGCAGTACGTGCGGTCGCGGCACAATGACCTTCAAAGCGACTTCGGACGCTCTCGCCGCCAGCAGCAGGTCCTGCTCGCGATCAGGCAGAAGGCCAAGCAGCTGTCGCCGGAGGACATCCCCGCTCTCGCCCAGGCCATCGGCGGTGAGATCAAGACCAGCATCCCGCTGTCACGGGTGGCTGCGCTGCTGCCGCTGGCGAGCAGCTTCGACAATCCCGATGCGATCCGCACCATCGTGCTGCCGTCGCCCTATACACACGGAGGCGCGCCCGACGGAAGTCTGTATCCCAACTGGGGTTACATCCTTCCTCTGGTGCATCAGTACTTCCCGTGATCTCACGATTCCTGCTCGGCGCTTTCCTGGCCGCGCTGATGCTGGTGACGGGCATCTCCACCTATCTCTATCTCGGCGGCCGGCAGTCGCATGTCTCCGCTGCGCCGTTGAACCCCACGCTGCAGACTCCCTCGCCGCGCGCCTTCACGCTGCCGGGCACGCTGTTCCTGGTCCAGGACGGCGCGATCTACAGCCTGAGCGCAGGCCGCTTTCACCAGGTGACGACCGCCGGCGGATGGATGCAGCCGTCCCTGACGGTGGACGGAAACCTGCTGGTCGTGCGCAAGTCCTCGTTCTACTCGGACATCTTCGAGCTCAATCGATTTGGTAAGCGGCTGAAGCAGCTGACGTTCAACGCCGCGCCGCCGCGCAGCTATGACACTGGCAACAACCACTGGGCCTTCTATCCGCGGATGGCGAGCGACGGCAAGACCGTGTTCTTGAGCTACGACAAGCCGAAGGGCGGCTATGAGGTCGACATGTCGATCTGGTCGATGCCGCTCAACGGAGGACTGCGACAGGGAACCGACTGGACTTACTCGCAGGGCTACACCGGCGGCGACATGCAGCCAGTCCCGGTGAAGGGCGGGATCATCTACACGAAGTACCTGCGCGCGAACGACGGCAGCATCATCAGTCAGATCTGGTTCGTGAACCGGCCTTATCCGTACACGCTGTACGCCGGGCGCGCCTTGACGAAACCAGACCAGGACTGCCGCGAGCCGTCGATCTCGCCAGACGGCCGCTCCATCGCGATGATCTGCACCTACGGCAAGCAGATCTCCAACCTCGTCGTGGCGCCGTTCAACGGATCCAGCATCGGCGCCATGAAGACGGTGATCAGCAACCAGATGGTGGCGCAGCCGACCTGGGCGCCGGACGGGAGCGGAATCGCCTACCTGGCACCCGGCCTGGCGGACGCCCCATTCCAGCTGTGGTTCCTCCCGCGCAACGCTTACGCTCCGCCGCCCCCTGGCCCCTCTCCGTCTCCGAGCCCAATTGGAGGTGGACCGCAGAGCTCGCCCGCGGGGAGCCCGAGCCCGACACCTCCGCCGCCGGTCGTGGTGGTGAAGCCGATCCAGATCACGACGTACCAGGGCTTCGACGCGGCATCCACGCTGGCATGGGCGACCTGATGAGGCTGCTGGTAGCCCTCCTCTAGGCCTGGCAGCTGGCCGGGTCGGCGCCCCGAACGATGATGACCGGCTCCGCCTTTGCCGCCGCGGCCTGGGCAGGGGTGATGTAGCTCTCCGAGACCATGTCGTTGAGGACGTCGGCACGCCGGCTCTGCGCCGCCGATGGATTGACGGTGGGGTCGTAGATCGATGGCGATTGCGCGACGCCGGCCAGCAGCGCGTACTGGCCGAGCGTCAGCTGGTCCAGAGGCCGGCCGAAGTAGGTGCAGGCGGCGTCGACGACCCCATAGCGGTTGGCACCGGTCGGGATCTCGCTGAGGTAGTCGGCCATGATCTGCTGCTTGCTGAGCACAGCCTCGACCTTGAGCGCCAGCATCATGTCGACGACCTTGTTGTAGCCGCGGTCTGATCCGTTCAGGTACAGCTGCTTCACGAGCTGCTGGGTGATGGTGGAGCCACCCTGGCAGAGGCAGCGGTTGGCGAGGTCGTACGCGCCGGCCCGGGCCAGGCCGACGGTGTCGATGCCGTGGTGTGAGTAGAAGCGCTCGTCCTCGGTGGCCACGACTGCCTCCGCAAGCGTGGTGGGGACCTGGCCGGGCTTCAGGAGCTCGACGCCATAGCTCTTCGTGAGGCTGGCGACGCGTACCTGCACGTCCGAGACGTCGGGAGTGGAGACCCACAGCGTGACCACGACTGGCGCGATCAGCGCCGCGATGAGGGCAATCGCCGCGCCCAGCCTCGGGAGGTTGATGGGCGTCGGAAGTCCGGGGTGGGACCCCATATGCAAGCTCAACGTCGTTTGCCCTCGGCCAGTTATGGTCACCTGTGGGATGGCGATCATCGTCTGCCCGCAGCCGCTGGCGGCGGAGATCGGGCTCGACGTGATGCGGCGCGGCGGCAACGCCGTCGACGCTGCCGTCACGTGCGCGTTCGTCCAGGGAGTGCTCGACCCGCAGATGTGCGGGATCGGTGGGTGCGGCGTGATGCTGGTCCACGATCACCGTGGGGAGGACACGCTGCTCGAGTTCTACTCGACGGCAGGGTCGCGCGTCCGCGAGGACATGTGGTCGAAGCTCTTCATTCGCGAGGCGGCCGATCGCTACGGATACGTGCTCGAAGGATGGGTGAACGACGTCGGCTACCAGTCGGTGGGCGTGCCCGGGACGGTGGCGGGGCTGGCGACCGCGCTCCAGCGCTACGGCACCATCGCATGGGACCAGGCGATCGCGCCCGCGATCCCGCTGGCGCGGGATGGCTTTCCGGTGACCGGTTACATGCACGGCTACTGGACGACCGACTATGGCCCGGACGTCGTGCGCAACCACCTCCGCATCCAGGCGACACCGGCGGCCAAGGAGCTGTACACAAAGCAAGGCGAGCTTTATCAGGTCGGCGAGCGCTTCGTGCAGGGCGAGCTCGCGCTCACGCTGGACCGCCTGGCGAAAGAGGGCCCTGACGACTTCTATCGCGGCGAGATCGCTGCCGAGATCGCCAAGGACCTGGCGGTCAACGGCGGGTTCATCACCGCCGACGACCTGGCGAACTACGCGGTGAACGTCACCGAGCCGCTGCGAGGGACGTACCGGGGCCTTTCGGTGGCGGCCGCGGGCGCGCCGGCAGGCGGCCTGACGCTGATGCAGATGCTGAACTATCTCGAGGGCTTTGATCTGGCCGCGCACGGATGGCCCAGCACGCTTGTCGCACGCAGGCTGGTCGAGGCGATGGGATGGGCGGTCGCGGATCGCGAGCTCCATGTGGCCGATCCACGTTTTGCCGACGTGCCCACGGGACGGCTGGCCGACAAGGCGTATGCGGTCGCGGCGGCGCGTGCTCACGACCGCGCCGACACCACCCAGGTGTGCGTGGTGGATGACGCCGGCAACGCAGTGTCGCTCACCCACACACTCGGTTCGGCGAGCGGCGTGGTGACGCCAGGGCTTGGCTTTGGCTACAACGACTACATGAACTGCTTCGACCCGCGGCCGGGGCATCCGAACTCCGTCCGGCCGGGCAAGACGCGCGTCACGATGATGACGCCGACGATGGTTTTCGACGGTGACCGGCTGCGCGTGTGCATCGGAGCGCCAGGCGGCACGAAGATCGTCACCGGGGTCCTGCAGGTGCTGGTCAACGTGATCGACCACGGCATGACGCCGGTCGAGGCGGTCAGCGCGCCCAGGATCGACTTCCAGGGCGACATCGTCCAGATGGAGGCACGGATCCCCATGAGCGTGTCAAACGGTCTGGAGATGCTGGGCTATCGCGTCAACAGGCGCACCCTCAACTACGACTCGTACTTCTCGAGGCCGCAGGTGATCGTCGCGGCGGGCGATCGGCTTGTGGGCGCGTCGGATCCGCGCAAGGACGGCGGCACTGCGCTCGACACCACGACCACATGAGGTTCAAGGATCGAGTCGCCATCGTGACGGGAGGCGCGCGCGGCATCGGCGCGGCGACGGCTCAGCTTTTTGCGTCCGAAGGCGCGAGGGTGGTGGTGTCTGATCTGGACGAGGCTCCGGCGCGCGAGGTGGCGGAGCCCATCGGCGGACTCGCGATCGCATGCGACGTGAGCTCTCGTGACGCGGTGGAGTCGATGGTCGCGCGCACGGTGCAGGAGCTGGGCCATCTGGACATCCTCGTCACGTGCGCCGGCATCATCCGCGACAACCTGCTGTTCAAGATGACCGACGAGGACTGGGATGCGGTCATCGACACGCATCTGAAAGGGACATTTCTCTGCGCCCGTGCAGCGCAGAGGCATATGGTCGAGCAGAAGTCAGGGAAGATGGTCTTTCTCTCGTCGACCTCCGCCCTGGGCAACCGCGGGCAGACCAACTACGCCGCGGCGAAGGCAGGGCTGCAGGGCATGGCGCGCACGCTGGCCATCGAGTTGGGCCCGTACAACATCAACGTCAACGCGGTCGCGCCCGGTTTCGTCGAGACGCGGATGACGCGGGCGACCGCCGAGCGGATGGGCGTCGACTACGAGACTTTCAAGATGGGCGCTGCATCGCAGATCCCGCTGCGACGGGTGGGCCAGCCGTCCGACATCGCCTCTGTGATCGGCTTTCTCTGCAGCGACGAGGCAGGCTTCGTGTCAGGTCAGACTGTCTACGTGAGGGGCGGTCCCTAAGAGCGCCTCGGCCTCGGCGACGATCCGCCTGATCAACTCGGCCGCGGGGAGGATCTCGTGGACGAGGCCGACCGACTCGCCGGCGAGGACGAAATCGCCGTTGTCGATGGCGGACTGGACCTGGGGCCGGAGCTCGTCTGATTTGGCCGGCCACTCGTTGGCCCTGCGCGCCCACTCGTCGAGAATCGGGTTGCGAATCGCGCGCACGACGGATCCGGGCCACTGGATGCCGAGGACGTCGTCATAGAACTTGCTGGCGAGGGTCTGACTGCCAAGCGAGTTGAGCAGCGCGTCCTTGCTGTGGCCTCTTCCATGGCACTCGACGGTGGCGAGGAACCGCGTGCCCATGAGCACGCCCTGAGCCCCGAGCATGATGGCGGCCGCCATACCTCGCCCGTCGGCGATGCCTCCTGCAGCCAGCACGGGCACCGGCTTGACGAGGTCCACCGCCTGCGGCACCAGTGCCATCGTCGACATGGCGCTGCCGACATGACCGCCACCTTCGGCGCCCTGGGCGACGATCACGTCTGCGCCCTCGGCCGCAACGCCGCCGGCTTCCTCAGGGGTCGTCACCTGGTGCAGGACCTTCAGCCCCGCCTCGTGAGCTTTCGCCGTCAGCTCCGTGGCGTGGCCCCAGCTGAGTGAGATCACCGGTACGCGCTGCGACAGTGTGAGCTCGACGCATGCGTCGTCGATCCGGCAGACGACGTGGTTGACGCCAAAGGGTTTGTTGGTGAGTGCTCGCACGCGGCGGATCTCGTCGCGGAGGTCGTCAGTGTTTCGCCCCAGGGCGCCGATGATGCCGAGTCCACCGGCGTTGCTGACCGCGGCCACGAGCTCGGCGCTGGTGTAGGTGGCCATCCCGGCCTGGACGATGGGGATCTCGATGCCGAGGACGTCGCAGGCGGGGGTCTTCAGGCGGCTGGCGCTCATGCTTTGAGCTCCCTCGCGCCTCGCGGCATGCGGCCGGTCATCGTCGTCATCACGCCCATGCCGTGGATATCGACGCGATCGTCGAGATCTTGTCCAAGGACCTGCCCGGGCCTGCGATGTCCCGAAGCGACCCTATCGTGTTCTGCACTCGGGGAGAAGGATAGGCGGCGGGTTTGGATCTCACTCGGCCCTCGGCGGTCCCTCTCGCCCGCCCCGGGCGGGCCCTCCCTTCCTCCACCAGCTGCGTGGCTCCCTCCCCCAACCATCGCAGCCTGCCGCGATCGAAGCTAATGCGCTCTCGGCGTAAGTGCAACCCTGCCTGTTAAGACTCGCCGGATAAAACCACCGATTCCGTTAACTTCCCTATGTCCGCCGCCAGGGCAGTTCGCGCCCGTTTGCAGCTTCGCCTGATCGGCCGAGGACGCCCCAAACTGTTGTTCGCCAAGGCGGCCAAAAGTGGCCTGCTTGCTGAACTCAGTCCGAACTCGGACCGGGAGAGCCGGAAAAGAGAAGGCAGGCTACAACCGGTTGCCATTAGGGTTGACTGCCTCAGCGGGGGTCTGCTACGTTGACCGCCGATCTCTGGGGGATCCACCGCCGCCCGGTGGGTTCGAAATTTTAGGGGTAGCCGTTGCGAATTAACCGATACCTGACGCATGCCGTCGTTCTCGCGGTCGCGCTCGCGATCTCGGGTTTCGCGACCATCGACCGGCACGCAGGTTCGTATCTCAATCGCCTAGGCACCCTGAACGCACAGGCTCTGGTCGTCGACCAGGGCGGTGCCCTCGGCAACGTCAGCTTCGGACGCTACAGCACGATCATCCAACCGGTCGCAATCCCAACCACGACGATTGCGAGCCACACCCCCTCGATCTACACGGTGCAAGTAGGTGAGAACCTCGCGGCGATCGCCGCCAAGTTCCACGTCACGGTCAGCCAGCTGCGCTGGTCCAACTCCGGCCTGTTCGACTCGGATGCGATCGTCGCCGGCGAGCAGATCGTCATCCCGCCCGTCCCCGGCGTGGTGGTGACGGTCAAGGCGGGCGACACAGTTCAGGGCCTCGCCAACGCCTACCAGGTAGATGCCGCGGTGATCACCGACTACAACCGGCTGCGAGATCCCCAGCTCAGCGCCGGCACAGTGCTCGTGATCCCAGGCGGAATCGGCCCGGCCTTCCCGCCCCCGCCGGCGCTGTACCAGCAGCACAACTCAGGAACGGGCGGCGCGATGCCGACAGTCGTCAAGTCGTGCTGCCTCGGTCCTTATCCGGGGACTGGGTTCCCAGTCGGCTGGTGCACCTACTACGTCGCCACCTGGCGCAACGTCACGTGGCGCGGTGACGCCGGCTGGTGGTACGAGAACGCGAGGGCTCAGGGCTACCCGGTCGGTTCGGTGCCGAAGGTCGGCGCGATCATGGTCACCTGGGAGAGCTACCTGGGCCACGTCGCATATGTCGAGAGCGTGAACTCCGACGGGTCATGGACCGTCTCCGAGATGAACTACGTGGCCTTCGACGTGATCGACTGGCGCACGATCAAGCCCAGCCAGCTGGGCTCGCGCCTGGTCGGCTTCATCTACGGCTAGGAGCTGACCGGCACCGCCTCTTGACTCGGGCGTCGGGCCCACTCCTCCTCCATGGCGTCGACGTCGCCCCTGGCCGTGCGAAGGCCTGTGGCTGCGATGGCCGCGGCGATGATCAGAAGCGTCGGTGATGTGATCAACAGCGCAGTTTGAAGGCTGCCGATTCGTTCGGACAAGAAGCCCACATCGAAGGTCGAATGCGAGTCACCGAATACGTGTGATACGAACAGCAGCACGGTCACCGCGCTTGCTCGAAGCGATGGCGCGACGACCGCCTGCGAGATGGCAGTGAAGGGTCCTTGATACAGGTAGATCGAGATCACCGCGATCAGGAAGGCCGGAATGAAGACCGGAATCCCGCCCATGGTCAATGGTGCCACCAGGGCGATGACGATGAAAACCGCACCGATCAGGAACCCCGCGATGCCCACCTGCAGGTAGGCCTTCGGCGAGGTGCGACCCAACCGGTCGGCCAGCCACCCACCGCCAAGCGTGCCGATCAGTCCACCGAACACAAGCACCACGCCGGCGAGCAAACCCGCCTGGCTTACCGACATGTCGAAGCGACGGTTGAGAAGGATCGGCAGCCAGAAAGCATTGGAGGCGAGCACGAAATAGAGCAGCGTCTGGGACAGGATCGTGGCGCGCAGGGTGGGGATACGCATCAGCTCCACGAACTTGCGGACGCTGGCGTCGTACGTCTTGGCCAGCGCTGGGCCGCGCTTTTCGACGCTGCCACGCAGTGGCTCACGCATCCCAAACGCGAGCAGCGCGCAAACAATCCCCGGCACGGCGGCAAAGAAGAACGCGTTGCGCCAACCGAAATGATCGGCAATGTAACCGCCACCCGCGAAACCGATTGCGATCCCGAGTGCGCTGCCTACGCTCCACACTGACATCACCCGCCCGCGCTGCTCCTTGGGGAAGTAGTCGGAGAGGAGGGATGTGCCCGCGGGGTAGTAGCCTGCCTCGCCGATTCCAAGCACGGCTCGGCTCAGGAACAGCTGGAGGAAGCTGCGAGCGAATCCGGTGACGAGCGTGGCAAGGCTCCAGATCGTGACTCCGACTCCGATCACCACCTTCCTCACGCCCCGGTCCGCCCAGTAGCCGAATGGAAGCGCGGCGATCGCGTACACGAGCAGGAACGCTGACCCCAGCAATCCGACCGCGCTGTCGCTCAGGCCGAACTCCTTCTGGATGAGTGGTGAGGCGGCCGAGCCGACGTAACGGTCCATGTAGTTCAGGAAGTTGATTACGACCATGACCGCGAGCACGTATCGGGCGTAGCCGCGCGTCACGCGGCCATTATCGGGGCCCGAGCTGGAACGGGTACGATAGCCATCGCGCTCGGCGATCCATGGCCGGGCGGCTCTGGGTCGGCATGGGCATTGGCGAGCTCAAGTGGCTGTAAACCACCCGCGAAAGCTTTGGGGGTTCGACTCCCTCCCGGCCCACTCTCCGAATCTGCGCAGGGCGCAAAAGCGCGGGCTCGGGATCGTAGTACGCTTCACGGGCTTTTCGAGGCTCTGAGTGGAGGTGTGCCCATGAGTTGGACCGTCGAGGGTACGTACTTCGAGAATTGCAACTGCGACTTCGCATGTCCGTGCTCAGTCACCAGCTTTGCGGCGCCGGGGACCGAGGATCGCTGCCAGGTCGTCCTCGCGTACCACATTCAGCGCGGGCAGATCGAC
>VBFO01000041.1 GCA_005881025.1 Chloroflexota bacterium | reverse complement strand
TCTGATCGCATCCTGGAGCTGCGCGAGGTGCCGCGCCGTCTGGCGGTCATCGGTGGCGGCGTCGTCGGCATGGAGTTTGCGGCGATGTTCGCGGCGCTCGGCAGCAAGGTGACTGTCCTCGAGATGCTGCCGCAGGTCCTGCCGATGGTCGACTCCGATCTGGTGGCCGCCTACAGCAAGCACCTTGGAGGAATGGGCGGGACCATCCAGACCAACGCCAGGGTGACCGAGGTCGTGAAGACGCGTGACGCGCTGCAGGTGCAGTTCTCAGCCGGGGCCGAGGGTGGTGCCGTCGACGCCGACCAGGTGCTGCTCGCGGTCGGCCGCACACCGTACACCGAGGGGTTGGGCGCCGAGGAAGCAGGTGTGAAGCTCGAGCGCGGGCGCGTGGTGGTCGACCAGCATCTGAGCACCACCGCCGGCGGCGTGTGGGCCATCGGCGATGTGATCGGCGGCATCATGCTCGCCCACGTCGCGTCGTACGAAGGTGTGTGCGCAGTCGAGAGCATCGCCGGGCACTCCGACCGCACCCCCGACTATCACGCAGTCCCCAACTGCATCTACACGGAGCCCGAGATCGCACACGTGGGGCTGGGAGAGAAGGACGCTCGCGAGAAAGGCCTTGACGTGCGAGTGGGTCGGTTTCCTTTCGCGGCCTCGGGCCGGGCGCTGACGCTCGGACAGTCGGAGGGATTCGTCAAGGTCATCGCCGACTCGAGGTCGGGCAAGCTGCTCGGCGCCCATATCATCGGGCCCCGCGCCACCGACCTGATCGCCGAGGCGACACTCGCGATCCAGAACGGGTTGACGCTCGAGCAGCTCGATCTGACGATCCATGCCCATCCGACGCTGCCGGAATCGCTGCTGGAATCAGCGCTCGCTGCACAAGGGAGGGCGATTCACATCACCAACCGCAGGTCAGCCCCGACCAACCCCACTCCGCGCCCCGCCGAATCGTCTTCGGGCGGCGGAGAGGAAAATAAGCCCGTTGTGGCGGCGGTGAAGTCTCCCCCATCCACGAAGCAGATCTCTGCGAAGTCGCTGGAGCTCAACAAGGAGAATCGCGACTTCCTGCTGGGCCTTCACCGTGAGATGCAGCTCATCCGCCGGTTCGAGGAGCGCGCACAGGAGCAGTACACCAAGGCCAAGATCGGCGGCTACTGCCACCTCAACCTGGGCGAGGAGGCGACAGTGGTCGGGGGCATCAAGGCCCTCAAGCCCAACGACTACATCTTCACCAGCTACCGAGAGCATGGCCACGCCATCGCTCGCGGCATCGACCCCAAGTCGGTGATGGCCGAGCTCTTCGGAAAAGAGACGGGCACCTCGCACGGTCGCGGCGGATCGATGCACATGTTCGACGCCGGGCTGCGCTTCATGGGCGGCTACGGGATCGTCGGCGGCCACCTTCCGCTCGCCGCCGGTGGTGGCTGGGCTGTCAGGTATCGCAAGGCCAAAGATGTGGTCTTCTGCATGTTCGGCGATGGCGCCACCAACATCGGCTCCTTCCACGAGTCGCTCAACTTCTCGAAGGTTTTCAAGCTGCCGATCGTGTGGTTTTGCATCAACAACCGCTATGGCATGGGCACGCCGGTCGAGGCGGCATCCGCTGTGAAGGACATCTACCAGAAGGCGTGTGCTTATGACATGGAATCGATCCAGGTCGACGGGATGAATCTGCGCGAGGTCTTGCTGCGCACTTCGGAGATGGTCGAGAAGACTCGAGCGGACTCCGAGCCCCGCTTCGTCGAGGCGCTTTGCTATCGCTTCAAGGGCCACTCGGTCGTCGACCCGGACAAGTACCGCTCCGCCGAAGACAAGGAGACCTGGCGCAAGGCCGATCCGATCGTGTTCTTCGAGCACGAGCTCGAGAAGGCAGGCCTCGCGAACGAGGAGCATTTCAAGAGCGTGCGGCAGGAGGTCGACACCGAGATCCAGGAGGTCGTCAAGTTCGCAGACGAGAGCCCTGACCCGCGCCCTGACGACCTCTACAAGTTCGTCTACGCCGACGAGTGGGAAGACCGCCCTGAGCTCAAGAGCGAACCCGTCTGATGGGCGAGGACAAGCTCTATCGCGTCGCCCTTCGCGAGGCACTGGCCGAGGAGATGCAGCGCGACGAGAATGTTTTTCTCATCGGCGAGGACATCGGGAAGTTCGGTGGCGCCTATCGCGTGACCGACGGCCTGCTCGACAAGTTCGGCGCGGACCGTGTGGTCGACGCTCCGATCGCAGAGGAGGTCATCGTCGGCACCGCCATCGGCTCGGCCATGCTCGGCCTGCGCCCGGTCGTCGAGATGATGACCATCAACTTCTCGCTGATCGCGTTCGACCAGATCGTCAACAACGCCGCCAAGATCCGATACATGTTCGGCGGCGAGGCCAAGGTGCCCATGGTGATCCGCATGCCTGGTGGGGCGGGTCACCAGCTCTCGGCGCAGCACTCGCACAGCTTTGAGGTCCTGTACGGATTGATACCTGGGCTGCTCGTCGTCGCCCCGACCACGCCCGAGGACGCCAAGGGCATGCTCAAGTCCGCCATCCGAACGGACAACCCCGTGATGTTCCTCGAGTCGATGAGCCTTTACAACGTGCGCGGCCAGGTGCCCGAGGGTGACTACACCACGCCGATCGGCAAGGCGGCAGTGCGGCGGCGCGGGTCGGACGTCACGATCATCGGCGTCTCACGCACCGCGGTGCTTGCCCACGAGGCGGCCAAGCAGCTGGAGGAGGAGGACATCGACGCCGAGGTGATCGACCTTCGCTCCATCCGCCCCATCGATTGGGAACCCATCGCCGAATCGGTCCGGCGCACGTCGCGGGCGGTGGTCGTCGAAGAGGGCTGGTCGACTTATGGAGTCACCGCTGAGCTGGCCGCGGGCATCCAGGAGCGCTGCTTCGACTACCTCGACGCCCCGATCCTGAGACTCGGCGGCGCGCAGGTGCCGATGCCGTACAGCCTGCCCCTGGAGAAGGCTTCGATACCGACCAGCGAGGACATCAAGCGCCTGGTCAGGCGGACCGTGGGCAAGCGAGCAGTCGATGCCTGACCCGAATTCCGCACGTTTGGTGCCAAACGCGCCGAACTCCACGCTGCGAGGCGCACTTTTGGCGCCAAACACGCCGAATTCCACACTGCGAAACCGGGTGGATCGATGCCCGACGTAAACATGCCCAAGCTCTCCGACACCATGGAGGAGGGCACGATCGTCGAGTGGAAGAAGTCCAGCGGCGACGAGGTCCACAAGGGCGAGGTCCTTGCTGAGGTCGAATCGGACAAAGCCACCTTCGACCTCGAGGCTGAGGACGACGGCAAGCTCGAGATCCTGGTCGAGAAGGGCGTCCCGGCCAAGATCGGTGCCCCCATAGCACGGATAGGCGCCGGCGCCGAGACTCAAACGCAGGAAAAGCCCGCCCCGAAGCCCAAGGCCGAGAAGAAGCCTGAGCCGAAGGCCGAGCCGGAGGCCGAGCCAAAGGTAGAACCGAAGGCCGAGAGCGCTGAGCAGCCGGCCGGGAAGGAGGCTCCGGAGCAGCCGCCGACCCCCTCCCCCACCCCCGAACCCAAAAAGGCAGCGGCCCCTGCGGCCGAGCGTCCTCGCGCACCCGACTCGGATGGCCAGGGGGCTCGGGAGATCAGGGCCTCGCCGCTCGCCAGACGGCTGGCCGAGGAGATGGGCGTCGACCTCGGCGCGGTCACCGGCACCGGGCCGGAAGGCCGGGTCGTAAAGGAGGACGTCATCGCCGCCGCCGGGACGGCCCGCAAGGACCGCCGGCGCCCCGACACCGCGCAGCCCACCGGCCCCGAGGTCGAGGCCCTCGAGCCGACCCGCATGCAGGCGACCATCGCTCGCCGCATGGCCGAGTCGAAAGCCACGGTGCCCGACTTCACGGTCACGGTCGAGGCCCGCGTCGACGAGGCGGTGCGACTCCGCCAGCAGCTCAAGGATTCTGTGCCCGGCGCCGAGAAGGTGACGATGACCGACATGCTCATGCGCGCCTGTGCGCTGGCTCTCCGCAAGTTCCCAGAGGTGAACACCTCATGGGTCGAGGGCCGGTTCCAGCGCAAGCGTGACATCAACATCGGGCTCGCGGTTCCACCGAGCAAGGGTCTTGGCCTGCTGGTGCCGGTAGTGCACGACGTCGATCACAAGGACCTCATCCAGATCTCGATCGAATCGCGCCAGGTGATCGAGCGCGCGCGCTCCGGCCGCCCTGGCGAGCACGACCTGAGCGGGGGCACGTTCTCGATCTCCAACCTGGGCATGTACGGCGTGGACGAGTTCGTCGCGATCATCAATCCGCCGGAGTCCGCGATCCTCGCGGTCGGAGCGATCAAAGACGTACCGGTGATCGAAGACGGAAGGGTCGTGCCCGGCAAGGTGATGCGGATGACGCTGACGGTCGACCATCGAGTCTTCTACGGACAGACCGCCGCCCAGTTCATGGCCGAGGTCAAGCGCCTGATCGAGAACCCTGTCGCTCTGGTGGTGCCGGCCGGCTGACCACGGTGGGGGTGCTCAGCGCACCTCCTGGTGCTGCGCCGGGCAGAACCACGTGCACTCGCAGCCGGCCTTCATCATCGAAGTCGGACCACAGCCTGCCTTTCATCGCCGACACCAGCTCGCGCGAGATGGCAAGGCCCAATCCGACGCCGCCCGCGGCAGCCGACCGAGATGCGTCTGCGCGATAGAACCTGTCGAACATCCTCTCCGGGTCCGGACTGTGCTCACCAACAGCGTTGGAGACGACGGACTCCACGGCGATGCCGGTTGAGCGGGCTGACACTCGCACTGCAGTTCCGGAGGCCGCGTACTTGACCGCGTTGTCCAGGAGGTTGTCCAGCACTTGATGCAGCCGCTCGGGGTCGGCGCTCACGGGTGGAAGATCAGGCGGAAGCTCCGCCGAAAGGGTCAGGTCCCGCAAGGCCGCGCGCGGGCGGACGATGTCCAGCTCCTGCTGGAGCTGAGCCGAGAGATCCACCGCGGTGACATGCATCGACATGGTGCCGCCCTCGACGCGCGCAAGGTCCAAAAGCTCCTGCGCCATGCGCAGGACGCGCTCCGACTCCTCGTGCACGATCGCCGCCGCACGCGTGCGCTCGGCTTCGCTCTTGAGGCTGCCGTCGGTCAGCGCCTGGCTGAAGCCGATGAGGCTGGTCAGAGGCGTCTTGAGCTCGTGCGAGACGTTGGCCAGGAAATCACGCTGGACTCGACGTGCCCGCTCGACGGCCTCGGCCATGCGATCGAACGCCGCACCAAGCTGACCGATCTCATCCGGGCCACGGATGCCGACCCGGCGTGAGTAGTTGCCGCCGGCGACGTCCTCTGCAGCTGCCGCCAGCTGCGAAAGCGGCCGCGTCAGGGACCTGTTGACCAGCAGCACCAGGATCAGCGCCACCATCAGCGCCACTCCCCCGGCCACGAGCAGGCGCGGGACGAGCTCGCCCGCCGCGGCGGCGGTGACTGACGACTGCTCCCGCGCGACCACGACAAACGCCGCCCGGAGCGGATCACGTGCGGGGGAGATGGCGACCGCGGCCGCGAGGTAGCGCTGCCCATCCAGAACCGGGGTCGCCTCCGCCACATTCGCAAATCGCTGCGCCGCGGTCACTGTGAGCACCTGACCTTGAGCCGTGCCGCTGCTGTCGAACATCACCATCCGCTGCCGGTTGAGCAGCAGCAGACGGTCCGCATCCAGCGTCGGTGCCAGGCTGGCAAGCCGGTCCATGAACTCGGGCTGCGATACCAGCGGGCACGCAGCGGCACCGGCACCGGTCAGGGCCGCTGGCGGTTCAGCGCACTCCTGGTGCTTGACCAGGACAGCGTCCACCACTATCGCGCGATCGAGCTCATCCTGTGCGCCCTGCAGCGCCACGTCGCGCACGAGCACCCAGGTGAGGGCGCCGCTCAGGATGAGACTCACGGCCACGATGCCGGCGGCGGCGGCCAGGAGTCGGAATCTGAGTGTCAGCTCTTCTCCGCGAGCTCCAGCCGGTAACCCACGCCCCAGACCGTATGGATGCTCGGGTCGACGACGCCGGCCGAGGCCAGCTTCTCCCGAACCTGCTGAACGTGCACGTCCACCGTCCGCGTGTAGCCTGGGAAGTCGTAGCCCCAGACGAGGTCCAGCAGCTCGCTGCGCTGGTACACACGACCCGGATGGCGGGCGAGCAGCGCGAGGAGATCGAACTCCTTGGGCCGCAGCTGAACTCTCGCCTTGCCGTGCCTGACCTCGTGCCGCTCGAGGTCGACCTCGAGCTTGCCGGCGCGGATCAGCTGGGGCGCGTCAGGCTCCACTCGGGCGCGCCGCAGCAGGGCTTTGGCGCGCGCCACCAGCTCCTGTGGGTGGAAAGGCTTGGTGAGGTAGTCGTCCGCGCCCACCTCGAGCCCCACAACTTTGTCGGTCACCTCGTCGCGGGCGGTGAGCATGATGATGGGCACCTGGCTGTGCTTGCGGATTTCCTTGCAGATGGTCAGCCCGTCAACTCCCGGCAGCATGATGTCGAGCACGACCAGGTCGGGCTTGATCTGGCCGAATCGGCTCAGCGCCTCGGCGCCATCCCCCACTCCCTCCACCTCGTAGCCCTCGCGGGTCAGGTACAGGCGCGCGAGCTCGACGATGTGATCCTCGTCATCGATCACCAGGACTTTTGAGCTCACGCCGGCCATAGCATCAATAGATCACGCTCCCGTCAGGCCGCTGTCGATATTGCGTGATGGAAATGTAAACGGCCTACCTGCGGGCTTTGGCACGCTCCTTGCGGGCCTCGCCTGCACGGAGCACGAGCTTGATCGGGTTTCCGGTCAGGGCGAACCGTTCCCGGATCCTCTTCTCGAGGTAGCGCCGGTACGAGAAGTGCAGGAGGCCGATGTCGTTTACGAACAGCACCACCGTCGGCGCCTCGGAGCGAGCCTGCGTCGCGTATCCGAGCTTCAGCCGCCGGCCGTGGAAGCTCGGCGGCGGATGGTCCACGAAGGCCTCTCGCAGCACCTTGTTGAGCTCGTTGGCCGGCATCTTCACCCGCCGCTGGCCGACCACCTCGAGCCCCATCGGGAGCACTGTGGTGACCCCCTCCTTGGTTTTCGCCGACACAGCCACCACGGGCGAGAACGACGCGAACTTGAACTTTGAGACCAGCGCCTTCTGCCAGTGCGCCGCGCGACGCTGAGCCGGCTCGACCAGGTCGATCTTGTTGACGACGATCACCAACCCCTTCCCCGCCTCCAGGGCGTATCCGGCAACGTGCTGGTCCTGGGCCAGCACCCCTGCCGAAGCATCGATCACGAGGAGCACCGCGTCAGCCCGCTCCATCGCGCTGATCCCTCGCAGCAAGCTGTAGCGCTCGAGCCGGTCGCGGCTCGACGACTTGCGCCGGATCCCGGCAGTGTCGACGAGCACGACCGGCACGCCGTCGTAAAGCAGCTCGGTGTCGACGGGATCCCGAGTCGTGCCGGGCGTGGGGCTCACCAGCGCCCGCTCGTCGCCCAACAGCGCATTCAGCAGCGAGGACTTGCCGACATTCGGGCGGCCCATGATCGCAAGCCGGTCCGCGCCACCTTCCTCTGGCGCGCTCTCGGCAGCGGCCGGCAGCTCGCTCGCCACGCGGTCCAGGAACTCGCCGATGCCAAGGCCGTGCTGAGCCGAGAGAAGGCTTGGTTCGGCGAATCCAAGCTCGAGCAGCTCATGAGCGAAATGCCGCTCCGCCGGTGAGTCCGCTTTGTTCGCGGCGACGATTACCTTGCGGCCCGAGCGGCGAAGCAGGCGCGCGATGTCCCGGTCCACCGCACTGAGGCCCTGTCTGACGTCGAGCATGAGCACAATCACGGTCGCTTCGTCGATCGCCACCTGCGTCTGCGCCTCGATCGCCGCCCGCGACGAATCCTTCGCCGAGTCAAGGTCGAGGCCGGCGGTGTCGACCACTGTGAACTCGCGGCCGCGCCACTCCGCCACGCCGTAGAGGCGGTCCCTGGTCAGCCCGGACTGCGCATCAACTATCGCCTTCCGATAACCGAGAAGGCGGTTGAAGAGCGTCGACTTGCCGACGTTCGGCCGTCCGACGATCGCGACGATGGGACGCGGCATGCGTCAATTAGACCCTGAAGGAGCCGGCGCCCTCAGCCTGAGCAGCACCGCCGCGCCGGCCGACAGCGCAGCTCCGACGCCGAGTGCAGCAGCGGGGCTGGCGAAGGTCCACAGGATGCCGGCCACGATGCTCGACGCCAGGTCCCCCACTCCATTGATCCCGTTCAGGATGCCGAACGCAGTTCCAAGGCGTCGCTCCTCGACGATCGAGCTGGTCAGCGATCCTTCGACCGAGCTGACCACCGGGTTCTGCGCGCCGACGAACAGCGCCATCAGCCCCAGCGCGAGCCATCCGTGGCCGGCGAGACCCACCACGCACGCCGCTGCGAATGTGATGTAGGCGGCCGAAAGGACCGTCGGTTTGCCGATGCGATCTGCCAGCCATCCCGCCGGGAACGAGACCAGGGCGCCGACGGCGTTGTGCGCGAGGTAGAAGCCGACAGCGGCGGCCAGCGCCGCCTTCGGGCTCAGCTCGGGCTGCACCATCTGCGCCGCCCTCAGGGTGAAGAAGGCGGTCGCGAAGTTGCCGACCCCGAAAACTGCCACCGGCGCCATCAGCCTCCAGAAACCACCTGGCAGCGGGATGCGCAGCGAGACCGGCGGCGAGGTTTCGTGGCGCGGGTCTCGAGTGATGGCTGCGAACAGCACCACGCAGAGGACGCCGGGAATGAGAGCCACCCAGAACACGGTCCGAAAGTCGCCTCCCACTGCGAGCAGCAGGAAGGCCAGCGCAGGTCCGATCAAAGCGCCGGCGGTGTCCAGAGCCTCGTGGAAGCCGAATGCCTTGCCGAGGTCCCGTCTGCCGACCGAGCCGGCAAGCATCGCCGACCGGATCGGCTGCCTCAGCCCTCGACCCATCCACGCCAGCGCGCGGGCGACGATGACCTGCGGCCATACGTTGACCGCGACCAGGAGGGCGAGCCCGAAGACGGTCGTGCCGTAACCACCGACCGCGAGGCGCTTTCGCCACGCGATCCGGTCGCTGTACCAGCCGCTCCACAGCTTGACCACTGCTGACGACCCGTCCGCGATCCCCTCTACCAGCCCCACCGCCAGGGCCGGCGCGCCGAGACCCGCCGTGATGAACAGCGGCAGAACGGCGAACACCATCTCGTAGTTGGCGTCTGCGGCGAGGTCCGCGATGCCGATACCGACGACATTTCGGTTCAGCCATCTCGGCCGCTCCGAAACGCCGGCGGTCGAGCTCAGACGATCTCCAGCGCTTCCGGCCGGAAGGGGCCGCCGTCGCGCTCGGCGACGAAGGCGTTGGCGTCCACCGGCTCGCCTTTCGCGACCGACACGATCACATACACGTATCCGGCCCACGCCCGCTCGGTGTCGAATCGGGACGCTTGCGCGGGGTGGTCGGGGTGGCTGTGGTAGTAGCCGATGATGTCGTGTCCGTTCGCGTCGGCCTCGCGCTGGATGCGGATGTGATCGCGTGGATCGATCTCGTAACGGTCGCGCGCCCTTTCGACAACTATGTTGCGAGCGCGTCTCGCCTCGGTCGCCGTCTTGCCGCCGCGAGGGCCGACGAGGATGCCACAGATCTCGTCGGGATAGCCCTCCGAGCCGTGCGCCCGAACCGCCTCGATCGCCGAGCTGCTGATCTTCACCGGCGGCCGTAGAGGCCGGTGGACAGGTAGCGGTCGCCAGAGTCCGGAAACACCGTCACGATCGCGCCCTTCTTCACCGTTTGCGCCAGCCGCCGGACCGCCCACAGCGCGGCCCCGCTCGAATGCCCGATCAGCAGACCCTCTTCGCGCGCAACCTTGCGGGCCAGGTCGTAGGCCGGCTCAGTCGGGCAGTACCAGATCTCATCGGCGAAGCTCTCATTCCAGATCCGCGGCACGATCGCGGTCGGCAGGTGCTTGAGACCTTCGAGTCCGTGAAAGGAATCGTCTGGCTGGACTGCGATCGTGTGGATCGAGGGGTCGTGCTCCTTCAATCGCCGCGCTGTGCCCACGAAAGTGCCGGTGGTTCCAAGCCCGGCGATGAAGTGGGTGAGGCGACCGCCGGTCTGCTCCAGGATCTCGACGGCCGTCCCCTCGTAATGGGCGCGCGGGTTGGCCGGATTGGAGTACTGGTCGGGATAGAAGTACCGGTCAGGGTCTCGCTCGACCAGCTCGCGCACCATCTGGATGGCACCATCAGAACCCTCGCCGGCGTCGCTGTACACGATCTCGGCGCCGAACGCGGTCACGATTGACTTCCTTTCGGAGCTCACGTTACCGGGCATGACGAGCTTCACTCGATAGCCCTTGGCTGCTCCCACGAGGGCATAGGCGATGCCGGTGTTCCCCGAGGTGGAATCGATGATCGTCTTCTGCTGGGTGAGCGCGCCGCGCTTCTCCCCGTCCTCGATCATGGCCAGCGCAGGCCGGTCCTTGACCGATCCGCCCGGGTTGAACCACTCGGCCTTGGCGTACACCTCGAGGTCCGGAAACTCCTGCTCGAACAGCCGCACGCGAATCAGCGGAGTGTTGCCGATGAGCCTGGTGATGCCGGCCGGAACGGTGCGCACTGTACGTAGCTTAGGAACCGGTAGGGGCGCTCCGCCGATTCCGGCTAGGTCAGGAAGTGGACGGCGGCGATCCCGAACAGGACGTAAATCCCCCCGAGCGTGTAGCCGATGAGCGAGCGGCGAAAGACGGTGCCTCCCTCAGGCGCAAGGATGTTCAGCACCGCCTTGCCGATGAGGAAGCCGCCACCCAGCACCGCGAGCGACGGGTGGAGCGAAAGCACTCCATATAGAAGGACGGCGCTGAACACCACCACCTCCACCAGCTGCAGCAGCGTGTAGGCGGACAAGTGTTAAAGCGTCACTGGGTCGCGATCGCCTGTGTGAAGTCGGCGACGATGTCGTCCGCGGACTCGATCCCGACCGAGACCCGGACTGTGCCGCTTCCGACCCCGAGCTCGGCACGCTCATCAGCGGTCAGACCGCGGTGCGATGTGAGCTCCGGATACGAGACGGTGGTCTCGACCCCGCCAAGGCTGGCGGCGAACGTGACCATTCGCAAGCGGGCGAGCATCCGCTGCACCGCATCGCGGCCGCCCTTCAGGTCGAAGGCCATCATTCCCCCTGCTCCGTCTGGCAGCAGCCTGCTCGCGACCGCGTAAGAGGAGGAGCTGTTCAACAAGGGATGGTGGACCTTGCTCACGCCGGCCATCCCGTCCAGAGCCCGAGCCAGCGCCAGCGCATTCTCGCTGTGGCGCCGCACACGAACGTCAAGCGTGCGCAGCCCGCGCAGAGCCAGCCACGCGTCGAACGCACCCAGGATTCCACCGGTGCGGGCTGCGCGAGCCTGGGCCGTGGAGATGAGGGGCCTGCCGCCGACGACCACCCCCGCGATCAGATCCGAGTGACCACCTATGTACTTGGTCGCGCTGTGCATCACAACATCAGCACCGAGCTCGAGCGGCCGGCACAGGATCGGGGTGGCAAAGGTGTTGTCCACCAGCACGGCCGCACCGCGTTCATGCGCCATCCTGGAGATCGCCTCGATGTCCGCTACTCCGCAGAGCGGGTT
>VBFO01000040.1 GCA_005881025.1 Chloroflexota bacterium | reverse complement strand
GTGACGAGTCACGGCACGTGAACTTCGGCATCAAGGTGCTTCAGGAAGCGGTGCGTGAGGACGCGGGACGGTTCGCGCCGATCATCCAGAAGACTGTGATCGAATGCCTGCCGCTCATCTCGGGCACGCTGGATCCGCCCGACCCGACGTACGTCACCGAGTTCGGCTACACCGAGAGCGAGATCATCCAGTACGCCATGGACTCGCTGAACAAGCGCCTGAGGGCGATCGGGATCAACCTGGCCGCGTGACGCCCCACGCAAGCTCGCGCGATTTGCGCGCAAAGGTGCGCTAAAAATCTCCGCAAGAGTTCATTTGCACGCAATCAGACGTAATTAGCGGCGCATCGCACGCTCGATCTCTCGCTTGGCATCCCGCTCTGCGATCGCCTCGCGCTTGTCGTACTGGCGCTTGCCCCGGCACAGCCCGATCTCGACCTTGGCGTGATTGCGCGAGAAGTAGACCCGCAGCGGGATCAGCGTGTAGCCCTTCTGCCGCACCTTGCCGATCAGGCTCGAGATCTGCTTCCGGTGCAGCAACAGCTTGCGCGGCCGGAGCGGCTCGTGGTTCATCAGGTTGCCTTGCGCATAGGTCGATATGTGCACGTTCTCCAGCCACGCCTCGTGCCCATCGATGCGTACGAAGCCATCGCGCAGGTTGCACCGCCCGTTGCGCAGCGACTTGACCTCCGTCCCGGTCAGCACCATCCCGCCCTCGAACTTCTCATCGACGAAGTAGTCATGAAACGCGCGCCGGTTGACCGCGACGTCTCGCTCGCGCTCCCGCTCCGAGCCCTTCTCAGGCATCGCCCAACACCTGCGCCGCTGGCGCGGGCCGCCGTCCGGGCACCTGCACGACATCGGGCACGTAACGGTCGCCGTCGATGTGGCCGCTCAGCACCTTGACCCTTCCCCGCTTCGTCGGCAGCGTCACTCCAGGCCACGGCTGCAGCGCGCGCACGCGCCGGTCGATCTCCTCAGCTCCCAGCGACCACTCGAGCTCTCCATCCGCCCGGCTCAGCCGCGGCGCGATCGACGCGCGTCCGTGATCCTGCTCCACGGCTTCGATCTCGTCGAGTCGTGCCACGGTCTCCATGAGCAGGGCGGCACCGACCTCGGACAGCCTGCGCGTCAACTCCGCCGCTTCCTCGTGCGGTTCGATGGCCACCGTGCGTGTCGCAAGGATGGGGCCGTGGTCGAGCTGCTCGTCCATGCGCATGATCGTGACGCCAGTCTGTCGGTCGCCGGCGAGGATGGTGTGCGCGACCGGCGCCGCCCCCCGATGGCGGGGCAGCAGAGACGCGTGCACATTCACCACACCATGCGGCGGAATGGAGAGGATCGAGGGCGGGATGATCTGCCCGTAGGCCACGACGACGATCAGCTCGGGGGCGATCGCCTGCAGCCTCGCGACCACCTTGGAATCTTTGATGCGCTCAGGCTGGTAGATCTCCAGCCCAAGCTCGAGCGCGGCTGTCTTGACGGATGGCGGTGTGACCTTCATCCGGTGTCCGGGGCGGTCCGGCTGAGTGACCACCAGGGGCATTGAGTGGCCAGCTGCATGCAGGGCCCTCAGCGAAGGCACGGCAAACGTTGCAGTGCCGATGAAGACGATTTTCAGGAAGGCGCCTAACCCGACGCCGCTGCGACCGCGGCTTCCTGCTGATCGGTCTCCAGCTCTTCGATGCGCTTCAGCGTGTCGATGTTCGTCAGCCGGTCGGTGAACAGAACGCCATCGAGGTGGTCGATCTCGTGCTGGAACGCGCGCGCAGTGAACCCGCTCGACTTGATGCGGACTTCCTTGCCGCGCCGGCTCCGGCCTTTGACCACCACCGTCTCGTAGCGCGCCACCTCGCCCACCCAGCCCGGGTAGCTGAGGCACCCCTCGTACCCGACCTGCACGCCGTCGTGCTTGACGACCTCGGGGTTGACGAGCGCCCAGATCTGGTTGTCGTCACCTTTCACCACGCACACGCGCAATGGGACTCCGATCTGTGGCGCGGCCAGGCCGGCGCCTGGCGCGGCCAGCATCGTCTCGGCGAGGTCGTCGATCAACCGCTGTATTGACGTGTCGACACGTCCCACCCTCTTCGCTTTTTCGCGCAGGACGGGCTGATCGAAGTTGAGGATGGGTCGGACGGCCACGAATTCGATTCTACCCAGGCGCTCCCGATTCGAAGCCGCGCTGCGGCTCAGGTGGTCGGATCGACGTCGAAGCTCCAGCCCCGACCCCGAGGCGCCAGGTGGCGTGCGCGCTCCAGCCCTGAGCCCTTCAGCGTCACCTGCCAGCGGTACTCGCCGCGCAGGCGGTGAATGAAGGCCGGCGAGGGTCCCATGACGCGAATTCCTTCGACCCTTTCTTTCAGCAACCCGGTGGCGATGGCCTCGGCTGCCTCTCGCGCCGACGCCGCCGCGCGGCCGTCGTCGGCATCCGAGCGCGTCAGCACCGCCAGGTCCGCGAAAGGCGGGAATGTGAACGCTTTGCGCGAGGGGAGCTCTGCCTCGTAGAAGCCCGCATAGTCGTTGGTCGCTGCGCAACGCAGGCTGTAGTGCTCCGGGTTGCTCGTCTGCACGACCACACGGGCCGCCCGGCCATCGCGCCCGGCTCGCCCTGCTACCTGCACCACCAATGAGAACGTGTTCTCAGCCGACCGGTAGTCAGGGAAATGCAGGGGGAGGTCGGCGTCTACGACCCCTACGCATGTCACCGCGGGCAGATCGATGCCGCGCGTAACCAGCTGTGTGCCTACCAGGATGTCCGCGCGGCGCTCGCGAAACGTCTCCCAGATCTCGAAGTACGAGTCGGGCCCACGCGCCGCGTCGCTGTCCAGCCGCAGCACACGAGCCCGCGGCCACAGCTTCTTGACCATACCCTCCAGCCGCTGCGTGCCCATGCCCAGGGCGCGGACCTGGCGGCTCCCGCAGTGGTCGCATGTGGCGGGCATGGCGCGTGAGTAGCCGCAGTAGTGACAGATCAGACCCTCTATCTCAGCGTGCTGGACAAGCGCGACCGAGCAGCCCAGGCACTGCACAGACTTCCCGCACTCGCGGCACATGACGAAGGTGGCCATGCCGCGCCGGTTGAGATAGAGGATGGACTGCTCCTCGTTGTCGAGCGTCTGCTCCACGGCCTGCAGGAGACGGCGTGAGAGCGGCTGGCGGTTGCCTGAGGTCAGCTCGTCGCGCATGTCGACCAGCTCCACCGGCGCGTCAGCGCCGCGCACCCGCCTGGTCACTCGTGCCAGCGCGAGCTCGCCTGACACCGCTCCGTGGTAGGCGACGACGCTGGGTGTGGCTGAACCTGCCACCAGGCGGGCGCCGGTGACCGCGGCGAGGCGCCGGGCCACCCACCCGGCCTCGTACCGAGGCGTCCGGTCCTGCTTGTACGCCGCGGATCCCTCCTCGTCGAGGCAGATCAGGCCGAGCCGCGGGATCGGCGCGAAGACTGCCGAACGGCTGCCCAGGACCACCTCGGCCTCGCCTCGACGTACCTTCCACCACTGCTGAGCCCTCTCGAGCTCGGTGAGCTGGCTGTGCAGCAAGGCAATCGGCGCGTCGAGCCGTGCCCTCACCCGCTCGACGAGCTGGGGAGTGAGCGAGATCTCGGGCACCAGCAGCAGCACCCGCAGTCCCTCGGCAAGAGCTTGCTGGGCGGCCGCGAGATAAACCTCGGTCTTGCCGCTGGCGATCACGCCATGCAACAGAGTCATCGGGTTGGAGGCAATGACCTCGAGCGCCGCCCTCTGCTCGGCAGTGAGCTCCGGTCCGGCGGCCGCCGCGATCGGTCCGGACGCCACATCGAGCAGCCGGCTGTGGCGCCGTTGACGGCTTGACGGCCCCTCGCCGCTCGACTTTTTCCCGCGCACCCGCGGCGGCAGCATCGCGCGCAGGCACTCGATGAGCGGCACCCAGTAGTGGTCGGCCACCAGCCGGGCCAGCTCCACCTGGTGCGGCAGCAGCAGCGGCTCCCGGCCGGCGGCGGTGATCGGCTTCACCTCGACCCCGGGGTCGTCTGTGCCCAGCGAGACGATGAAGCCAAATGTCGAGCGCCTTCCAAATGGCACAGTCACCCGGTGGCCTGGCACGACGTCCAGCGCCGGCGGCACCTCGTAGCTGTACGTCTCGCGGTCGAGGCCTCGCGCCGCCTCGACAGCTACCTCGGCGAAAAGCAATTAGTGGAGCGCCACCGAGGCCCGCCGCACATTTCGCGGCATCGGCGGCCGGAGCCAAGGAAAGGGTGGCGCGGCTAGGAGCGCATCGCTAGATGCGTGACAACGCAGCGCCGGGCCCCTTGACGAAGGCTTGGGCGGCGCAGCCGCCCGGCCGCCTAGGCCGCGAAGGTGCAAGAGACTTCGGGGGCGCTCCACTTAGTCCTGAAGTCGGGGCACTATGAGGTCCAGGATCCGATCCGCCATCTCGCGCTTGGTCATCCGCGGCAGGGTCTCTCGAGCTCCGTCTGCGAACAGCATCACGCCCTCGTTGTACTCGCTGCCGAAACCGATGTCCCGGCGCGAGATGTCGTTGGCGACGATGGCGTGCAGGCCCTTTCGCTTCAGCTTTTCCGCCGCCTTGGCGTCGAGGTCGGAACCTTCGGCGGCAAATCCGACCATGAACACCCCGCCCGCCTCCGGCTCGTTCGCGAGCGCCGCCAGCAGATCTGGAATCGGCTCGAGGTCGAGCTCGAGGTGTGGCGTCTCCTCGCGCCGGATCTTGTGCCCCGCGCGCTGGGCCGGACGGAAGTCTGCGACCGCGGCGGCCATGACCAGAATGTCGGCACCGCGGATCTGCACGCGGAGGTCGGCGAGCATGTCGTCGGCCGTCTCGACGTGCCGCACTTCCACACCACGGTGGTCGGGATGCGCGACCGTCGTCACCAGGGTCACTCGCGCCCCACGGTCCGCGGCCGCGGTCGCAAGCGCGAACCCCATCTTTCCGCTCGAGTAATTGCCGATGTAACGGACCGGATCGATAGGCTCGCGTGTCCCGCCGGCGGTCACGACAACCCTGCGGCCCGCGAGGTCGTATCGCGACCGCACGGCTCCCGCCATCGCCTCCATCAAGGCTGCCGCGCTGGGGAGGCGCCCGGTGCCGGCGTGTCCGCTGGCGAGATGTCCTGCCTCTGGCTGCACCACGACCACGCCCCGGCCACCAAGGATCTTCAGGTTCTCCTGCACCGCGGGTTTGACCCACATCGCGTCGTTCATCGCCGGGGCGACCACGACCGGACAGCGGGCGGCCAGGAGGATCGCCGTCACCAGGTCGTCGGACTGCCCGCGGGCTGCCCGCGCGATCACATTCGCGGTCGCCGGCGCAAGCAGCACCACCTGCGCCCAGTCGCCAAGGAACACATGGGGCTCCGGAGCCTCAGCGTCACCCGCCCACATGCCTGTCAATGCCGGGTTGCCGGTGACACCTTGAAACGATGGCGCCCCGATAAAGCGCGTGGCCGATGCGGTCATCGCCACCCTCACGCTGCAGCCGGCCTGCGTCAAAGCCGACGCCAGGTCCACCAGCTTGTAGGCGGCTATGCCGCCGGCGACCAGAAGCGCGACCCGCAGGCCGCGCAGCTCTTCAGGGACCGGTGCTGGATCGAGAGGCATGACCTAGAGTGTCAACTCTGGCGAGATCGTACGCCGCGGATGATCTCGAGCACCTCGGCGACCGCGCGGTCCAGGTCGTCGTTGACCACGACGTGGTCGTAGTGGGATGCGAAGGTCATCTCCTTCTCCGCGATCATCTGCCGCGCCGAGCGCTCCTCGGCGCTCTCGGTTTTCCTCAAGGCTGAGCGCCGGACGAGCTCCTCCATCGTCGGCGGCGCGAGAAAGATGAACGTGGCGTCGCGGAGGCGGGCCCGCACCTGCTCCGCGCCTTTGACGTCGATCTTCAGGATCACATCGTGCCCCGCCTCGCGTAGCTCTTCGACCCGCTGCCGGGATGTGCCGTACAGGTTGCCGTCGTAGGACGCGTGCTCGAGGAACTCGGCCTGCTCGATCAGGCGCTCGAACTCTTCGCGGCTCACGAACGAGTAGTCGACTCCATCCGTCTCGCCAGGACGCGGCCGTCTCGTCGTGTAGGACACCGAGCGTTCGAGCTGCGGGTCGGCATCGACCAGCTTTTCGATCACCGCGTCCTTACCGACACCCGACGGACCGGAGATGACAAAGATCAGGCCCGGCTGCCTGCTCATGGCAGCGACGACCAGTACGTGTTGAAGTCTTCCGGCGGAGCAGCCTCGAAGCTCATCTCCTCGCCGGTACGGGGATGACGGAGGCGCAGGCGCCAGGCATGCAGCATCGGCCTGGGCGGCTCGCCTGGCTTGCGACCGCCGTACTCGACATCGCCAGCCAGCGGGTGTCCAAGCGCGGCGAGATGTACGCGGATCTGGTGCGTGCGCCCGGTGTCCAGGTCACAGCGCAGGAGTGTATGCGCGCGCCTTCGCTCGAGCACTGCGTACCTGGTGCGAGCGAAACGCCCTGCTCGCACCACGGCCATGCGCTTGCGATCCCGCGGATGCCGGCCGATTGGACCCTCGAGCTCTCCGGCCTGCGCTTTGACGACCCCGCGCACTATCGCTTGGTAGGTGCGGCTCAGCGTCCGATCGCTCAGCTGCGCGGCCAGGGCCCGGTGCGACACATCGTTTCTGGCCACGACCATGAGGCCGCTGGTTCCCTTGTCCAGCCGGTGCACGATGCCCGGGCGCTCCTCGCCGCCGGCAGCCGACCAGGTTCCGCCCCGGCCGAGCAGGGCGTTCACCAAGGTGCCGGAGCTGTGTCCGGCCGCCGGGTGCACGACCATGCCGGCAGGCTTGTCGATGACCAAGAAGTCGTCGTCCTCGAACACGACGCTCAGCGGTATCCCCTCCGCGATGTGCCGCCGATCGCCCGGTTCGTAAGGCTCGAGCTCGATCACGTCCCCGACCGCGATCCGGTCGGACGCCCGGGCGCGAGCGCCATTGACCGAGACCCTGCCGTCCCTGATGAGCCGGAGCGCCGCAGAACGCGACAGTCCGCTCGTTTGCTCAGCGAGGAACCGGTCGAGCCTGGCCGCCGCAGACGCGGCCGTCAGGCGGCGCGGGGTTGTGCTCGTACGAAATACCCGAGCGCGATGAGGACGACCCCGACGCTTACTGCTGAGTCGGCGACGTTGAAGACCGGCCAGAAGTGAAGCGCGATGAAGTCGGTCACGGTGCCGTACATGATGCGGTCGTACCCATTGCCTATGGTGCCGCCGAGGATGAGTCCAAGGATTGCGTCGACGGCGGGCGGGTTGTGGTGCGTCACCACGTACGCAATCAGCCCGATTGAAACCGCCACCGATGCGATCAGGAAGACGATGGCGAACGCGGGCGCCAGGCCGAAGGCGGCGCCAGAGTTGTGGATGTTCGTGATCCACACGATGTGATCCACGGCGGCGAACTCCGTGCCGAAGGGAACGTTGGCAGTAATGAGGTCCTTGGTGATGCGGTCGGCCACGAAGATCAAGACTGCCACCACCACGAACGCGAGCCGGCCACCAGTGAGCCTCAAGCTTTCTTGAGGCCGATCCAGAAGCGCTCTTCCTCCACGCGTCGCTCATCCCCCGGGAAGCTTTCATCGCGCCCCGGCTTCAGCTCCTTGGCAAGCGTCTCCCGCTGGATGTAGTCGGAATGGCGCTCGATCGCCCGCGCGATCATGCCGCTCGCCTCGTAACGGGCGAGCACCCGGTCCTCCACGTTGAAGCCCAGCTGCTTGCGCAGATCGTTCACGTGCCGGATGACCTCACGCGCAAGACCCTCGAGTTTCAGGTCCTCGCTGATGTCGGTGTCGAGCTTGACCTCGGGCGCGCCGAACTCCACCGCCTTGACATTCAGCTCGTCACGCACGATGGCGGTGATCTCCTCTGGAAGCGCTTCGCCAGGCACCGCGATCAACCTCAGCGGCTGGCGCACCTTGATCCGGGCCGCGTCGCGGGCGGCGTGGCCGGCCTCGACGATGCGGCGTGCCGCCGCCATCTGCTCCTCGAGCCCAGGGTCGAATGCTGAGGCGTCGACGCTTGGGAAGTCCGCCAGGTGCACACTGTGGCCGCCGGTCAGGTTGCGGTGCATGGCGTCGGCGACAAACGGCGTGAACGGGGCGAGCAGCCGCGCCAGGGTGAGAAGCGTCGTCTGCAGCGTTTGGTAAGCGGCCAGCTTGTCGGCATCAGATTGCGGCTTCCACAATCGGTTTCGCGACCGCCGGATGTACCACCTCGACAGCTCATCGACGAAGGCATGGATCGGGCGCGATGCGCCGGTCACGTCGTAGTCCGCCAGCTCTGAGTCGACGGTCTTCACCAGCCCGGCGAGCCGCGACAACAGCCAGCGGTCGAGCACGGGGCGCTCCTTCAACGGCACCGCGACGCGGTCCGGATTGAAGCGGTCGACGACCGCGTAGTTGACGTGGAACGCGTAGCAGTTCCACAGCGGCAGCAGGAACTGCTGAACTACCTCCTTCAGGGTGTCTGCGCTGGTGCGGTAGTTCTCACCCACCTGCGCGGCCGTGAAGAAGTACCAGCGCAGGGCGTCCGAGCCGAAGGTGTCGAACAGGTAGCTCGGATCCAGCACGTTGCCGCGCGACTTGGACGCCTTCTGTCCTTTCGGATCCACCACCAGCCCAAGGCAGATCACGTTGCGATAGGCGTTCTGCCCGAAGAGCAGCGTCGAGATGGCGAGTAGCGAGTAGAACCATCCACGCGTCTGGTCCATCGCCTCCGAGATGAAGTCGGCGGGAAAGGTCTCGTCGAACTCCTGGCGGCCGTGACGAGGAAAGCCTCTCTGCGCGAACGGCATCGCGCCGGAGTCGAACCAGCAATCCATTACCTCCGGCACCCTACGCATGACGCCTCCGCATTTCGGGCAGGGCAGCGTCACCTCGTCGATGTAGGGCCGGTGGAGGTCGAAGTCCTCAGCCAGGCCGAGCTCCTTGGCCGAGCTGACGCATCGCTGCTCGCCGCATTTCTCGCAGACCCAGAACGGAAGCGGGGTGCCCCAGTAGCGCGAGCGCGAGATCGCCCAGTCGACGTTGTTTTCGAGCCAGTCGCCCATGCGCCCGTTCTTGACGTGGGCCGGCACCCAGTTGGTGGCGCGGTTGTTGTCGAGCAGCTCCTGCTTGCGCTCGGTCGTGCGGATGTACCAGCTGTCGAGGGCGTAGTAGATCAGCGAGGTGCCGCAGCGCCAGCACTCCGGGTACGTGTGCAGGATCGTCTCCGACTTGTACATGAGGCCGCGCTCTTTCAAGTCGTGCTGGATCAGGTCGTTGGCGTCCTTTACGCCCATGCCGGCGAACTTTTCCACGTAAGCGAAGAAGCGACCGTTCAGGTCCACCGTGTGCTCGAAGGGGATCCCGAAGGACAAGCACAGTCGCAGGTCGTCGACTCCATAGAGGGCTGACGTGTGTACGACGCCTGTGCCCTCCTCCGTCGAGACAAAGTCCGCCGGGACCACGTACTGCGCGCGGCCCTGCTTGGGCACCGAATACGGATAGATGGGCTCGTAGTCGAGGTCGACCAGGTCCTTTCCCTTCAAGCGCTCGACGACCTCGAACGGACCGACAAGGACAGATGTCCGGGCCTCGGCGAGGATCACGAACTCCTCGCCCTGTTTGACCTTCACGTAGTCGATGTCGTTGTCCACGGCAAGGGCGACGTTGCCCGGCAGCGTCCATGGCGTGGTGGTCCAGGCGAGGATCGACGTATTCGGATCCTTCTTCAACCGGAAGCGGACGAAGACGCTCGGATCGGGAACGTTGTCGCGATATCCCAGCGCCAGCTCGTGGCTCGACAGCGGTGTAGCGCACCGCGGGCAGTACGGAGCGACGCGGAAACCTTTGTAGATGAGGCTCTGCTTCCACATCTCGCTGAGCGCCCACCAGACCGACTGGATGTACTCGGAGGTCAGCGTCCAGTAGGCGTGGTCGTAATCGAGCCAGAAGGCCATGCGACGGCTGAACGCAACCCACTCGTCGACGTAGCGGTGCACGCTCTCGCGGCAGAGGCGGTTGAACTTCTCGACTCCGATCTCGTTTTCGATGTCGAACTTGCCTGAGATGTGCAGCTGCTTCTCGACCTCGAGCTCCACCGGAAGACCGTGCGTGTCCCACCCCGCCTTACGCTCGACGTAGAAGCCCTTCATGGTCTTGTACCGGCCGAAGAGGTCCTTGAAGGACCGAGCCAGGATGTGGTGAGTACCCGGCTTGCCATTAGCGGTCGGGGGGCCTTCGTAGAAGACGAAGCGAGGCTGGCCCTCGCGGATGTGGAGCGACTCGCGGAAGGTGTTCTCCTTCTCCCAGGTCGCCTGCATCTCGCGCTCGAGCGCAGGAAAGTTGACGCGCTGGTCAACTTTCGTGAACGTCACCGCCGGAGCTACTTTCTTGGCCATCTCATTTCCCAGACACGCAAACGCTTCCGCCTGGGACGAGCCCTGTACAGACCCGCGGTACCACCCAGATTCCCGAGGCCACTACCTCGAACTCTCATTGGGCTTCGGCTCGGGAGTGATCTCGGTCACCGCACTCGGCCACCCTGCTTTCAGCTGATGCTGGGCTCTCTGTCGACCGAGGAGGCGGGCCTACCCGTCTCCGTCAACGCCGATCGGACCTCGAATTCTACCGAGCGCCTCAGGTGAGGGTGCGAAGGGCGGCGGTCACGAAGAGCACTGCGAGCCAGATCACGATCGGCGAGATGTCCATGCCAGAGACCGGAGGGATGCGCCGGCGCACGGGTGCCAGCACGGGCTCGGTGACCGCGTATGTGAAGCGGTAGATGGGGTTGTTCGGGTACGGACTGATCCAGGAGAAGAGGACGCGTACGAAAAGGATCAGCATGAAGATGTACAGGGCCGCGATCAGAATGTTGGCGATCACCGACATCGGATCAATGATCCCCCGGCCGGGGACCAAACAGCAACTGTCCCAGCCTCACCATCGTGCTCCCAGCTGACACCGCCGCCTCGAAGTCAGCACTCATCCCCATGGACAGGATCGACAG
>VBFO01000039.1 GCA_005881025.1 Chloroflexota bacterium | reverse complement strand
CAGGTGGAGCAGGCCGGCGACCGACCGGGCCAGCTCGATCGCGTCCTCGGGCGCGACTCCGGATTTCTGTGGCTCGCGAGCTGCGTTCACCTCGATCAGGACCTGCTGCCGCGGCTCGGCGCGGGCGATGTGCTCCGCGAGGCGGAGGGAGTCGACGGAGTGGATGAGCTCGAATCGGCCGGCAGCCTGCCGGACCTTGTTCGTCTGAAGGTGGCCGATCAGTGAAGGTGGCCGATCAG
>VBFO01000165.1 GCA_005881025.1 Chloroflexota bacterium | reverse complement strand
ATCACCACCGGGGTTCCCGCCGCGGCCACCTCCAGCTCGAGCACGAGCGCATCGATGTCCGGCGCGAGGTCGGCCTTGGTGAGGATGACCACCGGTGCCGCTCCGCTCTGCCAGGCCATCGCGAGGTAGCGCTCGATCCGGCGCGCGTCCACGTCCTGCGCCGACGCCACGACGAATGCGAGGTCGACGTTGCAGGCCAGGACCTGCTCCTTGCTCTCCTGGCCCGCGACCTTGCGGGAGAAAACGGTGCGCCGGTCGACGATGCCCTCTATCTGCGAGAGGGTTTCTCGATGGCGCAGCGCGACCCAGTCTCCGACCGCGGGCAGTCCGCGCTCGCGCAGGCTGCGCGCAACCACCGCTCGCTGCGATCGATGCGCATCTGCGACGACATAAGCAGCGCCGAAGTCGGCGGTGACGCGAGCGGGGACCAGGCCTTCGTGGGCGATGGACGCGAAACGTTCTTCGAACCATTCGTCCCAGCCCAGCACGGCGAGCCGGGAACCGGTTTGAGCAGACAACTCGAACTCCTCCGGGGAAGACAGGCGGACAAATCGGTCCGCCCTGGAGGAGAGGCTCGGTTAGGAGGCGATCCTTCTGGAGGCGGCCGACGGCCGTGCAGAAACGGTCACAGCAACTTCAGCCACAGGACGCCACCTCCTTATTTGATGAGCGGACCTTAGCACGGCATGCCGGGGTGCTCAAGGCGAGGGAACCCGTGGCGACGGGCCCCTCGCCAACGTGGATAGTCCGTCAGCTCTGCTCCGCTGTGAACTGAACCGCGGGGACGTACCCCGCCCAGCAAGCGTTCGAAGGTGAGTCTTCCCGGAGGAGGGCAACCCCCGCAGCTCCGTTGTCGCAGTAGTCGCCGGGGTAGACGGCGTTCTGGAAAACGGTGTTCGGGAACGGCTTGGACCCGACCTTCACCCGCGGGGCCAACCCGATGTTGAGGGAGTCGTACGAGCAACCCTCAGGCGTGGTTCGGCAAAGCGAAACGCTGATGGGATGCGGTCCGTAGTCGCTGGTGTCGTAGGCGATACCGAAGACGACGGTGTCCGGCAGCGCTACGTTCTGCGCCGAGAAGTCAAACGTGATGTTCGCTGCGATTCCGTTGAAGCAGCCCTTGTTTCCGTCGTACCACTCTCCCGACGGCGGGCCGGCGCCTGTGTCGGCGTTCACGAAGTTGCAGTGGACATCATCGGCCGACGGGCGGTACGGGATCGTGAAGGCATCCGTTTGGGTGGCGATCAAGGACCCCGCGGTCGGAACTCCGGCCACGGTGGCGGGCTGATAGAGGTTGAAGGTGATCGGAGTCACGAACGTCGCGCCCTTGCTTGTCACGCAGTTGTCGTCATGCCAGTTGCCGGCCTGGCATGCCCAGCTGCTGAGCGTGACAGTCACTTGCCTGAGCACACGTGAGTGCCCCACGAACGTGACCTCGTCGCCGAACTCGGTGAAGGAGTATGCCTCTGCACCGACGCTGGGGAGATTCCCAGGCAGCGGCGTCACGGTGCTGTCGTAGATGACGCCCCCGCGATGGTCGGGTCCGGCAACGACATTGACCGGGACCATCGCCAGGGCCAGGATCCCGCCCAGAACGGCAAGCGATCGAACGTGCGGACGGCGCATGGCAATTCCTCCGTGACTACCCTCCGTGGACCGAAACGCCCTCTTTTCATACATCCGGCCGCTGCAGAAGGCAAGGGGAGGCTGCTAGCTGCCTTTGAAGTTGGCTTTGCGCTTCTCGCTGAACGCCTTGATGCCCTCGTCCGCGTCGTCCGAGACAAAGATCCGGCCGATCGCCTCGCGCTCCAGCGCGAGACCAAGGTCGATCGGCCCGCCGTAGCCGAGCGTCGCCGCCAGCTTCGCGTGGCCGATGGCGACGCTGGGTCCTTCGCCCAGCTTGGACGCGTACTCGATCGCGCCTGCGCGGCACGCCGCAGAGTCGGGGAAGAGGCGGTCGACGAGACCCGCTTCATGCGCCTGCTTGGGCTGCAAGGTGGTCGCGTTGGCGATGAAGTCGATCGCCCTGGCCAGGCCTATCCGCCGGGGCAACCGCTGCGTTCCGCCCGAGCCCGGGAACAGTCCGAGGTTCACCTCCGGCAGACCGATCTGATATGAGCCCTCGGCCGCGAAGCGCAGGTCACAGGCCAGCGCCAGCTCGAAGCCCCCGCCCAGGCAGTGCCCTGCGATGGCGGCGACGAACACCAGCGGCGAGCTCTCCATCTTCCGGAACGCCTCATGGGCGAGCAGCGCGGTCATGAGCACCGGCCGAGAAGAACTTCTCCGACGCGCTGGTCACGACGACGTTGCGAACGTCCGGATCCAGGCGCGCGTCGTCGATGGCGCCGGCGAAATCGCGGAGGAACTGGTAGTCGTAGCTGTTCGCGGGCGGACGGTCGAGGACGATGACTCCTACCTTGCCTTCTTTCTCGAGTCTTACTGACATGCCACCATTATTCCTATGGCCACGATGATCATCGAGAGCGAGCGGACGAAGGCTGCTTCTGGAAAGACGTACGAGGTCCGCAACCCCGCCACGGGCGAGGTGGTGGACGAGGTTCCGGCCGGAGACGCGGCTGACGTGGACCGCGCGGCTCAGGCGGCGGCGAAAGCATTTCTGACCTGGTCGAAGCTGCCGCCGAACAAGCGGGCAGAGATCCTCCACAAAGCGGCGCACCACATGCTCGGGAAGGTCGAGGAGATCGCGCCGATCCTCACCAAGGAGCAGGGAAAGACTCTGCTCGAGTCGCGCATCGAGGCGCAGCGATTCGGCGAGAACATCGCCTGGTTCGCCGACCTCGCCGACAAGATCCACGGCGAGCAGGTGGCGCTGCCCGATCCGACCACCTACGGACTGGTGATTCGCAAGCCCATCGGTGTTTGCGGTGCGATCGTGCCGTGGAACTTTCCGCTGACGCTGGCCGCCAACAAGGTCGCGCCCGCGATCGCCGCGGGCAACACCGTCGTGCTTAAGCCCGCAAGCACCACTCCGCTGTCGACGCTCGCATGCATCGAGGCGCTCATCGAAGGCGGGCTGCCCGAGGGCGTCGTCAATGTCGTGCTCGGACAGGCGACGGGCGAGGCCATCGTCGGACACCCGCTGATTCGCAAGATCGCGCTCACGGGATCCACGCCCACCGGGCGCAAGGTGATGGCGCGGGCGGCGGAGGGCTTGAAGAAGATCACGCTCGAGCTGGGCGGCAGCGATCCGTGCATCGTCCTCGACGACGCCGACCTCGAGCAGGCGGCGCGCCAACTGCGGCCAGGCGTGCCTGGCGGTGAAGCGCCTCTACGTCCAGGAGGGCGCGTACGACGCGCTGATGGAGAAGCTGATCGCACGCGCGTCCAAGCTCAAGCCCGGCAACGGCCTGGAGAAGGACAGCCGCATGGGCCCGATGCACACCGAGACGCAGCGCGCCGAGGTGGAGGCGCAGGTCAAGGACGCGATCGATCGCGGCGCCAAGGTGCTTTTCGGTGGCGGGCGGCCGAAAGGTCCCGAGTACGACAAGGGATGGTTCATCCAGCCGACGATCCTCGAGAACGTTCCGGACGGCGCGCGCATGTGGACCGAGGAGGTGTTCGGGCCCGCGCTGCCGGTGCGCCGGATCAAGGACCTGGACGAGGGACTGCGACTGGCCAACGACTCGCAGTTCGGCCTCGGATCGTCGATCTGGACCGGCAGCATGGCCGCCGCCCAGCGAGGGGTCGCCGAGCTGGAGGCGGGCTACACGTGGGTCAACGCGCTGCAGATCGCGCACGACGAGCTTCCATCTGCAGATCGCGCACGACGAGCTTCCATTCGGCGGGACCAAGCAGTCCGGCTTCGGCAAGGAGCACGGCGTCGAGGCCTTCTACCAGTACACGGAGCAGAAGTCGATCGTCTACGGCGGCCTCTAGTCTTTCCAGCTATACCGCGGCTGCCGGCACTCGCGGCTCTCACGACCCCATGAAACACGCCGCTGCCGGCACTGGCGGTTTTGCGGAGCGGTATAGGGAGTAATTTCCTGGGCATGCGCGTGGGGGGTGTCGTTGTTGGCCTGCTGGTGGTGCTCGTCGGCGGGACATTCGCCGGGCAGGGCCTCGGCTACATCCCGGGCAGCTTCATGACCGGCGACATGCACTGGTTCTGGATCGGCTCGGTCATGGTGGTGGCCGGCCTGGCCATCGGTGGCGCGGCGCTCTTTTACCGCCGGGCCGCATAAAGAAAGACCCTCCCCAACGGCGGGGAGGGTCTGGAAAGTTTCTTCTTTCGCTTAGGCGGTGCGGCCGTTCACCCGGTCCCAGCGGCTCTGGCACTCCACGCAGCGCGTGGCGGCCGGCTGGTAGCGGAGGCGCTCGGCGGGGATGCGGTGTCCGCAGTCCTCGCACTGGCCGTAGGCGCCTTCCTTGACCCTCGCCAGCGCGCGCTCCACCTGGGCGCGGTTCTGGTCGAGCAGGTGCACCAGGATGTCGGTGGTCTCGCGGTCCGACAGGGCCTGCGCGAGGTCGACGTCCTCAGGAATCGATGCGATGACTCCGCCGACGCTGTCCGCCAGCGGCCGGTGCAACCCAGCCTCCTCGCCGAAGGCGAGCGCCAGGTGCTCCAGCTGCCGCTTGCTGGCCTCGAGCCTTACCTCAGGTTCCTCGTCAGGTCGCTTTCGAGATGCCAATGTTTTCTCCCCTTTGCCGTTATTACCGCGCGGAGCTACGTTTCGATTCTTGGAGACAGAACGCCGGGCCCTACCGGCATACTCGCGTCCGAGCTATATGCGCCTTGCACTTCGCCTGATCTCTATCCCCCTGCTTGCCATCGTCCTGGTTGCCTGCCAGATCGGGCCGACCGACCGGCCGGTCCCTAGTGTCAGCCAGATCGGCTCAGATCTCAAGTGTTCTGTTGGCGATCATGCGTTCGAGGACGCCCAGGCAGGCTGGGGATTCTGCTACCCGGGCACGTGGAAGTACAACGAGCGGGCCAACCAGAGCGCCAGCCCTTCAGGCCTGGACCTGACCTTCGACATCACCGACGTCCCGTGCGCCTCGCCTTCGCCCGTTCAGGGCCAGCCGACGCCAAGGCCGATCTGCTCCCCTGGGGCCGGGCAGTTCGCGTTCATGATCATCTCCACCTACGACCGCGGAGGGGCCCCCAGCCTGGCCGCCTGGGCGCAGTCCAACCTGGACAAGAAACTCACGCTGGAGCCGATCCAGTGGGGCAACGCAGTCGAGGGCGGAAAGCTTTCGGACGGCCGCCGGGTGGCGCTCACACCCCAGCACGTCATCATGCTCGACCTGCGGGCGGGGTTCGGGAACCTCGACCTGGAGGGCGCGATGTCGGCCCGGCTGGGCACGTGGAAGTTCCTCATCTGATAAGGGCTTGACCGATTGCCGTCTCCCTCCCCTTTTGACGGGGGAGGGAAACGGTGGGTGAGAGGTCTTAGCTGGTCGGGCGGCGGAACAGGCTGGCGAACTTGATCGCCAGGCCCATGTCGCCCTTGATCTTCAGCTTGCCCTGCATGAAGGCGGCGGTGCCGTCGAGCTGGCCGAGCGAGATCTTCACGTAGTCGGCGGCGTCGGCGAGCAGCGTGAGCTGCGCTGCCTCGGGTGCGTCGCCCTTGCCGGACTCGGCCTTCCCGTCGTGGATCTTGACCCACCACTTGCCGCCCTGGTCGCCTGAAAGGTCGAACTGGATCATGGCCTTCGTGGCGCCGGCCTTCTCGGGGATGAGGGCCTCCGGCATCCGGTCGAAGACCTCCTGGGGGGAGACCTGAACGTCAGACATCGGTTCCTCCTGAAAGAGTTGCGCCGCAGCCTCGCGACGTGCGCGTTCGACTTCCCATCTTAGTCCCACCGCGTGGGCGAGAATTTGCGGGATGGTGACCGCGCTGACCGAGGTGGCCGAGGGCGTCTTCGAGCTCCGGCTGCCGATTCCATTCGAGGACGGCCTGGTCAACGTGTTCCTTTTCGTGGATGGATCCGAGGTGGATCTGCTCGACTGCGGGATGAACTCCGGGGATTCGCTACAGCTCATCCACTCAACGCTCGCCGACCTCGGCGGCAAGCGCCTGCGCACGCTCGTGGTCACGCACATCCATCCGGATCACTACGGCGCCGCGGGCATCCTGGCCGGACCGGGCAAGGCCGAGCTCTACCTCCACCGTCTCGAGGTGCCGCTGGTGCATCCGCGCTACGTCGAGCTCGAGCAGCTGGTGATCGAGGTGCGCAACTACCTGCGCGTCAACGGCGTGCCCGAGGAAGAGGCGGAGGTGCTGAGCAACTCGCAGCGTGCGCTGAGCCAGGTGGTCGCGCCCGCGGAACCGACTGTGCAGCTGGACGGAGCGGAGTCGCTGATGCTCGGCCGGACGCCGGTCCGCGTGGAGTGGACACCTGGCCACTCACCTGGCCACATCTGCCTCTACTCCGCATCGACA
>VBFO01000079.1 GCA_005881025.1 Chloroflexota bacterium | reverse complement strand
GGCTCTGGACCGGGGGCGCGGTCGGCGCCTGAGCCTGCGCTGGTTGAGGCTCGGGTTCAGGTTCAGCCGGCAGCGCGCCGGAATCCCAGGTCGGCTCGGACGGGGCTGAAGATGACGACGGCGGCTCCTCCCAGGTGGGTACCGAGGATGCCGACGCGGCCGGTGGCTCCTCCCAGGTCGGTGTCGAGGCTGCGGCAGGCGCGGGAACGGCCTGGGCCCATGTCGGGACCTCCACAGGAGGTGCGGACGCAGCCTCGGTCGCCGGCTGCGGCTCCAGTGGTTGCTCGATCCGCAGCGTCTGTGTGGCCTCTGGCTCGGGCTCTGACACCGGCTCGGGCTGCGGCTGCACCTCAGCCTGTGGCTGCGGCGGCACGGTCTCAGCCACCTCCGGGACCTCTGCTGCGGGCGCAGGTTGTGGTGGCAGCGTTGCGGCGACCTCAGGCTCCGCTACCGGTTCAGGCTCGACCGGGATGGCGACAGTCTCATCGAGAGGGGCTGTGTAGACGGGCTCGTCGATCTGCCCCAGCTCAGCGATCTGGTCAGCGGCGCTCGCCGCCTCGGGGGCGGCTTCCTCGACTTCCGATACGAGCGGTTCGGCCTCGATGGCCTCCAGTGCTGCTTCCACCAGCTCTGGCTCCGGCTCGCCCGCCACCGTCTCTGCCATCGCGGCCTCCACCGGCTGCGGCGCCGGCTCCTCGGCGGCGGGCTCTTCCAACCCAGCCTCGAACGGCTCCGGCTCGACCGCGGTCTCGGTCACCGGCGGACGTTCGGCTGTTTCGGTGCCAAGGAAGCGCTCGTACCAGCCGGCGATTCGGCGCAGCCTCTCCTCCCTGCGGTCGGGCCTGCCGTTGCGCGAGAGATCGTGTGTCTCGCCCGGGAAGCGGACCATCTCGACGGTCTTCCCGAGCAGGCGCAGGGCCCCGAACATCTCCTCGGACTGGGAGATCGCGCAGCGCAGGTCCATCTCGCCACACGTCAGCAGGAGCGGAGTCTTCACGTTGTTGACGTACCGGATCGGCGACTTCTGCCACAGCTCGTCCATGTTCGGCCACGGCGGAGGACCCAGCTCGAGCTGGCCCCACAGCACGATGTCGTGCTGCGAGTACTCGCTCACCAGGTTGGAGAGCGAGCGCATCGCGACAGCCGCCCCGAAGCGGTCTGTCTGGCCGATGATCCAGTTGGTCATGAATCCGCCATAGGACCCACCGCCGACGCCAAGCCGGCTCTTGTCGACAAAGCCCGTGCGCTCGATCAGCTGGTCGAGCGCCGTCATCAGGTCGACGTAGTCCTTGCCTCCCCAGTCGCGAACGACTGCCTTGCGGAAGACCTCGCCGTATCCGTCGGATCCACGGGGGTTGATGTAGAAGACCAGGAAGCCCATGCCGGCGAGGATTTGAAACTCGTGGAAGAACGCCCAGCCGTATTCCGCGTGCGGGCCGCCGTGCACCTGCATGACCAGCGGATAAAGCCGGTTGCGGTCAAAGCCCGGAGGCTTCAGCAGCCATCCCTGCAGGACCCATCCATCAGGTGAGGTGAACGACATCTCCTCGGGCTGTGCGATGAATCGCTCGCGCAGCCATGGGTTGAGATCGGTCATCCGCGCCTCGGCGCCGCGCATGACCACATGCAGCTCACCCGGGTCATTGATGTCGGACGCGCAGAACGCGATGACCCCGCCGGCCACGTCGAAGTCGTAGATGCGGCGGTCGCCACCGACCTCGGCCCGAATGGTGCCCTCGAGGTCTACCGAGTAGATGCCGGTCACCCCTGGACCGCTGGCTGGGAAGTAGACCCGGTCCCCATCACGTGACCAGGCGATGCGGGTGCCGTGGCCCGCGCGCATGTCGGTGACGATGCTGTCGGTCACCGCCTGGTCGAAGCCGGCGGTCAGGCACTGAGGCTCTCCGCCGCCGGACGGAACGATGAACAGCCGGTCGAGGAGCCCGGCCTCGGCCTTTTCGGACCCGATGTAAGCAATCAGGTCTCCTCTCGGTGACCACGTCGGAGAGCTGATCTCGAAGCCTGTCGCCAACTTCTCGAGACCACCTGTGAAGTCGACCGCGTACAGGTGCGTCTCGAGCTGCATGTCGGCGTTCTCGTCGGCGTTGCCGATCACCGCAAGGCGCGTTCCATCCGGTGACCAGTCGAAGCTCGACACGTCCCATGGGCCGTTCGTGAGCTGACTCGAATCGCCTCCGCCCGCACCGACCACGAAAAGGTGCTGATGGCGGCCGTCCGTATATCCCTGTCCGTCGTGCTTGTAGCTGAAGTTCCGAGCGACGCGGGCCACGGGGGTGCGGCGAACCTCATCGCTCGACTCGGGCGGCCGCGGGTCGTCGACCACGCCCTCGGGCTCCGACACGACCGTGCCCAGGAATGCGATGTGGCTGCCATCGCGCGACCAGCTCGGATTTCCCGCGCCTTCTGGCAGCGAGCTGATCTGCTTCGGCTCGCCCAGCGCAAGGTCGAGGGCGAAGACCTGGTCGGCGGCGCCGCGCTTGCTGACAAAGGCGATCCGCCTGCCGTCGGGCGACCACTCGGGTGAGTGATCGCGGCGCGGTCCCGCGCTGGCTTCGACGGGCTCCGGATCGAGCAGCCGGCGAACCACCACGCGGCTGCGGTTGCTCCTTGACTCGGCGTCGGCCCAGACCACCTGGTAGGCGACACGCTCGCCGTCCGGGCTCAGCCGGACGTGGTCGAGCCAGCGGAATCGATAGATGTCTTCGGGACGAATCGGGTCAGCCAAAGGCGTAACGCCGATTTAAGCAGTAATGCCAGGGATGGTGCGATGCACTAATTGAAGTGAGGCGGCAGCCTGTGCCCCGCACCGGTAAAACAATGTGAAATGGACGCCATGAAGGGCCGAGAGGCGGCGATCGAGGGTTTCGGCTGGGGCGCGCTGGCGGGCATAGTGCTGGTGGCGCTGATGTACGGGGCCGGCTCGCTCCTTGGTCTCAAGCCTCTGACCCAGGCCCTGAACGAGCCGCTGCTCGCGGTGATGCCCGGATTCATATTCGGTTTCCTGATCGACACCCTTCAGCACGCGGGCAAGGTCGTCGAGGAGATCGGACTCGTGGTGGCGATGGTGGTAGCGCTGGGACTGCTCGGCGCAGCCTGGTCGTGGACCGCTCTGCGCTGGAGGTTCCAGTACTCCGCGCTCGTCTTCGCCCTGGCGGGTTGGGCGATCGTGGCCGTCGTCCTGCTTCCGATCACGGGAATGGGATTCCTGGGCCTGAGCGCCGGACCCACGACGCCGGTGATCTGGGCCGCGCTCTTCGCGATCTACGGGGTAGTCCTGCAGCTGGGTGGCCGGCCTTCGGCGGCCGAAGCCACGGATCTCCAGCGCCGGCGGCTGCTCGGGGCCATACCGCTGGGGATCGGCGCGGCGAGCCTCGGCCTGCTGGGCGTGCTGCGTGTGCCCAGCTGGTACCAGGCAGTCGCCAGCCCATCCGAGGCAGGACTCACCGGACCGTCGCCGGAGATCACGCCCGTGGCGCACTTCTACGTCGTCTCCAAGAACATCAGCGACCCCCGGGTTGACGGCAGCGCCTGGCGGTTGAACATCGGTGGCCTTGTCGACAAACCTCAGCGGATCTCGCTGTCGGACCTGCGAGCGCGGCCGAGCACCAGCGAGTTCGCGACGCTCGAATGCATCAGCAACGACGTCGGCGGCGGCCTCATGAGCACCGGCAGCTTCACCGGCGTAAGGCTCAGGGATCTGATCGCGACGGCATCTCCGAGCCCTGGGGCGACATGGGTCGGGTTCCAGGCCGTCGACGGTTACGCTGAAAGTCTGCCGCTGAACGTGGTCAACGGAGAGCCCTCCATCCTGGTCGCATACGAGCTCAACGGTTCGCCGCTGCCTTCAAGCCACGGCTACCCCGCGCGCGTGATCATCCCTGGGAGGTATGGGATGAAGGGGCCCAAGTGGCTCACCTCCATCAACCTGGTCGATCACGAGAGCGGTGGCTTTTGGGAGGCCCAGGGCTGGGACCACAATGCCTTTGTAAGGACCACCGCGCGTTTCGACGTGCCGCGCGACGGCGACACCATCAGGCACGGAGCCGTACAGCTCGCAGGAGTTGCGTTCGCCGGCACTCGAGGGATTGGAATGGTCGAATACAGCACCGACGGTGGCCAGACCTGGGCCCCTGCTTCGTTCAAGGCCCCGCTGTCGGAGTTGACCTGGGTGCTGTGGACCGCGGACTGGACGCCCGCCGGCGAGGGTGGATTTACGCTGAAAGTTCGCGCCACCGACGGTTCGGGTGCCCTGCAGGATGCAACCTCGCGGATGTCATATCCGGCCGGTGCGACCGGTTATCACACGATCCGGGTCGACGTCTCTAAGTAGCTAGCACGCCGACCGCGAACTGATAGCCGTTCCGGTCCTCGAGCCGGCATTCGCGCCAGCCGTGCGGGTACGTTTTGACGGATGCGTTGACCGTGTAGCCGAGCGCGCGCGCACGAGATTCGACGAGGTCCGGATCCAGGCCGAGGATGCGGATCTCGGCCCCCGTCCCCCGGCGCTCGGTCTCCGCAAGGCGGCTCCACTCTGCCGGTGAATGGTCGAGCGTGTGATCGGCGTGGACCATCATGTGCCACCCGCCCGGTCCTTCCAGGGCGGCGAAATCGGGATCGCTGTAGAGCGCCCTCAGGCCCAGGACATCCGTGAAGAAGGGAAGGCTGGAATCGATGTCCCGTACGAGCAAGTTGACAGTCAGCCCGACCAGCGTCTTTGCAAATTCCGCGCTCGGCATCCACGGCGTGCCTGTGCGCTTGCGCGTCACGCGCGGCTGAGCAGCTCCTCGACCTGCCGGACCTGTGTGATCACTTCATTGCCCACAGGGCCTTGAAGGTGTCCCAGCCCATACGCAACGCGCCTTCCTTCCGGATCATCTTCAGGATCTTCGACTGCTTGTCCCACTTGGAAGTGCCGTCGACCCGAAAGAACTCGTCCAGCGCGCGATCTGCGACCTGCGGGTATTTGGTCAGCATCTGGGGGTTGTGCTCGAGCAGGGGCACAGCTTTGTCGTACTTCTTCATGTCGGCCATGATCCAGGAGTGGTCGAGCCGGCCCCGGTACTCGGCCAGGCGCCGCTCCGAGAAGTCGCCCGTCTCCTTGGCGTGCACCACCGTCTCGCCTGCCAGGCGCCCTGACTCCATGGCGAGGTTTGATCCCTCGCGGTGCACGGGATTGGACAGCATGGCCGCGTCGCCACAGACCAGGTAACCCGGTCCGTAGACCTTCGGGATGCCGCGATAGCCGCCCTCGGGGATGAGATGGCCGAGATATTCGACGGTCTCCGCGCCGCGGAGCAGTGGCTTGACAGACGGATGATTCTTGAAGTGCTCGAGCAGCTGATTGGGGCTGCGCAGCGTCGCGTTGAACTCGCTCAGCAGGGCCCCGCCGCCGACGGAGAGCGTGTCCTTGTTGGTGTAGATGAACATGAAACCGGACATGCCCATCGTCGAGTCGCCGAAGCATTCGATGGTGCAGCCCTCGCCGGGCTCGCAGTTGAAGCGCTCTTCGATGAGTCGCGGCTCCAGCTGCATGATCTCCTTGGCCGCCATCGCGACCTCGTTTGGCCGCAGCTTCCGCCGCAGCGGCTGGCCGTTGATCGCAGTCTTCTCGAGCAGCCCCGTGCCGAGTCCGATGCCCTCGCACACCACCACAACCTCTGCGTAGAGGTCGTCTCCGCGACCGGTCGCGACGCCGACCACCCGGTTGTTCTTGACGATGAGCCGGTCGACCACCGTCTCCGGCACCACCATCGCGCCGGCCTTCTCCGCCTGCTCCGCGAACCAGGGATCGAAACGTGCCCGCAGCACTGAGAAGGAATGAGGCTTGGCACGATTGCGAAGATTCTTGTAGTCGAGGCCGATATAGGCGTCCTGGGTCATCATCCAGCGCCGCTCCTCGATGATCGGGCGCTCGAGCGGCGCCTCCTTCCAGGCCTCGCCTACGATCTCCTCGAGATAGTGGTTGTAGAGGATGCCGCCCATGACATTTTTCGAGCCTGGCTTCTGCCCGCGCTCGAGGAGGGCGACCTGAAGGCCAGCCTTGGCCATGGTGATGGCGGCGGCGCTTCCGGCCGGGCCCGCACCCACAACGACGGCGTCGAACTTCTCCTCGTCAGCCATCGCAGCCAATCGTATGCAAATCCATGAAGCTGATCGGCTTGACGGGCGGCGTCGGTTCGGGCAAGACCACGGTCGCCGGCATCCTCCGCGACCTGGGGGCCACCGTCATCGATGCCGACGAGGCCAGCCACGCAGTCTATGAGCCGGGCACGCCGGGCTTCGAGGCGGTGGTGCGCGAGTTCGGGGAGAGCATTGTCCGGGACGGCCGCATCGATCGCGCGCGCCTGGGCCGCCTAGTGTTCGATGACGAGGAGTCGAGACGCCGGCTGAACGCCATCGTGCATCCGCTCGTACGGGAGTGGATGGCCGCCCGCACCGCGGAGGCGATCGAAGGCAGCGCCGAGGTGGTCGTGCAGGACGTGCCGCTGCTCTACGAGAACGGGCTCGAGGACCTTTTTTCCAGCGTGGTGCTCGTGTACGTGCCGGAGGAGGTGCAGATCGCGCGGCTGGTGGAGGGCCGCGGCTTCACCGAGGAGCGAGCGCGAGCCGTGATCCGCGCCCAGATGCCCATCGAGGAGAAGCGCCGCCGCGCCCACCACGTCATCGACAACGGCGGCACACCGGAGCAGACGCGGGCCCAGGTCGAGGAGGTGTGGGCCCAGATGACTGGGCGCTAGACGATCCCGTCTGCACGGAGCGCTTCGAGCTTCGTGCCGTCGACTCCAACCTCAGCCAGCACCTCCGCCGTGTGCTCGCCGAGCCGCGGTGGGTCCAGGCGACGCCAGCGGTCGCTCGTCGGCACCGCGGGCCGGACCTCCACACCAGTCGGGCGCCGCGAGATGAGCCGCCGCGCGGCCACCTGCTCGTGCGCCGCGACCTCGTCAAGGTCGAGCACAGGTTCGCAGCACGCATCAAGCGGAGCCAGCTCATGCGTCCATTCATCGCGCGTCCGCGAGGCAAAGACCTCTTCCAGCGATCGATGCACCTGCTGTTGGGCATCGCCCTCCGCGAACTGCATCTCGACGAGGTCAGGCCTGCCGAGCCGGTCGCATAACGCGGCCCAGAACTTCGGCTCCAGCGCGCCGACGCTGAAAGAGCCGCCGCCCTTGCACGAATAGACCCGGTAGCACGCATACCGCCCGCTCAGCCTCTGCGCGCCGCGTCGCACCTCCTCTCCCGCGCCCTGCTGAGCGAACGCCAGTGCGAGCCAGCTCACCGCGCCGTCCGTCATCGAGACGTCCAGCCACCGACCTTCAGCTCCACGCTCGACCTCGAGCAGCGCGCCCAGGATCGCGATGGCGGACTGCATGCCGCCACCTCCGACGTCTCCGACCTGCACAGCGAGCGGAGCAGGTGCGCCATCGCTCGATCCGTTTAGCCCGAGAACGCCGGCGATGGCCGTGTAGTTGATGTCGTGCCCGGCGCGCGAGGCGAAAGGACCATCCTGCCCGTAGCCGGTGATGGAGCCCATCACGAGCTTCGGGTTGCGCGCATGAAGCACGTCCCAACCGAGGCCGAGGCGCCCCATCACACCCGGGCGGTTGCCCTCCACCAGCACCGCCGAGGTTTCGATCAGAGCCAGCAACAGCTCGCGGCCGGCCTGCGCCTTGAGGTTGAGCGTGAGACTGCGCTTGTTGCGATTGAGCGCGTTGAACAGAGCACTCTGGCCATCGATCAGTGGAGGCGTCCAGCGCATGTAATCGCCGGTGCCGGGCTCCTCGACTTTGATCACGTCGGCCCCCATGTCGGCCAGCAACATCGTGCAGAACGCACCCGGAAGCAGGCGCGTCAGGTCGAGAACTCGGATTCCGGTCAGGGGCAAATCAGCCAAATGTGGGAGACAAATTCGGAGCCGGGTGCGTTAATAGTGCATGCAAGGTACCGATCCCAGCATGCGTCAAAGCAACCATCACCTCAGGGAGATCTCGATCAAGGTGCCCGGCCCGTTCGCGGGCATCTCCGATCTCGGCTTCACGACGCAGTATCGACCCCAGGACCTCAACCAGCCGCTGCGCGACGTGCCGCTGGTCATCGAGGGACCGCGCCCGCCGATCAGACGCCTCGTCGAGCTGCTTCAGCTCCTCAGCGACGCCGACGATTCGGCCTACTCGTGGACGGATCCGATCATGGTCAGCGACGAGGTGGTGCTGCTGGCGTTTCGCGATCGCAGCCTGTCTGGGCGCGCCCTGTCGGATGGCGCGCCGGCGCTCTCGGAGTACGTGCTGAACATGGTGCGGCCAGTGGTGTTTCCCTTCCTGCACGACTGCGCCGTCATCGCCCACCTGCGCCTCTCAGAGGTGATCGAGATGCGCGTCACCAGCGACCATGAGACCGTCGCGGCGATGGCGCTTCCGCTCGGCGAGATCGTCCAGTCCAACGGCGATCGCCTCCTGTGGCAGGTCGCCGGCTAGAAGCTACTTACTCGGCGAAGGCGATGGAGACTTCGACGGGGACGGTGAAGGTGACGGGGTTGGGCACGTCGGCGAGGGCGATGGCGAAGCCTTCGGCGATGTCGAGGGCGAAGGCGACTTCTTCGGCGACGGCGTGGGCGACTTCTTCGGGGATGGCGACGGCGAGTGGCCAGGCGTCGGCGAGGTGCAGGTGATCCTCGGGCTGCTGGCTGTGTTGCCGCCGGGGATGGTCAACGGGCCCGGGCCCTGACCGGCGAAAAACAGCGCCAGCGGCACGACGACCATGCCCACGACGACCGTCAACACGAACGTGACGGCACCCCACTCCCGGCGCACGAAAGCCCAGTTCACGAGGCGTGAAGTCTAGAGAAGTCGAGAATTGCGGCGCAAAACCGGGAGCCGGCTAGTAGTCGTCGTCCGCGCCGGCCAGCCCTTCCTCTTCCTTCTTCTTGCGCTGGTTCAGGAGCCGGATAAAGTCCTGCGCGCGCGCGAGAGCCTTCCAGCGCTCCGGATAAAAGTCCTGGACCACGATCGCCCGATCCGGCAGCTGATAGACGGTGACGCACCACTTGTTGAGGGTGCGCGAAACCTCGACCTCGAAGTCCTTCTCCGTGGTCTCATATCGCACAACCTTGTCGTCGTCGAATCTTCTTCGTCCTGAAACAGCCATAGTTGGATCACTCGGGCGGGATTGCGGCTCATAGAGCGTGGATCGATTATAGCCCTGCTTGACAGGGCCCAAACCTCGCGGCAAGGGCGCCGGGCTACCCCTCCAGAAGCTCCTTGAGCAGCGGTGCGAGCTCCTCTCTCAGACCTTCTCGCTTCATCGCCATCGTGAGATTGGCCCGCAGGTAGCCGGCCACCGTTCCTGTGTCGTAGTAGTCGCCCTCGAACTCGAGCGCGACCACCCGATGGCGCCCGATCGTGCGCTTGATGGCGTCCGTGAGCTGGATCTCCTTTCCGGCTCCGGGCTCGGTCTGACCGAGCTCTTCCATGACCGCAGGGAGGATCACGTAACGGCCCAGCATGGCGAGGTCCGATGGCTCGGATCCTGGGGAAGGCTTCTCGATCATGTCCGTGACCTCGTGCACCCTGCCGTTGGAGCTGGAGGTCGCGATCACCCCATAGCGCCCCACCTGCTCGCGCGGGATGCGCCTCACAGCAAGCACTGTGGCGCCGGTTTTGGAGTGAGTATCGATGAGCTGCTTGAGGACAGGCCGCTGCTCGCAAATGATCACGTCGTCGGCGAGCAGCACTGCACAGGGTTCGCCCTCGACAAGGCGGCGCGCAGTCCAGACCGCGTTGCCCAGGCCGCGAGGCTCCTTCTGCTGGATGTACGTGATGTCGACCCGATCGCTCAGCTGGTCGACGCTCGCCAGGATCTCGAGGAGATCCGGCCGGTCGCGCTCCTGCAGGTAGTGCTCGAGGTCGACCGAGCGGTCGAAGTGGTCGACGATCGCGCGCTTGCCGCCGCCGGTGACCATGATCACCTGCTCGATTCCGCTGGCGATCGCCTCCTCCACCCCGTACTGGATGGTGGGCTTGTCGACCAGCGGCAGCATCTCCTTCGGCTGGGCCTTGGTCACGGGCAGGAAGCGCGTGCCGAGACCGGCCGCCGGGAAGATCGCTTTGCGCACAGTCATGTTCGACAATCTAACCAGTGTCGACCGATATCCGTCTCAAACCTGGGTTGGAGCACCGCCTCGAGCGAGTCGTCGACGAGCGCCTGATCACGATGCACGTCGGTGGCAAAGGCGTCTTCGCGACGCCCGCGATGATCGGCCTCATGGAGGGTGCGAGTCACAAGGTGGTCGAGGAGCTGCTGGCCGAGGGTCAGACGACAGTCGGCTACGAGGTCCACGTCCGCCACCTGGCGCCCGCGCCGCCTGGCAGCACGGTGGTGGTCACCAGCCGCCTGCAGGAGGTCCGCGACAACAAGCTTGTGTTCGAGGTCGAGTGCCGGCTCGGCGATCGGGTCATCGGCTCGGGCATCCACAAGCGAGCCATCGTCCCGGCCAATTTCTAAGATGGCCGACGACCTGGATCGCGTCTCGCCGCAGGAGAGCGCCCACGTCAAGGCGCGCGACAAGAAGGTGAGGGGGCCGAAGGTGGTTGCAGTCAACCCTGGGCTCCGCAAGCTTGCCCAGCACCTGGCCGAGAAGCGCACGCGGAAGAAGCCGCGCAAGTCTTGACCCCCAGCGCCCATCGGGTACGCTGAGGCGGTTCCGCCGGACTCGGGTTTGGGGGTAGTTGAAGGATGAAGGCCTACGTCCTCATCAACGCGTCGCCCGGGCGTGCGCTCGAAGTGGCCAAGAAGATGGAGGGCGTAAGCGGAATCACCGCCGCCGACGCCATCACAGGCGAGTACGACGTGATCGCGGTCTGTGAGGCACCGGACGTCAACTCGATCGGGACGCTGATCGTCGACAAGATTCAGAAGATCGACGGCGTCTTCAAAACAGTGACCTGCCTGGCCGTCAAGTAGCAATGAGCTAGGGCGGAACCGCCTGCAGCACGTTGTCGCCCGCGCCGACCAGCCGCCAACCGCACTCGCCGGCTGCGGGTTCACAAAACCAAGAGCGTGCGCCCTTACGATTGCGCGACCCCACATGGATCAGGTCAGGACTGTGAGGCATGCCCTGGTGGCGGTGGCATGGCTTGCGACCGGACTGCTCGCGTGCACTGCCCCCAATGGTTCTGCCGTGCCGCCCAGTCCGGACGCCATGCAGATAATCGGCACATGGACTGTTGTAGAGGTGGTGACGAGTGAATCGGGTAGTCTCTCGGCTGCGGCGAATGCGACAACCAAGTTCGTCTTTTCGTCCAGCTGCACGTCTCCCAACTGCCAGATACGGCTAACCGACGGCAGCGCTGCTCCCACCCCGGTCACGTACTCCCCGAATAGCACGTACACGGCCGAAATCAAG
>VBFO01000078.1 GCA_005881025.1 Chloroflexota bacterium | reverse complement strand
GGCCCGCGGAGACGGCCGGCGCGAGCCCGAGGATCGAAGCCGTCGCGTAGCAGCCTGGCACGGCCACAAGCTGAGCGGTCTTGATGTCCTCCTCGTGAAGCTCCGGGAGCCCGAAAGCAGCCTTGACGAGCAGAGCTGGAGCCGGGTGATCCTGTCGGTACCAGCGTGGGTACTGCGCTGCATCTTTCAAGCGGAAGTCGGCGGACAGGTCGATGACTCGAGCCCCCGCATCCAGCCAGGCCGAGGCCTTGCTTGCGCCGACGGTGTGAGGGAGGCAGCTGAACACGACGTCGATGTCTTTTGGATCCGGGTCGGCGGCGAACTCGCCCTCGAGGCCGAGCAGCGGAAACACGTGCGAGAACGGCTGGCCCGCAAAAGAGCGCGACGTGAGCTGGACGAGCTCAACCTGTGGGTGCCGTGCGAGCAGGCGGACCAATGTCATGCCTGCATATCCGTTTGCCCCCGCGACGGCCGCCCGCACCCGTTTGGTCATGAACGCATAAATATACAGTCTTATGCGCTTTCGGATCAGTCTAGGTCGTTGAAGAAGCAGGACTCCGCGCCGGTGTGGCACGCGGGGCCGGCGGGCCGCACGCGCAGCAGGATCGCGTCCTGGTCACAGTCGAGCTTCGCCTCGACCACCTCCATCACGTTCCCGGAGGTCGCTCCTTTCTCCCACAGTCCCCGTTCGCGTGAATGGAACCAGGCGCGACCGCTCTCGCGAGTGCGGGCCCACGACTCCTCGTCCATGTACGCCACCATCAGTACCAGACCGCTCTCAGCGTTCTGGACCACCGCCGGCACAAGACCCTTCGAGAAATCCGGTTTCACTGTCTGATCTCCAAACCCCGCTCGGACAGCGTCCGTTTGACGCCGGATATCGACACCTCGCCGAAATGGAAGATGGACGCGGCCAGGGCGGCTTCCGCGCCGCCCAAGGTCAACGCGTCATGCATGTGCTGCGCATTTCCGGCGCCGCCTGAAGCAATCACCGGCACGCGCACCGCGGACGTGACGGCGTGTAGCAGCTCGAGGTCGTAACCGTTGAGCGTGCCGTCCCTGTCCATGGACGTCAGCAGGATCTCGCCCGCACCCAGGCGGACTCCCTCCCCGGCCCACTCCACCGCATCGCGGTCCGTGGCGCGGCGGCCGCCGTGGCTGAACACCTGCCAGCCATCCCCGCCTTCCCGCCGCCGCGCATCGATCGCCAGCACGATGCACTGCGACCCGAAAATGCCGGCGCATCTGGTGATCAGCTCAGGATCAGCGAGTGCGGCGCTGTTGATCGACGCCTTGTCAGCACCATGAGTCAGCAGCTCGGCCACGTCATCCACGCTGCGAATACCGCCACCCACCGTCAACGGGATGAATACCTGGTCGGCCGTGCGCGCGACCGCGTCCAGCAGGATCTTCCGTCCGCCGGATGTCGCGGTGATGTCGAGAAACACGAGCTCGTCCGCGCCCTCGCGGTCGTACAAGGCGGCCAGCTCGGCCGGATCCCCGGCATCACGCAGCTCGCGAAAACGGACGCCCTTCACGACACGCCCGGCGTCCACGTCCAGGCAGGGGATCACGCGCTTTGCGGTCATGCAAGACACATGCCCAGGAAATTCTTGTAGACCCGTAGCCCGTCAGGTCCGCTCTTCTCGGGATGAAACTGGGTGCCCATGACCCGGTCGCTGCACGCGGCGGCAGCCGGCGCATGATCTGCTGCGCCGACCGAGCTCTCGCTCGCGCCTGGCCCGTAGGAGTGGACGAAGTAAAAGTAGGCGCCGTCTGGGATGCCCGACCAGATTGTTGAGCTTGCGATCTGACGCACCCGGCACCAGCCGATCACTGGCACGTGCTCGGAGCCTTCGACCGCGACCACGCGGCCCGGGAGCAGGCCGAGGCCCTCGTGCCGGCCGCCTTCCTCGGATTCCTCGAAAAGAAGCTGGTAGCCGAGGCACACACCAAGCACGGGCTTGCCGTTGCGGGCTAGCTCGACGACCTCGCGGCCGAGCCCTCCCTCGGAGAGCTTCTTCTGAGCCGGCGCGAAGGCGCCGACGCCTGGAAGCACGATGCCGCTCGCGCGCTCGAGCTGCCCAGGATCCGACGTGATCAGGGGCTCGGCGCCGACGTGCAGCAGGGCGCGCTCCACCGAACGCAGGTTCCCTACGCCGTAGTCGACGATCGCTATCACAGGGGGGTCCGTCAACCCAGCAGTCCCTTGGATGAAGGCACACCCGGTCCCGGACCGGCGGTCATCGCCGCGCGGAGCGCCAGGCCAAGCGCTTTGAAGGTCGCCTCCGCCATGTGGTGGCGGTTGCGTCCCCGGATCACGTCGACGTGGATGGTGGCCCCGAGGTGGATGGTCAGCGCTTTCCAGAACTCCTCGATGACCTCCGACTCGAGGGAGCCGATCCGCCCGCGGAGCGGCACGTTGTAAGAGAGGAAGGGCCGCTTGCCGAGGTCCAGGACCACCCTCGCCAGCGCCTCGTCGAGGGGGGCGTAGGCGGAGCCGAAGCGGGCGATGCCATCGCGATCTCCAAGCGCGGTGGAAAGCGCCTGCCCGAGAACGATGCCTGTGTCCTCGACCAGGTGGTGAGTGTCGACGTGAACGTCGCCCGAGCCCTGCAGCGTCAGATCGACCCCGGAGTACCGCGCGGCCTGCTCGACCATGTGGTCGAGGAACGCGACGCCAGTCGCCACCTTCACGCGACCCCGGCCATCTAGCTTCACCCGCGCGCGCAGGCGCGTCTCCCTGCTCTGGCGTGCAATGTCGCCCGAGCGCTTACTCAAGGCGGACCTCCACTGCATGGGCGTGCGCGGTCAGCCCTTCCATGGTGGCGAGCGCGACCGTCGCGTCGCGCAGCATCTCGAGGTCGCCGCGGTTCAGGCTGAGCACACTCGTGCGCTTGAGGAAGGTGTGGACGCCAAGCGGTGACCCGAACCGGGCAGCCCCCGCCGTCGGAAGCGTGTGGTTGGGGCCGGCCGTGTAGTCACCGAGCGGAACTGTCGAGTACGGTCCGACGAAGACCGCGCCGGCGTTCTGGACCTGCGACGCGAGCCGAGCACCGTCCTCCGCGACGATCAGCAGGTGCTCGGGCGCAAAGTCGTTGGCGATATGCATCGCCTGGTCAAGGTCCTCGGCGACCACAATGCAGCAGGCCGCCGCATTGATGATCTCCGCACGCTCGAGCCCGGCCACAAGCGACGACAGTTCCTCCTCGACGCGGTCGGCGAGCCGCGACGAGTCAGTGACCAGCACCGCCCATGCGAGCGGATCGTGCTCGAGCTGAGCGGCCAGGTCCGCGGCCACGAAGTCAGGCCGTGCGCCCTCGTCGGCCACGATCAGGACCTCGGTCGGGCCCGCGATCCCGTCCAGTCCCACCGCGCCGAACACCTCGCGCTTCGCGAGGGTGACGTAGATGTTGCCCGGCCCGACCAGGACGTCGACGCGGGGAACTGTCGCGGTCCCATACGCAAGCGCAGCCACGGCCTGGGCACCGCCGAGCCGGTACACGGCATCGACGCCGGCGATGTGAGCGGCGGCGAGGATCGAAGACGGCACGCTGCCGTCCGCCCTCGGCGGCGTCGCCAGCACGACCTCCTTCACGCCGGCCACTCGGGCCGGGATCGCGGTCATCAGCACCGTCGACGGGTAGGCCGCCCGTCCGCCGGGCGCGTACACACCTGCGCGTGCCACGGCACGGGAGATGAGCTTCATGCCCGGCGATCCCGTGCTCGTGGGCTGCACCTGGGCGCGGTGGAAGTCGCGAATCCGCTGGGCGGCGAACTCGAGCGCTGATCGATCGCGCGCACTCAGCCGCTTCGAGGCCGCTGCGACGTCAGCAGGCGGAACCTGAAAGCTGCCAGCCTCGGTCGGGGCCCAGCCGTCGAACCGAATCGCATACTCACGCAGCGCGGCGTCTCCATCCGCCGCGACCCGGGCGCAGATGTCCTGAACCGCTGCTCTCTGCTCCGCAAACTGCGCAAGATCGAGCCGGCGCCGCGACATTGGCGAGTCGAGCCACGATCCAACATCGAAGCGCTTAACCCCCATTGCCGACCGCCTCACGCATGCGCGTCACGAGCGCCTGGATCGCATCCGTCCGTGTCTTCAGGCTTGCCTGGTTCGCAACCAGGCGAGCGGTCGACGAGCCGAGGATCCCCGCGACACGCAGCCGGTTTTCGCGCAGGGTCTGGCCGCTGGCGGTGAGGTCGACGATTGCGTCGACCAGCCCCACCTGCGGCGCCAGCTCGACCGACCCGTGCAGGCGCACCACCTCCACCGCCTGCCCACGTGCGTCGAACCACCACGTAGCGGTGCGTGGATATTTCGTCGCCACGCGCATGAGCGGTGGCCACGTCTCTGGTCCCGCCAGCGTTGAGCCCTCCGGCACGGCCAGCACGAGCTGGCAGGCGCCGAACCTCAGGTCCACAAGCTCGTAGTGGGCACCCTCCGACTCCCACAGCACGTCCTTGCCGACGATGCCGAGGTCGGCCGCGCCGTGGTCGACGTACGCGGGCACATCCGCCGGCCGTACGAGCACGACGCGCAGGCCATTCCGCTCGACCAGCAGCTTGCGACCAAGCTCGGGCGCGCTGAGCCTGGCGATGTGGGCCCGAGCGAGCAGCTTCAGTGACCCTGGCAGCAGAGCCCCCGTCGGCACCGCGATCGAGATCTTGTTGGAGCGAGCCACTAGTGGATCGCTCCTGAGGGCCGCTGCGAAATTCGCGGCATCGGCGGCCGGAGCCAAGGAAGGGGTGGCGCGGCTAGGAGCGCATCGGTAGCTGCGTGACGACGCAGCGCCGGGGCCCCTGACGCCGGCTTCAGCGCCGCAGGCGCCCGGTCGCCTAGGCCGCGAAGACGCAAGGAGCTTCGGGAGCGATCCACTTAGCGGGTTCCCACTGTTGACGCGAGCCGGGTCGCCACCTCATCGGGGGACAGCTTCTTGGTGCGCCGCCCGGGCGTCGTCCAAGAAACTGACGTGGGGTTGTGACAAACGACCAGGTTGGCGGCGTGAAGCGCGCGGCTCCAGGCGACGGCGTCCTCGTGGTCGCGCGCCTGAGTGTCGACCACCGCGTGCATGCCGAAAAGGCGAAGCGTCGAGCCCAGCCGAAGCGCAGTCTCGAACCCGGAGTCGGACCACGCGATCGCCGCGGCCAGGCGCGGCGAACTCGGCGGCCGCGCAGCCCGCGAGAGCATCTCCCACACCAGGTCGAGCTGGACGACAAAGCCGGTCGCCGCGGCCGGACGCCCAAAGCGCGCGAGCAGCCCGTCGTAACGGCCGCCTTGAGCCACCGGCCGTCCGAGGTCGGGGCCGTAACCCTCGAAGATGATGCCCGTGTAGTAGTCGAAGTCGCGAATGGCGCCGAGGTCGAGGCGCACGGTCTCGCCAAGCCCATAGACCTCGAGCAGCTCACGCACCCGGCCGAGCTCCTTCAGCGCCCACTCCGAGCGGCGGTTGCGCACGAGGCCTGATGCCGCCTCGAGGATCTCGGTGCCACCACGCAGCGCAGGGAACTTCAGCAGCAGCTCGTGCTCCGCGGATCGCAATGCTGTGCGCTCCAACAGCTGCTCGAGGGCGACGAAGTCGCGCGCCGCGAGGGCCGCCCTCACGCCGGCCTTCACAGCGTCCGGCAGCTTGACCGCGTCCATGATGCCCTGGAAGAACTCGGCATGGCCGACGTCGACCTGGTAGCGGCGCAGGCCGGCGGCTTCAAGGCAGCGTGCCGCGAGCGCGATCACCTCCGCATCGGCATACGTGCCGCGCGCACCCACCAGCTCGGCTCCGACCTGGTAGCGCTCGCGCCGCTGGTGGAAGCGTCCCGCGTCAGACGACATCACCGGCCCGGCGTAGCAGAGGCGGAGGGGCAGGGGCGTTGATCGGAGCTTGCCGGCGACGAGCCTGGCCACCGGCACCGTGCGCTCGCCGACAAGGGCGACCACCTCGCCACCGACGTCTGTGAACTTGAACAACTTGCGGCGCTGCTCTGAGCCGAGGCCGAGCTCGAGCACGTCGGTGCTCTCGACCATCGGGGTGATCACATGGCGGTAGCCCCACCGCCGCATCTCAGCCAGGAGCGATTCCTGCGCCTCGCGGACGATCTCGGCCTCATCGGGGAGCAGGTCGCGGAACCCGGGAACACCACCAAGCTGGGTGGGCGCGGGTCCGGGGTTGGGACTAACTTCGGTGAAGAGACCTCCGGGTCCCGGCCACGTCGCGCATGTCAGCGCTCATTCGTCCTCGTCCTCGTCATCATTGTCACCGTCCGCATCGGCGTCTTCAGAGAAGTCAAGTGGCTCGGCCTCATCCTCGACAGCGTGCATTCCTTCCTCTACGCCTTCGGTGGACGGGGTGCCCTCGACCAGATTTGCCTCCTCCTCGTCCTCCGCGAAAACCTCGACCTCGCGCGCGAGGAGGCTCTCCTTCGTATAAGGCCGGAACTCCACCTCGCGCTTACGTTTCATCGGGAAGCTCGGCTTGCCCGCGAAATGGGGATCCTGGTACGTCTCGCGCACGATCAGCTTGACCGTGTTGCCTTCGCATGAGGTGACGCCTGCCTGGTAGCGGTTGCCCCCGCGCATGAACTTCGTGAGCCTGCGGGCGAGCTTGGCTTCGAGCAGCCCGAGCTTCACCCCGCGAGAGGTCTCAGCCGCCACGCCATCCGCTTCGATGCTCAGCTCCGCGACGTCGCCGGCGGCGACTTTCGAGCAGATGTTGGCACCCGGGACGCTTTCGAGCGTCGTGATTACGGTCTTCCCCATCTCCTCGACGAACAGGTTCAGGTCAACGCGGGTGCCGCCGACCTTCAAGCCCTCTTTCTGGTGGAGCAGGGCGTTGATGCGTGCAGCATTGCGCTTGGCGATGGAGTTCATGGGGTTGAGCTTCAGCGCAGCCTCGTAGGCGGCCTTCGCCTCTTTTAGCTTGCCCATCTCGGAGAGCGCCTTACCCAGCCGGTTCTGTGTCTCCTCATCGGCGCCGAAGCTGTCGACGATGAACTTGTTGAGCTTCACCGCCTCGTCCCACTTACCCGCTATCGCGAGCTGGACCGCGTCGTCCGCGTACTGCGAGCGCGGCTTTAGGTGCTCTGTCGACTCCGTCTTCAAGTGGTGCTCCTGATCGGTAAGGTCGCGCGCGGGCGAACTGGTGGGTGAGGGATCACGAGTATAGATAACGCTGGTCGGTGGCGATGGTGCGGTCCGATGCCCAGAATGTCCCGGGTGCCTCGAGCTGGTCGGATCCTGGGCGTGCTCGCGCTGATGTCAGTGGTGGCGGTCGCGGGCGCTTGCTCTGGGACGATCCTCAGTGGCAACCAGTCAGGGCCCGTGCTGAAGATCGGCGTCGACCTGCCGCTCAGCGGCAGCGAGGGACGCGTGGCGAATCCCGCTTTGAACGGAATCAAGCTGTACGTGCAGCAGCATCCGACCCTCGACGGGTTCTCCGTCTCGATCGAGGTCAAGGACGACTCGGTGGACGGTGTGCCCGAGCCGCCGCGGGGCGCTGCCAACCTCCAGGCGCTGATCGGCGACCCGGCGGTGATGGCGGTGATCGGGCCGTTCGACTCGAACATTGCCCGCGCTGAGATCCCAGTCGCCAACACGGCCTTCATGGCCATGATCAGCCCAGTCACGGGGAGCCCGTGCCTGACACTGGCGCTTTACCTTCCCGCCGCATCAAGCCCCGCGCGCGCCCCGGTGACCTGCAAGCAGGTCGGGTTGCCAACGGCGGGGGAGCTCAGGCCCACGGGGGTCAACAACTACTTTCGGCTGGCGACCACCGACGACCTTCAGGGCCCGGCCGCAGCGGACTTCGCTTTCAAGTCCCTGCACGTCCTTCGCGCCGCGACGATCTCGGACCACGAGGCCTACGGCCAGGCGCTCGAGCGCAGCTTCGCGGCGAGGTTCACCCGGCTGGGCGGCAGTGTCGTCGGTCACCTGGACGTGGATCCGAGCGGAAGCCAGGATGTGGCCTCATTCCTCAAGCGTGTGCGGGCGGACGGGGCGCAGGCCGTCTACTTCGGTGGCATCACCGCGAACGGCGGCTGCGTGATCAGAAGCCAGATGGCAAAGGCCTTTCCCTCTGGCGATGCCGCGCCCTACCTGGGTGGCGATGGCATCGCCGAAGATCCCGCCTGCGTCGAGCAGGCCGGCTCCAACTCGGCCGGGATGTACGCGACTGTGCCTGCGGTCGATCCCAACTTCCGGGGCAGCGCCACCCCGGTCATCAAGGCATTCAGGACCTCGTTCCCGTCTCCCTCCGACTACGGGGCATATACGGTGGTTTCGTACGACGCCACCGGCGTGCTCTACGCCGCCCTTGACCGAGCGATCAAAGCGGCCGGAGGCAGGCTTCCGGCGCGCGCCGACGTCATCACTCAGCTGGCTGCCACGCAGGGGTATTCAGGCGCCACGGGCACGATCGGGTTCGACGCGGCCGGGGACACCACGCATCGAGCGCTGTCCGTTTACGAGGCGGCCGCCGCTGATCCGAAGGCCGCCTGGACCCTCGTGGGCGAGATCGACTACACCGAGAAACTTCCATATTGAAGCCCCTCTCAAAACTCCGACTTGACTTGCAGGGCCCGGCAAGTCGATAGTTCTGGGCGGAGTAGCCGTTCGGCCACCCCATGTGGCCGCACTCGCCGCCGGCGCACTCTCGCCCCGACTCAAGTTGGGAAGAGGGCGGCGAGTGTTGGGAGGCGTATGGCTTTGCGCGGGTGCGCTTTGCCTCCCATTAATCACAAGGGGAAAGATATGGTTCGACCTAGAGGACTGGTAGTCCTCACGATGGCGACCTTGATCGCCTTTGCCTGTGGCAGCACCTCCGGAGGGGGCGGCGCCAAGGGCACGATCAAGATCGGTTCCGACCTTCCGACATGTACCGCCGGTGGTAAGTCGACTCAGAACGGCATCGATTTCGCGATCAAGCAGAAGAACGCGGCTGGAGGCGTGAGCGGCTTCACGATCCAGTTCGTGCCCTTCGACGACTGCCGCCAGGCCGCTTACTCGGCGGACGCCGGCGTGGAGAACGTGACCAGCATGCTTGGCGACTCCAAGTTCCTGGGCATGATCGGGCCCTACAACTCCGCGGTCGCCAAGGCCGAGATTCCTCGCGCTGCCGCACAGAGTTTCACGATGGTCAGCCCGTCGAACACCAACCCGTGCCTGACCAAGGATCTCTCCACGTGCAGCTACCACCCGCAGGACCTGCGCGGTGGCAAGCCCAACAACTACTTCCGCGTGGTGACGACCGACGACTACCAGGGTCCCGCGATGGCTGACTACGCCTACAAGACCCTGAACCTGAAAAACGTCGGGGTGCTGGACGACAGCACGGTGTTCGGCGCCGGTATCGCCGACACCTTCTCGAGTGAGTTCAAGAAGCTGGGGGGCACTGTCACGCGTGACAGCTACAAGAAGGAGCAGACGAGCGACTGGCGCTCCAAGCTGCTCACATTCAAGGCTGCCGGTGCCCAGGCCGTGTACGTCGGAGGCACCGATGACCAGAACATCTGCATCCCGCGCAAGCAGATGAAGCAGATCGGTTGGGACGCCCCCTACATGGGCGGCGACGGCATCGAAACCCCCGACTGCATCAACCAGGCGTCAGGCAACGAGGTTGGCATCAGCGCGACCTCAGCCGGCGCTGACGCTACGCAGATTCCTGGGGCGAAGAGCACCATCGACGCGTTCCGCGCCGCCTTCCCCCAGCCGAACGACTTCGGCGGCTACACGATGCAGGCATACGACGCCACCAACGCGCTGATGGCCGCGATCGGGCGAGCAATCAACGACGCCAACGGCAGCATGCCTTCGCGCGAGCAGGTCCGCAAGGAAATGGCCGCGACCAAGGGCTTCGTGGGCGTCATCGGCACCTACGACTTCGACCAGAACGGCGACAACAGCCTGAAGATCGTGTCCATCTACACGGTGCAGGCGGTTTCCGACCCGACGCAGTCCACGGGCGTCTGCGGCAAGACCGCGAGCAAGGACTGCTTCGTCTGGAAGACCCAGTTCGACTTCGCCAAGAGCAGCGGTTAAGACCTAACCGACAACAAGGGAGGAGGCCTTCATGCCTCCTCCCTCCATAACTGAAGGAGGCAGGCGCTGGACGCTGGCGCGTTGGTAGCCGGGGCTGGCAGATTTCGAAGGCTGTGGCTGAGCCGCCTCGGCATGAGCGTCGGCGACTTCGGTTTCTTCGTGATCTGCCTTACCGCCATCGTGCTCCTCGCCGCGCAGGCTGTCGTCCACCCGAGCGAGTTCGCCCAGATTCTCGTTTTCGGACTCGCCGACGGCGCCATCTACGCCCTCGTCGCCCTCGGCTACACGATGGTCTACGGGATCATCGAGCTCATCAACTTCGCCCATGGCGACGTCTTCACCCTGGGCGCATATGTCGCGGCCGCGGTGATGGGATTTTTCGCGGGCACCAGTGAGGACACGTTCAGCGTGTCCAACCTTGTCGCGCTTCTGGTGACCTTCCCCGCCGCCATGCTGCTCATGGGTGCTGTCAACATCACGATCGAGCGGGTGGCCTACCGGCCGCTTCGAAACGCACCCCGGCTCGCGCCCCTGATCACGGCCATCGGGATGTCGTTCCTGCTGGAAGGAATCATGTTCGTGTGGAGCGGCCCCTTCACGGTCCACGTCCCGGACCTCCTGCCGCACGGGCCTGGCTTCAACACCACGATCGGCGGAGTGTTCATCGAGTTCAAGGACGTGTTCGTCGTGGTCGCAGCCGCGATCCTGGTCTCGCTGCTGGCCGTGTTCATCAATCGCAGCAAGCTCGGCAAGGCGATGCGCGCCACTGCTCAGGATCGGGACGCCTCGCAGCTGATGGGCATCAACATCAACCGCACGATCGCGGCCACGTTCTTCATCGGGGCTCTGCTCGCCGGCGCCGGTGGGGTGATCTGGGGTCTCTACTTCAACGCGATCACCTACAACCTTGGCTTCCGCACGGGACTGGTGGCCTTCACATCGGCGGTCTTCGGCGGGATCGGGAACATCCCCGGAGCAGCCCTGGGCGGCATGGTGATCGGACTCACCGCCGCGTTCAGCGACGCCTACATCGGTTCCAAATGGACGCAGGTCGTGATTTTCGGGATCCTGATCGGCGTGCTCGTCTTCAGGCCGACGGGGCTGCTTGGCATGCGGGTGCCGGAGAAGTGAGCAAACCAATGCCGGCAGCGCGATCGCTCTGGAGCCGGCTCCACCTGCGCGAGAGGATTCGCGATCGCGACACGGCCGTGTACGGCGTGCTGCTGATCGTCGCGCTGGTCTGGCCGATGGCCACCATCTTCGCCACGGGTGACACGTTCCTCACCTCTCAGGCGGCGCATGCCGGCACGTGGGTTCTGCTTGCGGTCGGCCTCAACGTCGTCGTCGGGTTCGCTGGTCTGCTCGACCTCGGCTACGCAGCTTTCTTCGCGATCGGCGCGTACAGCTACGCGCTGTTCGCCTCATTCCAGCTGGCTTCGTCCCCCCTGCACCATGCCTATCACCTTCCGTTCTGGCTGATGCTTTTCGTCGGGATGTTCGTCGCCGCCGCGTTCGGCGCCATCCTCGGCTTCCCAACCCTGAGGCTTCGTGGCGACTACCTGGCGATCGTCACGCTCGGCTTCGGCGAGATCGTGCCCCAGCTGTTCCTGAACCTGGACCAGTGGACCGGCGGGATCAACGCCATCGGCAGCATCGACCAACCGTCGCTGCCCGCCTGGATCACCGGGCCATGGGCTGGCGCGAACGACATCGCCATCGTCAGGGACTTCAATTTCAGCTTTGACCCGGTCGCCTATTACGTGTTGATCGTGATCTTGATCATCGGAGCGGTGATCCTGGTCAACAACCTGCACCGGTCGAGGCTGGGGCGTGCCTGGATGGCCATCCGCGAGGACGAGGTGGCCGCAGCGGCGATGGGAATCAACACGGTGACCACCAAGCTGCTTGCGTTCGCCATCGGCGCGTCCTTCAGCGGTTTCGCAGGCGCGTATTACGGCGCCAGCTTCGGCCTCGTGAGCCCTGACTCTTTTCTCTTCGTCGTCTCGGTCACCGTGCTCGTGATGGTGGTGCTGGGCGGAATGGGCAACATCGCCGGTGTGATCATCGGCGCCATCGCCATCTACTTCCTGCTCAACAGCGTGCTCTCGTCACTGCCGGCGAACCTACAATCGCTGTCCAACGCCATCGGCCTGGGTTGGCTGAATAACTCCAACGGAGCCTGGCCGGGCCTCAGCGAGTTGGCGCAGCGGCTCCAGTTCCTGCTCTACGGACTGATCCTCGTGCTGATGATGCTCCTTCGGCCACAGGGCATCTTCCCCAGCCGCATTCGCGAGCAGGAGCTCAAGCATGCCGTGGCCACCGAAGAGGAAACCGTGGTGGAGCAGGCGCACGCATCGTGAGTGAGGCCCCCGCCGATCGCGACAGCATCCTGGAGCTGACTGAGCTCACAAAGCGCTTCGGCGGACTGCTTGCGGTTGACAGCGTGAGTCTCCAGATCAAGCGGGGTGAGGTGTTCGCATTGATTGGCCCGAACGGCGCGGGCAAGACAACCCTCTTCAACAGCGTGACCGGCATGTTCCGGCCGACCAGCGGCCGCGTCGTATTCGATGGCCGCGTGATCACAGGGTCAAAGCCGCATGAGGTCGCGCGCCTCGGCATCGCACGCACGTTCCAGAACATCCGCCTCTTCGACTTCATGACCGCCGTCGACAACGTCAAGGTCGGCCGCCATGTTCGGATGAAGGCCAAGGTCTGGGACTCGCTGTTCAAGCTGCCGAGGGAGCGACACGAGGAGGAACGCGTCACCGAGGAGGCGATGGAGCTCCTGCGCTTCGTCGGCATCGCGCGCTTCGCGAACCATTACGCGCGCAACCTGCCCTACGGCCAACAGCGCAGGCTCGAGATCGCGCGAGCGCTGGCGACCGAGCCCAAGCTGCTGCTTCTAGACGAGCCCGCGGCGGGCTTCACACCGCAGGAGAAGGTCGAGCTGATGGAGCTCGTGAGGAAGATTCTCACGCGCGGCATCACCGTCTTCCTCATCGAGCACGACATGAAGCTCGTGATGGGCATCTCCGAGCGCATCGTCGTGCTCGACCATGGAGAGAAGATCGCCGAAGGCCCGCCCGAGGAGGTCCGCAAGGACCGCCGGGTCATCGAGGCCTACCTGGGCAAGTCGGCCTAGTTGTGAGCCTGTAGTGGCGCTGCTCGAGCTGCGGGGCGTCGACGCCTTCTACGGACGTATCCAGGCGCTGCGTGGGGTCAGCATCGACGTCGGCCAGGGTGAGGTGGTCGCCCTCATCGGCTCCAACGGCGCAGGCAAGACGACCACGCTGCGAACGATCTCGGGCCTGATGCACCCGACCACAGGAACGATCAGCTTCAACGACCGCGACATCACCCGCGTGGGCCCGGACAAGATCGTTGGCCTCGGGATCTGCCAGTCTCCCGAAGGTCGCCGGCTGTTTCCACGCATGTCGGTGAACGACAACCTGATGATGGGTGCCTTCACCCGCACCGACAGGCCGGGGATCGCCTCCGACATCGAGAGGGTTTTCGTACTCTTCCCGCGTCTGCGAGAGCGCCGCAATCAGATCGCGGGCACGCTGTCAGGCGGCGAGCAGCAGATGCTGGCGATGGGCCGGGCGCTCATGGCGAGGCCGAAGCTGCTGATGCTGGACGAGCCTTCGCTGGGCCTGGCCCCGATCCTCGTCGAGACGATCTTCAGCATCGTCCGTGAGATCAACTCCCAGGGCACGCCCGTGCTTTTGGTCGAGCAGAACGCGCACAAGGCGCTGGAGGTGGCGCACCGGGCCTACGTGCTCGAGACCGGCGTCATCGTCCAGACCGGCACGGGAAAGGAATTGTTGGAGTCGGCCGACGTCCAGAAGGCCTACCTGGGTATGTAGTAGGTATGAGAGGGACCCGTCCCGGCTCCCTCTGCGCGCAGAGCGCGGGCAGGACTGGACTTACTGATTGCATCGGTGCGCTCAACCGTCGCTGAAGAGGTTCCGGACCCGACGATACTTCCGCCGGGATCCGCGCACCTGCTCTCCCTCCGGGGATCGCTCTAAGTAGCCTGCTCCACGCGGCGATTGGCAGTCGTCAAATACACATAGTCATTGCCGGGCGAAGCCCGGCAAACCTTGCCACGCGGGCTTTATATGCGTGGCTGGTAGCTCGACACGAACAGGTAGATCAGGACGGCTGCGAAGGCGACGTACTCCAGGACGACGTGCCTGGTGAAGCTGTCCTCCACCGTGTGGCGAACGAGTCCGCGATTGATATACCAGGCGAACAGCAGGATCACAGCGAAAGTGCCCTGGTTGAGGATCAGGAACGTCTCCAGCGTGGTGACAGCCCAGGCGAGAAAGGTGACCACCTGGGCGACGAACACCGCGAAGATGAAGGCCCGCGTTGGCGCGATCGGGGTGCCGTTGATGCGGAAGCTGCGATACGACGCCAGGAACGTGATGGTCAGGATCCAGAGCAACCTGAGGATCGAGTTGAACGGCAGGGTGACAACCACCAGGTAGGCGCCCGCAAGGACGCAGACGAGAATCGCCTCCTGAAGCACCAGGTGCCCGCGCTTCTCTGCACCGCGAAGGCGTAGATAGTCGAGGCGGGCGGCGATCATGAAGCCGATCCCGAAGGCGACGGTCAGAACCCCGAACTTCCACAGCTCAGGGACCAGGATCGTCAGGCCGGCGAGGGTGATCGCCCCGAGGACGACCGGGATGTAGTGCTCGACCGCCGGCGGTTCCCCCGCGCGGAGATACGCCAGGATCGCGGGCGCCGCCAGCACGATGAGGCCAAGCCCAAGCGCCCAGACCTGGTTCTGCGCCAGCAGCTCGGACTTGAATCCGAAAGCGATCGCGATCAGAACAGCGCCGGCGAAGATCAGGAAGCGGCGGTCGCGTTCCCCCTGGACGGCCGAGATCACACGAGCCGGGGCGTCACGGAGGCCAGGCGGGGTTTTCATTTTGGAAGCCGAAGTCTACTTCGGGGCGCGGCCGTAGCGATCCTCCAGCCGCACCACGTCGTCGATCTCGGGCGTCGAGACCTCGTAGATGTCGGTGTCCTCGACCGCTGTCAAGCGGTGGCGGATGCCGGGGGCGAGGTGGACGGAGTCCCCCTCGCGCATGCGGTGGGTAGTGAGCTCGCCGCCGTCGACACCAAGCTCTGCGTCCACGCAGCCCCTCACGACCAGCAGCCATTCGTCCTTGTGCTCGTGGTACTGCAGTGAAAGCGCCTCGCCCTGCTGGACGTGGAGGATCTTGCCGCAGTAGCGCTCGGTGATCGCCCAGCGGACCTCGTATCCCCAGGGCTTCTCGACGATGGTCTCCTCGGCCCGTTTGACCGCGGGGAGATCAGACACGGGCCGGCGCTTTGAGTCCCACGATGTCCTCGATCGCCGCCAGGCGCGCTTCGACAGCTGCCGCATCTGGGGCCTCGGCATAGATGCGGACGAGCGGCTCGGTGCCGCTCGTGCGAAGCAACACCCAGCTGCCGTCATCGAGGTAGAACTTGAAGCCGTCGTCAGACCGCACTCGCCCCACCTTCACGCCGGCGACCTCCTTCGGCTGGTGCGCGGCGAGCTGGTCGACGATCCGCTTGCGGTCGCGGTCGTACGTGTCGCGGTGGAGGTGGATGTCGTGACGCGCGTAGGCGTGCGGGCCCACTCTGTGCTCGAGGTCGACCAGGATCTCCGAGAGCGGCTTGCCGCGGCGCACGATCATGTCTGCGAACAAGAGGCCGACGAGGATCCCGTCCCTTTCCGGGATGTGGCCCCGGATGCCGAATCCACCTGACTCCTCGCCGCCGATGACTGCATTGGTCTCCATCATCTTCGGCGCGACCCACTTGAACCCCACGGGCACCTCGTACAGCTCGGCGCCGAACTGCTTGGCGAGCTGCTCGACCATCGAAGTCATGTTCACCGTCTTCACGATCGGTCCACGCTGCCCCATCACATCGAACATGTGAAGGACCAGCAGCGCAAAGACCTGAAGCTGGTTGATGAAGCGGCCTGTCTCGTCGATGATGCCGACGCGGTCAGCGTCGCCGTCGGTGATGATGCAGAGATCGTGGCCTCCCGCCCTCATTACGGAGATCGCCTCATCGATGTTGGGTGGGATCGGCTCCGGGTTCAGCCCGCCGAAGAACGGGTTCCGGTCGGGATGCAGCTCGCGAACGGTGGTGCGGCCTCCGCCGCCGATCAGCTCTGCCACATAGCCGTAGCCCGAACCGTGCATGCACTCATGGACCACGCGCAGCCCTGCATTGCGGATGCTGTCGAGGTCGAGCATCTTTCCCACCTGCGCGTAGTACGAAGGCCGCGGGTCGTACACCTCCACCAGGCTTGACACCTTCTCGCGATCCGGGGCCGCCACGTCACCGATCGCGTTGATGCGCTTCTCCAGGTCGTTGATGACCTCGGTCGGGGCTGAGCTTCCGGTCTCCGGCTTGTACTTCACACCGTTGAACAGATAGGGGTTGTGACTGGCCGTGATCACGGCTGCGCCGGTGGCCTTGCGATCGATGACTGTCCAGGAGGCGACCTGGGTCGGTGATGCGCGATCAAACACGAGGCTCCGGACACCGCCCGCTGCGAACACGTCGGCAACAGTGCGGGCGAACTCTTCCGACGCGAACCTGCAGTCATAGCCGACGACCGCCAGAGGGTCCTTCGACCGCGAGCGCATGTAGTCGGCCATCCCCTGTGCCACCCGGCGCACCGTCGCGTAGGTGAAATCGTCGGCGGTGATTCCGCGCCAGCCGTCGGTGCCGAATTTGATCTCAGGGGAAGCCATGTCTGGGCTAAAGGTAGCGGGTTTTGCCCGCCCGCCTGAGCGCCTCGACGACCACCTTGACGTCCTGGGCGCGCGACCGCGGGCAGACCAGGATCGCGTCCTCGGTGTCGACGATGATCATGTCCTCCAGGCCGATGGTGGCGATCAGGCGCCGGCCGCCGAAGACCAGGCTGTCCCGTGTTTCGACCAGGATTGACTCTCCCTCCACCGAGTTGCCGCGTGCATCGGCACGGACGCGAGCTCCGAGCTCCGCCCAGTTGCCGATGTCCGCCCAATCGAAGTCGGCGGGCACGAGCAGCAGGCGGTCGGTCTTCTCCATCACGCTGCGGTCGACCACCTCGATCGGCAGGCGGGCGTAGCGGGCTGCTGCGGCCGCCTCGTCGCCGGCGGCCCGCGCCTGCAGCACCTTGCGCAGCCCGGTGAGGTGGCGCGGTGCGTGGCGGCGCAGCTCTTCGATGAAGACCTGGAGTCGCCACGAGAACCACGCGACGTTCCAGTAGTAGCCGCCGGCTTTGAGGAACCGGCGGGCAGTGGCGAGATCGGGCTTCTCGACAAAGCGCTTGACACGGTGAGTGCCTAGCGGCCCACGTCTCGGCGCCTGGATGTAACCCAGACCGGTGGAGGGAAAGGTTGGCTTGAGGCCGATCGCCACGAGGCTCTCGCTCTCGGCGGCCGCACGGACGGCCGCGCTGACCGCGTTCTTCACCTTCTGACCGCCGCGCACCACGTGGTCGGCCGGCAGTGTCAGCATCACCGCTTCGGGCCTGCGCTCGATCAGGGTCAGGGCGGCCAGGCCGTAGGCATTGGTCGTCCCGCGAGCCACCGGCTCGAGGATCAGATGGTCATCATCGACCTCCGGCAGGACGCCGGAGATGATCGGGCGCTGCTGTCGCTCTGTGAGCACGAACACCTCGTCGGCGACGCTGCAAGCGCGGTCGTAAGCATCTCGCAGCAGCGGCCGGCTGCTACCTCCCAGCGGGAGGGCGTGCTTTGGCATGGAACGTCGCGATCGCGGCCAGAGCCTCGTGCCGGCGCCGCCCGCCGGTATCACCGCCACAGTTAGCGTCAAGAAACTTCGGCCGCGAGCTCGCGGGCGCGCGGCGTGGCCTCCCACGGCAGGTCGATGTCGGTGCGGCCAAAGTGTCCGTAGACGGCTGTCTGCCTGTACAGCGGGCGTCTCAGGTTCAACTCCTTGATGATGCCTAGCGGGCTGAGGTCGAAGAGCCGGTTGATGGCCGCCGCCAGCTTCGAATCCGCCACCTTGCCGGTGCCGAAAGTCTCCACCCGGACCGACACCGGCTTGACCACACCGATCGCGTAAGAAACCTGGACCTCGCAGCGAGACGCCAGGCCGGCCGCGACGACGTTTTTGGCCACGTAGCGCGCGCCATACGCGCCGGCGCGATCGACCTTCGTCGGGTCTTTGCCTGAGAAGCAGCCGCCCCCGTGGCGCGCGTATCCGCCGTAGGTGTCGACCATGATCTTGCGACCGGTGAGACCCGCGTCTGCAACCGGTCCGCCGATTACGAAGCGCCCGGTGGGATTGATGAAAGTCCGCGCGCCGCCGTCGCGCATCTCGGCGGGCAGCACCGGATCGATCACGTGCTCGGTGATGTCCGAGCGAAGCTGCTCGGTGTCGACCTCCTCGTGGTGCTGCGCCGAGATGACGACGTTGTCGATCGCCTGCGGCTTGCCGTCATCGCCGTAGCGCACTGTGACCTGGACCTTGCCGTCGGGACGCAGGTAGTTGAGAGTCTTGGCCCGGCGCACCTCGGCCAACCGCCGCGCGAGGCGGTGAGCAAGGCTGATCGGCAGCGGCATGAGCTCGGGGGTTTCATCGCACGCGAAGCCGAACATCATCCCGGAGTCGCCTGCGCCGCCGACGTCCACTCCCTGAGCGATGTCGGGCGACTGCTCATCGATGCTCGTCACCACGCCGCAAGTCTCGGCGTCAAACCCGTAGCGGGCTCGCGTGTAGCCCACTTCGCGCACGGTCTGGCGAAGGATCTTGGGGATGTCGACGTAACAGTCCGTGGTGATCTCTCCAACCACCATCGCGAGGCCCGTGGTGACGATCGCCTCGCAGGCCACCCGCGCCAGCGGGTCCTTGGCGAGGATCGAGTCCAGGATCGCGTCGGAGATCTGGTCGGCGAGCTTGTCGGGATGGCCTTCGGTAACTGACTCGGACGTGAACAGGCTTGGCAACGGGACGGTCCTCCTTCGAATCACCCACGCCGGCAAGGACTCGCCACCTGGTGGGCGACTCCCCAGACGCCTGGCTTTTACTCCCGGGACGTCTGCATCCTAAGCCAGATCGAGGTAGTGGATCCCCGAGTGCCGGAACAGCTTCGATCCACGCTTGGCCAGCAGAGCGGATGTAGCCGCCCGGGACGACTCCATGACCGCCTCCAGGTGGTGCTGGCGCATCTCCCAGGTCGCGGTCGGCGAGGTCACCGGGCACAGGACGACGATCCGCGCCCGATCGCGCAGGCGCTCATAGTCGCTGAGCATCTGGTGATGCAACGAGAGCTGAAGGGTGCGCGCGATGAGCCCCGGCCATGAGTCGGGGACCTTCTCGTGCTCGCCGCCCGCCATCAGGCTGATCGCCAGCACCTCCTTGGCCCCGTCCCCTATCGCGATGTCGATCGGAGTGTTGTCGACGACCCCGCCATCCATGTGCTCGCGGCCACCGATCACAACTGAGGGAAACACCCCGGGTATGGCGGTCGAGGCGAGGAGGGCCGGCGTCAGCTCACCCGAGCGGAAAACCGCCGGCTTGCCGGAGTTGAAGTCCGTGGCCACGGCGGCAGCCTCAGCTGCTCGAAGGTCTTGAAGCCGGTCAGCGACTCAGCGCGCTCGACCAGCCGCTTGACGTTCTGCTGGGGGAGGGCGCTGACCTGCTCCCGACGCAGGCCGGACAAGATGACGCCGAGGGGGTGGGCCCGAAACACGGCCTGTGCCTGCGGCGAGACCCACAGCCCACGCAGCATCATGGCGCCCGCCAGCGACGGATAGGCTGCGATCGCGCTTCCGTTCAGCGCGCCGACGCGACCCCGACCACCGCGACGGGAGGCTCCAGACCCGCCTCCATGAGCCCCTGCAAAACCCCGACCTGGGCGGCGCCTCGAGCGCCGCCTCCGCCCAGCACCCACGTGCGGCGGGTCGGGCCGAAGATCAACGCACTAAGTCCCCTCCTCCCAAGAAGAGAGGTACTTCTGCTGCTCTTCGGTCAGGGTGTCGATCGCGATCCCCATCGAACGCAGCTTGAGCTTCGCAACCTCGGCGTCGATGTCGTCCGGTACGTCATAGACGCGACGCTCCAGCTTGCCCGCATTGCGGGCCATGTACTCGGCGCACAGCGCCTGGTTGGCAAAGCTCATGTCCATCACCGCAGCAGGATGGCCCTCAGCGGCGGCCAGGTTGATCAGCCGGCCCTCGCCCAGCACGTGCAGGCGGCGGCCGTCGCCCAGCCTGTACTCCTGCACGTGCTGACGCACCTGCCGCACGCCGGTCGCCAGGTCGTCCAGCGCCTTGAGGTTGATCTCCGAGTTGAAGTGCCCCGAGTTGGCCAGGATGACCCCGTCCTTCATGAGCGCGAAATGCGAGCGATCGAGCACGTTCACATCGCCGGTGACAGTGATGAAGATGTCGCCCTCACGGGCCGCGTCCTCCATCCTCATGACGCGAAATCCGTCCATCACCGCCTCCAGCGCCTTCACGGCATCAACCTCGGTGATGATCACGTCAGCGCCATGGCCCTTCGAGCGAGAGGCCAGGCCGCGGCCCACCCACCCATAGCCGGCGATCACCACCTTCTTGCCCGCGAGCAGGACGTTGGTGGCCCGGATGATGCCGTCGAGCGTCGACTGGCCGGTGCCGTAGCGGTTGTCGAACATGTGCTTCGTGTCCGCCTCGTTGACGGCGATGATCGGGTAGCGCAGCACGCCGCGATCCGCCATCGCTCGCAGGCGCACGACGCCGGTCGTTGTCTCCTCGGTACCTCCGATCACCTCGGCGATCTGCGCCTCGCGCTTCTTGTGCAGCACCGAAACGAGGTCTGCGCCATCGTCCATCGTCATCGCCGGATGATGGTCGAGGGCGGCCTCGATGTGCTGGTAGTACGTGTCGTTGTCCTCGCCGCGAATGGCGTAGGTCTTGACCCCGTGTGTCGACGCGAGCGCAGCGGCGACCGCGTCGTTGGTCGAAAGCGGATTGGATGCGCACAGCGCCAGGTCGGCGCCGCCCGCCTTCAGGGTGAGCATCAGGTTGGCGGTCTCGCTGGTCACGTGGAGGCAGGCCGAGAGCTTGCGCCCCCTGAGCGGCTGCTCCTTCGCGAATCGCTGCTTGATCAGGTTCAGGACCGGCATCTCGCGTGCGGACCAATCGATCAGGTCCTGGCCCTCTGCGGCCAGCTTCATGTCCTTGACGTCGGCGCTATGCAGTTTCAATCCGCTCCCTCAATACACCAGTTCGCTGACGACATCAATACCGGAGAGGCGCTTTCGGCCGGCCAGCGCAGAAAGCTCGATCAGCACCTGGACGCCCACCACGTCGCCGCCGAGCTTGCGCACGAGCTCGACCGCCGCGGCGGCCGTGCCTCCCGTCGCGAGTACATCATCAACGATCAGCACCCTGTCGTCGCGCGTGAGGGCGTCCTCGTGGACATCGAGCTGATCGGTGCCGTACTCGAGTTGATAAGAATGGCTTAGCACGCGCCACGGCAGCTTGCCCGCTTTGCGGATGGGGATGAAGCCGGCGTTCAGTCGGATGGCGATCGCGGCCCCAGGGATGAACCCTCGAGCCTCGATCGCGGCCACATGGTCGACGTCCTTGTCGACCCAATGCTTCGACATGAGATCGATGACCTCGCGGAAGACAGTCTTGTCCGCGAGGATCGGGGTGATGTCGCGAAAGATGATTCCAGGCTGAGGAAAGTCGGGAACGTCGCGGACCAGCTTCTTCAGCTGTTCAGGGCGGGTCATGCCACCGACCTGAAGTACTCGAGGGTCTTCATCAGTCCTTCTTCAAGACCGACGCGCGGCTCCCACCCGAGCATGGTGCGCGCACGCGTGATGTCCGGCTGGCGCTGCCGAGGATCGTCGATGGGCAGCTCTCGGTGCTCGATCCTGCTCGATGAACCGGAGAGCCCGATGATCGTCTCGGCGAGCTCGAGCATGGTCACCTCGTGCGGGTTCCCCAGATTGATGGGCATCTCATCGCCCCTTTCGAGCACCGCCAGCACGCCGCTGACAAGGTCTGAGACATAACAGAGGCTGCGCGTCTGCGAGCCATCGCCGTAGACGGTGAGGGGCTCACCTCGGATGGCCTGGGCCATGAAGTTCGGAACCGCGCGGCCGTCCGACACCTGCATGCGCGGTCCGTGCGTGTTGAAGATCCGGATGATCCGCGTGTCGACCTGGTGCGCGCGCTTGTAGGCCATCGCAAACGCCTCTGCGCACCGCTTGGCCTCGTCGTAGCAGCCGCGTGGGCCGATGGGGTTCACATTTCCCCAGTAGCTCTCGGGCTGAGGGTGTACGAGCGGATCGCCGTAGACCTCGGAGGTCGAGGCAAGCAGAAAGATCGCCGACTTCGCTCGCGCCAGGCCAAGCATGTTCATCGTGCCGAGGGTGCCCACCTTCAAGGTATGGATGGGATTGGCGTCGTACTGGGGGGGCGAGGCGGGTGATGCGAAGTGGAGGACGTAGCGCAGATCGCCTTCGATATCGATGAACTCGTTGACGTTCGCCTTCCGGAACTCGAAGTCGGGCTTGTCCTCGAGCACTTTGAGGTTGCTCGAGGAGCCTGTGATGAAGTTGTCCAGGGCGAGGACGCGCATGCCCTCGTTGAGGAACGCCTCGCACAGGTGAGAGCCAATGAAGCCGGCCCCGCCGGAGACGACGGCCCGCGGTTTGCCGCTCTGATTACTCGCGGCCGATCCCTCGGTAGGTGAAGCCGAGCTCGCGCATGGTGGCGGGGACATAGATGTTCCGCCCGTCGACCACGACAGGCTTGCGCATCGAGGTCTTCACGCGGGCCATGTCGAGATGCTTGAACTCGTTCCACTCGGTCACGACCACCAGCGCGTCCGCCCCCGCCGCCAGCTCGTATGCATCCTTCGCGTACTCGAGCTCGGGCAGGATCGCCTGCGTGCGCTCCATGGCGGCCGGGTCGTAGGCGCGCACATGAGCGCCAGCGGCGATCAGGACCCTGGCGATGTCGAGGCTCGGCGCCTCGCGAAGGTCGTCGGTGTTGGGCTTGAAGGCGAGGCCGAGTAGGCCGATCACCTTCTCGCTGAGGCCATCGAGGCAGTCGCGCAGCTTGTCGATCACGAGCATGCGCTGGTCGCGGTTGATGTCCATCACCGCGTGCAGCAGCTCGGGGTGATAGTCGAAGCGCTCAGCAAGCGCGGCCAGAGCCTTCACGTCCTTTGGAAAGCAGTTGTGCGTGACGAGCCCGCCGGTGGTAACGAAGGTGTGGGCGCCAGCGACCTCGAGTGAGTAAACGGCTCCTGAAAACGGCCGTCGCTTGATATCGAGTACGCGAACCCAAGAGGTTTTTGCTCCCGCGTATGGAGGTGGTGTGGCGACGGTTGTGGGGCCTCCCGCAAGCGAGACGACCTCATTACGTTCACGAACCGCCATCTCGGCCAGGGGAGCCTCCTCGTCCAGCGGCAGCCAGTCGTCTGCGGTTAGATCCCGCGCCAGCTTGACCCCGGTCAGAGTCGCGAATGGATGGTCGGGAGTGCATTCCAATCGGCGCCCCTTCTCAGTTGAGATCTCCAGGATATTGCCCTCGAATGGTCGCATCGTCGCCACGGTGACTGGCAGGAACTCGACCGTCTCCGTTTCTCGCCACCAAGCAAGTACTTCGTAGGCCCGATCAGTCTGAAATTCGTCAAAGACCTGTTCCAATGGGAGAACTGCCGTCCGACCCTCGCGACGGACGATGACCGTCTCGCGGCCGACCAGGCAGCTTCCTCCGTAGCCAATACCGGCGTCCAGGTATGACGGCCCGATCCTCTTGTCCATACCCATGCCCTCGGCCACCAGCATCGCGTCCGCGTCGACCCGCTCACAGATCCGCGCGATCTCATTGATGAACGAGATGCGCGCTGCCAGAAACGCGTTGGACGCGTACTTGACCATCTCCGCTGTGTAGATGTTCGGCGTGATCAGGATCGGCGCCTCCAGCGGCTCGTAGAGCTTCGCGACCTTCTCTGCTGCGGCGCGGTCGTGACTGCCCACGACCACTCGATCCGGATGCATGAAGTCCTGGATGGCGGAACCCTCGCGCAGGAACTCGGGGTTGGAGACGACATGTGCCTCGTGCTTGCTGTTCCGCTGCCGCAGCACTCGCGACACCATGTCACCCGTCAGCGGCGGCACCGTCGACTTGTTGACCACGACCAGCGGACCGTCCATGCAGTCCGCGATCGAGCCGGCGGCAGCCTCGACGTATGAGAGATCCGCCTCGCCGCCCTCGCCTTCTGGAGTGCTCACCGCGATGATCGCGTACTCGGCGCCGGGTACCGCGTCGCGATATGAGGTCGTGAACCGAAGCCGGCGACTCTCGGCGTTTCTCTGAACCAGCTCGGTCAGTCCCGGTTCGTAGAAGGGGACATGTCCCTTCTGGAGCTGCGCGATCTTCTCGCGGTCGATGTCGACGACCGTGACGTCGTTGCCCAGGTCGGCGAGGCAGGCGGCGGTCGTGAGTCCTACGTAGCCGGCGCCGATGACCGCAACTTTGCTCAAGGCCGCCCGATTATCTCAAGAGAGATTCATAGGCCGAGATGGTCGCCCGCGCTGCCTTGCGCCAGCTGAACGTGTTCGCGCGTTCGATTCCCGCGCGCCACGGACGCTCGGTCCTCGAGGCCAGCGCGGCGGCGGCCCTCCCCAGCGCATCCGCGTCCCCATCCTCGACGAGCTCCCCGGCCCCGTCGACGACCTCCGGCAGGCTCGAGTTGTTGTAGGCGGCGACGGGGCATCCGCACGCCAGCGCCTCGAGGCACGGAAGACCGAAACCCTCGTAGCGGCTGGGGAAGACGAGACATCCGGCGGCCGTGTACACGTCGACGAGCTCCGACTCCGTCAGATGGCCGAGCACGCGCGCGCCGGGCATCCGACCCGGCGCCTGCTGGCCGGGCTCGCCGACTAGTGCCAGCTGCAGGTCTGGGCGGATCTCCTTTGCGACCGACCATGCGCGGAGCAAGCCGGCCGGGTCCTTGCGCGCGTCCAGGGCACCGACGAACAGCAGGTAGCCCGGCTTCAGGCCGAAGCTGGAAGACACTCGCTCCGCAGCCTGAGGGCTTGGCTTGAAGATTGGATCCGCCGCCTCCTTCACCACGCGGATCCGGCTCGAAGCCACGCCGCCGAGCCTGACTGCGTCGTCGGCGGTCGACTGCGAGACGGCGAGGACCAGGTCGGCCCGGCGCAGCAGGCGGCGTCCCAGCCAGTAGCGCGCCCGCTCGCCCCACATCCGCGAACCGCTCAGGGCCCAGGGGATCAGGTCGTGCAGAGTTACCACCAATCCGCATGGCGACCGGCCTGGCAGCTTCAGGTCGATGGCGTGATAGACGTCAGGACCGATCCGCTTCAGGTCCGCCCCCAGCGCCACCGCCTCCTCGTAAGCGGCGAAGTTGCCGGAGTAGCGCCGGCGCGACCCCGCGAGCTTGAACTTGCCGGCGGGAAGCTCCGGCTCGCCGAGACGGGCATCCAGCAGCAGCGTGAGGTGGGTGTCGAAACCTTCGTCGACCATGCCTTTGAGGAGACCTGTCGCATAGCTTCCGACCCCACGCTTTGAGCTCGGACCCTGGAGCGGCCTCACGTCCATCAATACAGAAGGCCCCGCCGCCTGCTTGATCTTCATAATTTGGCCGCCATGAAAGCCCTGGACGTAGTCATCGTCGGCGGCTGCGGCCACGTCGGGCTTCCGCTGGGTCTGTCACTGGCGGACTCAGGCTATCGGGTCGGCATCAACGACATCGACGTGGCCAAGATCGAGCGCGTCAAAGCAGGCGAGCTGCCGTTTCGTGAGAACGGCGCCGGAGAGCTGCTGGCCAGGCTTCTGCCCACGGGCCGGCTCGAGTTCAGCTCCCAGCCGGCGATGGTCGAGCGGACCCAGACGGTGATCCTCGTGATTGGAACCCCGATCGACGAGTTCATGAACCCGTCGGTGACGGTGTTCGACCGAGTCGTCGACGAGCTGATCCCCCACATCCAACCGGGTACCCTCGTGGTCCTTCGGTCGACTGTGTTCCCGAGCACCACCGAGGGCGTCGAGCGCCGGCTCCAGGCGGCCGGTGTCGACGCAACGGTCGCCTTCTGCCCCGAGCGCATCGCCGAAGGGCATGCATTGGAGGAGGTGACCAGCCTCCCGCAGCTGATCGGTGCGTCCTCGGACGAGGCTTATGAGCGGGCGTCGAAGCTGTTCGCCCCGCTGGGGATGCAGCTCATCCGCACCACACCAATTGAGGCCGAGCTCGCGAAGCTGCTGACCAACACATGGCGGTACATGAAGTTCGCCATCGCCAACCAGTTCTTCCAGATCGCGCATCGATCCGGTGTCGATTACAACAGCGTGCTCGACGCCATCCGGCGTGACTACCCGCGGGCGGCGGACCTGCCAGGGCCTGGGTTTGCCGCAGGACCATGCCTGCTGAAGGACACCATGCAGCTGTCTGCCTTCACGCCCGACCACTTCCCCATGGGGCAGGCCGCGATGCAGATCAACGAGGGCATGCCGAACTACATCGTCGATACCTTGAACTCGCGGCACGCGCTGGCGGGCAGGACGCTGGGGATCTTGGGCATGGCGTTCAAGGGCGATTCCGACGATCCACGAGCGTCGCTCAGCTACAAGGTGCGCAAGCTGGCCGCTTTCAAAGGCGCGCGCGTCCTTTGCACCGATCCATATGTTCCTGATTCGTCGTTCGTGTCGCTGGACGAGGTGCTCAAGGGGTCGGACGTGCTGGTGATCGGCGCTCCCCACCGCGCGTATCGAGGGCTCGAGCTCAACGGCCGCGAGGTTGTTGACATCTGGGGGATCACGGGGCCCATCAGGCTCTGAAGGTTTTAGTCACCGGCGCCGCAGGATTCATATGCGGCTATCTAGTCGCCGAGCTGCTGGAGGCGGGCCACGACGTGGTCGGCGTCGACAACTTCAGCAAGTACGGGCCGGTCAAGCGCAGCTTTGACTCCGATCCTCGCTACCGGCTGGTCGAGGGTGACGCCAAGGACGTCGAGCTGCTCACAAAGCTGGCGTCGGAGTGCGATCACGTCGTCGCGGGCGCGGCCATGATCGGCGGCATCTCTTACTTCCATGAGTTCGCGTACGACCTGCTCGCGGAAAACGAGCGGATCATCGCCTCCACCTTCGACGCCGCGATCAGCGCGCACCGCCTCGGCCGCCTGCAGCGCATCACGGTCATCTCGAGCAGCATGGTCTTCGAGGCGGCGGCCATCTTCCCGACTCCCGAAGGCGCCCAGCTCAAAAGCCCGCCGCCGCGATCCACATACGGGTTCCAGAAGCTCGCGACCGAATACTTCGCCCGCGGCGCGCACGAGCAGTACTCGCTTCCGTACACGATCTTGCGGCCCTTCAACTGCGTCGGCATCGGCGAGCGGCGGGCTCTTCGCGACCATGACGTCATGAGCGGCAATGTGAAGCTCGCGATGAGTCACGTGGTGCCTGATCTGTGCCAGAAGGTGCTCAAAGGCCAGGATCCCCTGCACATCCTTGGCGACGGCGGCCAGGTGCGGCATTACACCTACGGCGCCGATCTCGCGCGCGGCATCCGCCTGGCGATGGAGTCCGAGCGTGCAGTGAACGAGGACTTCAACCTCTCGACCGCTCGCTCGACGACAGTGCGTGAGCTGGCCGAGCTCATCTGGCGGAAGGTCCATGGACCCGACCGGCCGCTGAACCTTGTGGCCGATCAGCCCTACGAGCACGACGTGCAGATGCGCGTGCCGGACGTCCGGAAAGCGCGCGAGGTGCTTGGCTTCGAGGCGACCACCACGCTGGAGACAATGCTCGACGAGGTCATCCCGTGGGTGAAGGAAGAGATCGCGTCGGGCCGGATTTGAACGCACCCCCCGCGCTCTCCGTCGTCGTGCCCGTGTACAACGAGGGAGAGAACGTCGTCCCCACGCTGCGCGGCATAGTCGAACGGACGCACATGCGGCCGCTGGAGGTGCTGGTCGTGCACGACTTCGACGAGGACTCGACGGTGCCGGTCGTGAAGCGCCTGCAGTCAGAGCTGCCCGAGCTCCGTCTTCACCGCAACATCATCGGCCGAGGCGTCCTCAACGCCATCAAGTCGGGCCTTGGCGTCGCGGCTGCGCCATACGTTCTCGTGACGATGGGCGACGGTTCGGACGACCCGAATGACATCGACTCCATGTACGAGCTCGCTCGGTCGGGTGCTGATGTCGTGGCAGGGTCACGCTATGTGCGGGGGGGCAAGCAGCTGGGGGGCCCGCTCTTGAAACGGACCATGTCGCGCACCGCCGGCCTATCGCTGCACTGGCTCGGCGGCCTGCCTGTTCACGACGCCACCAGCAACTTCCGCCTCTACTCGAAGCGACTTCTGGACGAGGTCACGATCGAATCGACCGGTGGGTTCGAGCTCGGTATCGAGCTGACTGTGAAGGCGCACCTGATGGGCTTGCGTGTCGCCGAGGTGCCCACAACATGGCGCGATCGGACCGCGGGACAAAGCCGTTTCAAGCTGTGGAAGTGGCTGCCGCGCTATCTGTACTGGTACCGGCGTGGTCTTGCGGGGCGGTTCGTGCGTTAATCCAGATACACACCTGATGTTCCGCGCGGCCGTGAAATGGATCGTCGCGGGGTGCTTCACGGCCGCACTACTTCCGGCCGTACCGGCCAGCGCCTCGGGCCAGTCGCTGGCCCTTGACAGCATCCTCGCCCCTCCCCCCACCAGCGACTACGTCGAGATGCTCCCGACCCAGCAAGGTGTGCTGGAGGGGCCGTTTGATGCAGCTGGTTATGCGGCAATCGGAGGTCAGGCCGCCGCGGCGAAGACGATCAACACGCTCAAGGACGACGGCTTCATCTCCGGCTACGGCAGGGCATGGGTTCAGCAGGCCCAGCATCGCGTGATGGTCGAGATCGTGGTCGCGTTCTCAGGAGGCCGGGGCGCGCAAGCGTGGCTGACGCAGTCCTTGCAGGCCGACCAGGCAGATCCGACCTATCAGCATGCGTTGACCCTCGAAGGCATCGACACCTACTACGGCGCGCGGCTGTCAGACCTGTCGCGCTATTTCGCGGACGCATTCCTTTTCGTCAAGGGCAACGACGGTTTCCTGGTCAGCACCATCTCCGACTCCGACAGCCTCGGCGACTCCGCTGCCATGCAGACCCACGTGCAGTACGCGAAAGCGCCCGCCTACACCATTCCGCCATCGGGCTGGCCCGGCGCCGCGCGACCTTGGCTCTCGCTCGAGAACCTCAAGCAGGTCGCCGGCGGCGCGACAGCTGCGCTGGTCGCTACGACCGCGTTGGCGTGGCTCTTGGTAATCGTGCTTTCGATGCGGCGCCGCCGCAGAGCCGTTACGGGCTAGTCAGGCCCAGCGCGCGAAAGCCGCCTCCCCTACCCGCTTCAGCGTTCCCTACTTCCCCAGCGGCCGATAGTTCTTCTTGTAGAACTCCCAGTAGTCGCCCGACTTCAGGGGCCGCCACCACTGCTGGTTTTCCTGATACCAGCGCACAGTGCGCTCCAGGCCTTCGGCGAAACCAACCCGCGGCTCCCAGCCGAGCTCCGTGATGTGCGCGATGTCAAGCGCGTATCGGTAGTCGTGACCCGGGCGGTCCGCCACGAACTCGATCAGGCTCCTCGGCTTCTTCATGATGTCGAGCACTGCCTCGGCCACCTGGCGCCCACTGGTCTCGGCGCCGGTGCCGACGTTGTAGACCTCGCCAGCCGGCGCTTCGTGAAGCACCAG